>DKDC01000031.1:62842-123729 GCA_002451695.1 Prevotellaceae bacterium UBA6858 | reverse complement strand
AGAAAAAATTATGTCTGATATAATCCAGACTACATCAGAACTTTTTTCTGCCACTTGCAACACTCTGGAAAACATATCGTTACAGGAAGTACCATTCGTAAATTATTCTTTTTGAAATCAATGTGTTAAAAGCCTTTTGTGAAAAACACAATTTGTCGGATAGCATTACTGTATCATTATATGAAAATAAGAAACAGGGTGTAGGGGATATGCTGCTTCTTTTGCCACACCTCAATTCGCGGGTAAAACGGTTGAGGGATTTGAGATAAGGCTTAGCGCGGTTTGCAGCTCTTTGCCGAGCAGGGGAATTTGCAGTTTTGCGAACGAGGCCTTGTCCGGGCATACGTCTATTAGGTATATGGCGCAAATCCTCAGATGGTAGTTTTTTTCCAGTATGGCACGGTAAAGGTTTAGTTGGAGCGCATAGTGCCAGAATGGTGTGTCGCTGATGTTTTCAAGCCCGTTTGTTCCTTTTTTGCCAAGGGCGTTTTGGGTTATGGCATTTCCGTTTTCATCGGAAATGCCGCTGCGCCGTTTCCAGTCGTAAAGCTCGTATCCGCCATCGCATTTGCCGATGAACGCCACGCGTCCTGCGAGCCGCAGGGAACTGTCGGCAACGAGATAGTTTGTGCGGTAAACGCGCAAAGGGACGGCGTTTATGAATTGCATGAAGAGCTTTTCCTCCTTTTCAAGACTTATGGTTTCGTCTGTCTGCGAAAACTTGCCTTTGAACGTGAAGCGGAAGCAGCCTTTCATTTGCGAACCGGCAAAGAACGCCGCTATGTCATCGTGCAGGAATATGCCGGTAGCTCTTGCGCGTTCGCGTGCCATTTCCCACCCCTCTATGATTTTCTCCTTGGCCATACCTGTTTTCATTGATTTTTCCTCAGCATGGCGTTCTTTGTCGAATGGTTCAAAAAACAGGCTTACGGCGGCACTCACGGGTATGAGCCGCTTCCCGCGTACGGTGAAGCGGTTTTCCTTGGCGGAATATTTTATTTCAGAGTTGCCGGGCGGGTGCGGCGCCGGCGGACGTTGCGGTTTGGGCTTGCGGAAAAACGCAAGGCAGAACGTGATGACCGCCAGCAGGGCAAAGCCGGCTGCCGCCGCAAACTGTAGGGCGTTCATGTTGCTTGGGAATAAAAAACGACGCCCCGCAAACGAGGCGCCGTGGAATTTCGTTTTGCCGGAATTAGCAGAGCCTGCGCGAGCCGTCGCCGATAACAACGTCAATGCAGATAGGCTCAATGCCGAATTTCTCTTTGTAAGCCTGTTTTGCAGTTCCCACGAAGTTGTCGTACAGCTCGTTGCTCACAAGGTTGATTGTGCAGCCGCCGAAGCCGCCGCCCATTATGCGCGAGCCTGTTACGCCGCAGCTCTTTGCCACATCGTTGAGAAAATCAAGTTCGGGGCATGAAACCTCATATTCCTTTGAAAGGCCGTGGTGGGTCTCGAACATCTTGCGGCCCACTTCCTCGTAGTCGTCCTCTTCGAGAGCAACGCAAACTTCCATAACACGGTATTTCTCGCCGATTACGTATCTTGCGCGCAAAGCGTCCTCTTCGCTTACTTCGTTCTTTACTGCTTCGAGCATATCGTAGTTTGCATCGCGGAGCGAGTTAACGCCGGGGAAACGCTTCTTCAACGCCTCGGCAACGTTTTCGCAGCTCTTGCGGCGTTGGTTGTATGCGGAATTGGCAAGCTCGTGCTTCACTTGCGAGTTGAGCAAAACAAGGCGGTAGTCTTTCGGATGCCAGGGGAAGTATTTGTACTGCAAGGAACGGCAGTCGAGACGCATCAGGTTTTCTGCCTTTCCGAACACGGAGGCGAACTGATCCATGATGCCGCAGTTTGTGCCGATATAGTTGTGCTCCGTTGCCTGACCAACCTTTGCGAGGGTGAACTTGTCAATCTTGTTTCCGCCGAAAAGATCGTTGAGGGCAAATGCGAACGTGCTTTCAAGAGCGGCAGACGATGACATACCCGCGCCAAGGGGTACGTCGCCGGCGAAAGCGGTGTTGAAGCCTTCCACAGGCACGCCGAGCTTCATCATCTCGCGGCATACGCCGTAAACAAAGCGGAAGTGGGTTGCGGAAGGTCCTTGCTCATCGTCGAGGCTGAACTCAACGTAGTCCTTCAAGTCTATTGAGTAAGCGCAAACCTTGCGCGACTTGTTGGGCTTGATTTCTGCGATAATTCCCTGCTCAACTGCTCCGGGGAAAACAAACCCGTCGTTGTAGTCGGTGTGTTCGCCGATGAGGTTGATACGCCCCGGCGAGGCGTAAACATTTCCTGTGCTGCCATCGAAATGCTTTATGAAGCGGCTGCGCACGTCATCTATTTTCAATTTCATAATCTTTTATTTTTTAGGTTATGCCCGGCGGAGAGAATGCACCGCCGGGCGTTGTTAGCGGAATTTACTCGTATATCATTTTTTCAGGTTTCTCGGTTCTCCTTACGCGGCTGCCGACAAGCGCGTAGAATAGTATATATGCCGCACATACAAGAACAAGGATGTAGCTTGTCATGAAACTGCCCGAAATGTCGGCAATATATCCTTGCAGAGGGACCAGCAGAGCTCCGCCGAACACCATTGTCATGAACATCCCGCTTGCAAACTCGGTGTATTTGCCAAGGCCTTCAACCGCCATGTTGAATATTCCGCCCCACATTACGGAGGTGAACAGGCCGGCAACGACAAAGGCGAGCACGCAGGTGGGAACTTGTGCGCCCTCAATGCTTATGGTAACGTCTTTCGGGCCGAACACGCCGATTAACGTACATATAATCACAAGTGTGGCAACTACGGTAATCTGCGTGCGGCTTGAGACTTTGCCGCCTATCAGACCGCCCACGAAGCGTCCGCAAAGCATGAAAAGCCAGTAAACGCCTGCGATTGTCGCGGCAACGGCCGCGCTGATGCCCAGACCGGGAGTGGCGGCGTCTGCGGGGGTTGAAAGATACTGAAGCACGTAAGTGGGAAGCCCTACCTCAACTCCCATGTAAAGGAAAATGGCGAGTATTCCAAGGTCGAAGTGGGTGTATTTGAACGCTCCGGTGGTTGCGGTTTCGTTGCTTGCGTTTGTGGCAGGCTCGGGGATTTTAACAAGCGCGAGGACTACAAACACAATGGCGAAAATTGCCAGTGCCGTGTAGAGGGCGGGGGTTACGTCTTTTATGGATGTGTCTTTTGTTACTTCTCCGATAAGTGCGCCGCCGAAAATCGTTACCGTGGTTGCGGCAAGGGAGTTGCACACGCCGCCGAACTGGATGAGCTGGTTTCCTTTGTTGCCGCCTCCGCCAAGGGTGTTGAGCATTGGATTTACAACTGTGTTAAGCATGCACATGCAGAAGCCTGCGATGAACGCACCAAGGAGGTAAACCCAGAAGTTCTGTACGGAGTCCCATCCCGACACATATTCAAGGAACACGCCTGCAAAGCCAAGGGCTATGGCAAGGAGTGCGGTTTTTTTGTAGCCGATTTTCTTGAGCAGCAGCCCTGAGGGTATGCCCATCACGAGGTATGCTATGAAATTGGCGAGGTTTCCCAACTGCGCCTCGAAGTTTGTCAGCGAAAATTGGGTTTTTACTATCACGCCCATTGGATTGCACAGGTTGGTTACGAACGCAATCATGGCGAAGAGGAGGAACATCATTATGATTGGGATGATGTTCAATTTTTTAGAATTACTCATTTTTGTATCAGGTTATTTATTTGTTGTTGTTTTTGGATGTCGTTCGTTTCCTGTCAGTTTTCCACGCCGAATTTGTAGATGGTCTTTTGGGTGTAGATTTCCCCGGGGCGCAGAACCACGGCGGGGAAGTATGCGTGGTTGGGGCTGTCGGGGAAGTGCTGCGCCTCGAAGCACAGTGCGCTGCGCCGGGGGAAAGTCGCCCCGTTCTGCCCCTTGTATCCGTCTGCCCAGTTGTCGGAGTAGAACTGTATGCCCGGCTCGGTTGTGTAAACCTCCATTGTCCTTCCGCTTTCGGGCTCCTTTATTTTTGCCGCGAATGTAAGTTCTCCGGGTTCATGCTTGTTGAGCACGAAGCAGTGGTCGTAGCCTGCGCCGTTCTTTATCTGTATGTCGTCGTCGTTTATGTGGTCGCCCACGGCATGTGGTGTGCGGAAGTCAAACGGTGTGCCTTCCACCTTGAGTATCTCGCCGGTCGGAATGGAAGTCTCGTCGATGGGCAGGTAGTAGTCTGCGTTTATCTGGCAAATCACGTTTTCCGCCGACGGTGTGGGGTTGGCTATCCCTGCAAGCGAGAAGAATCCGTGGTGTGTCATGTTGACGATGGTTTTCTTGTTGCAGGTGCCCTTGTAGTCGATTATAAGCTCGTTGTTGTCGGTGAATGTGAACATCACTGTCATGCAGAGTTCTCCGGGGAAGCCTTCCTCGTAGTAGGGCGACACGTAGCGCAGCACAATGGCTCTCTCGTCAACCCTCTCAACTCCCCAAACCTTGGTGTGGAAGCCTGTGGGGCCGCCGTGCAAATGGTTGGGGCCGTTGTTTATGGCAAGATAGTAGTCCTTGCCGTTGAGCACGAACTTGCCTTTTGCTATGCGGTTGGCGTAGCGTCCCACAAGGGTGCTGAGGAACGGTTCGGGGCTGTTGATAACGTCGTCAATGTTGTCGTGGCCCTGTATGACGTTGGCAAGGCGTCCGTTTTTGTCGGGCACCATAATGGCTGCCACCGCGCCGCCATAGTTAGTCAGTGAAACCTCGTTACCCTCGCTGTTGCGCAGGGTGTATAGATTTATTTCCTTTCCGTTAAGGGTTTTACGGAAATTGTCGGGATTCAATCCGCTTTTGTTTAGCTGTCCTTCTACCATAATGCTAATTTTTTAAGGTTAGTGAATGGCTATTTTTTTAATGTCTGTATTGCAAAGTAAATTATTTATTTTGATTTGGCAAAGCGTTTGCGAAAAAAAGCACCATTTATTTTCTTACTTGGCTTTGCCTGGAAGAAAGCGGCGTTTTGGCGCGCTTTTGCGTGAATTTGCCGCAAAAGGCGGCGTGCGGGTTTGAAAACGTGCGCAATTACTTTTGCGGGAATGGCGGTTGTGTAGTGCAACATAAGGTATGCGAAGTGTCCGCGCCGGTTCTTGAATCCAAATTGCCGCAGCTTCGCCGGTATTGCTAAAATGCAGATTTCCAAATAGTTGGCATAAAACTAAAAACATTCGCAAGCGTTTGTCTTTCAATGTGTTGCAAGGGGGCGAAAAAAGGTCTGATGTAGTTTGGATTATGTCTGATATAATTTTTTCTATGTCCTATGTGGTTTTTCCTGCATCAGACATTTTTTCCCGTGCATCGGGATGGTTTCCGTTGCGGCGGCATATGCTCTGGCGCATAAGCTTTGCCAGCGCGCCTATAGCCATGCCTCCGGCGAAGGATGCGAGATACACAAGGACGATCTTTGCGGTGGGGCAGCCGCCTTTTACATTGTATATAATGGAGTAGTGGAACAGGAACACGCAAAACATGGTGGAGGCGGCGGCGTTTATTGCCTTGCTGCGCAGCCTTATGTTTTTGAACAGCAGGAAAAGTCCGCATGACGACAGGAGTATCTGCGGACTGTTGTAGGCAAAGGCGGTGAATCCCGGCTTGACGAAAACCGACACGGCATACGCCAGGAGGCTTCCGCCCACGTACATGGCAGCCGCCGGCGGGATTTTCACGTCGGGGCAGTTGCGGCGCAGGAAACGCCCGAGTATGTACAGGTATATGAATTGTATGAGGTTGTAGCCCGTGGTGTCAACCGGGGTGATGCTGAAGAAGTAGGAGTACAGGCACAGCAGCGTGAGGGCGGCTGTCCATAGCGACAGCTCTTTTTGCGGGGCGTTGTCGAGAGCCTTGTTGAGTATCGGCGACAGCAGCATAAGCCCTATGTAGGAGGGGATGAACCAGTTGCTGTCTTTGAAAAAGGGGACAATGCGGTGTATGGCGTAGGGCAGGTTCACGAGGCCGCCTGTTGCGGGAATGGCGGCAAGCAGGGCTTCCGCCAAAAGCGTAAGGGCAATAAGCAGGGCAAGCCACAGGAACTTGGCTGCGTTGGGCTTGATGCCGAAATAGCCCGATATGAGGATGAAGCAGTCAACGCCGCAAACGAGGAATGAGTTGGCAAGCTCGCCGCCGCATGCGGTAGGGCTGTAGTAGTCAATCTTCCCGGTGGCAATAAGAAAGTGGTGCGCCACGATGAACATCATCGCCACAATCCTAAGCAGCTCGAAGTTCGATTCCCTCTGTATGGCGCGGCATGGAGGGGCGGCGCGTTTTGTGCCCATTCCCGTCAGAGCATTTCCTCAAGCCTTTCCACTGCTTGCGCCATGTCGTCCCCGAAGGTGGCGTGGCTGAGCAGGAAACCCTCTTTGCCGCCGGAGATTTTCATGTATAGTTCCTTGTTCATGCTTTCCGTGTATGAGGATATGGCGTATTCGATGTCGTCCCTTTGCGAGCCGATTTTGGAATGCGCGTATATTCTCTCTTTTTGGTGGAAAAAGCTGTACGCTGTCTCTATTGCGTCCCTGCTTATCATGCTTTCAGGCTTCGTCAAACCCAATGGGGCGTATCTGTTTCTGCGCCTCGCAGTAAACGTATCCGTTTTCTTTCAGGAAAGCCTTGACTTCTTCGGGATTGCGGTTGAAGCAGTGGCAAAGTTCCTCGAACGAGTCGTATTCGTTGTCGCGCAGAAGCATGTTCACACTCGACACAAGAATTGCCGGGTCTTTTGGCAGATGGTCCATTACTGTTTGTCTTTGTTGCGTTTCTTGTTCGCCTCCCTTACCATCACTGCCAGCAACGCTACCGCCACAATGGCGAGGATTGCGTAGCCGATGGTGTGGCTGTATTTAGATGACAGGCCGGCGATGTCCTGCGTGGTTTTCATTCCCGGCACTTTCGACAGCGAGAAACCTATCGCTGCAAGCACAATGTTCCATGCGCCCGCGCCAAGAGTCGTGAAAAGGATGAATTTCCCGAAGTGCATCTTTGCCAGGCCTGCGGGGATGGATATAAGCTGCCTTACCGCCGGCACAAGACGGCCGAAGAACGTTGACGCCACGCCGTGCTTGGCAAAGAAAGCCTCGGAGTGCTTCACCTTTTCCTCGTTTATAAGGCAGATGTGCCCTATTTTGGAGCGGGCGAAGGCATACACGATAGGCCGTCCGAGGAGCATGGCGAGCAGATAGTTGATTGTCGCGCCAATGTCTGCCCCTATGGTGGCGGCTATGACCACGCCCACGATGTTCAGACCGTTTTCGCCGTTTGCGGCAAGCCACGCCGCCGGCGGCACGACCACTTCGGAGGGAAAGGGGATGAACGAACTTTCTACGGCCATGAACAAGATTATTGTCCAATAGTTAAGGTGGGCCAGACACCACATTATTATCGCGCTCATATCAGTATGTAATTTGGCGCAAAATTAGAAATATTATTCCTAACGCCTTGCGCATGGCTGCGGAAAAGTGCAAAACACGCTGTTGAACACGCTTTTTTGACGATTTTCCATATATAAACTTCCGTGTTAGCCGAAAAAATCATAAATTTGCGGTCGCTTTTAGTGGAATGTACGCACTGATATGATACGCTGCACAGTAAATGTCAAAGATTTAGCCAATAAGGACGGCGGCGAAAGCTTCCGTCTGGACGAAGGCTTTTTCAAGCAATTCGACAGCGAGGACGTTGTTGGCGGTGTCGTTGATGTGGTAGCCACGGCGGAAAAGTCGCAGGACGTGAAATGCGACTATGTTGTCGGGATAAAGGTGAAAGGCGTGCTTCGCGTACCCTGCACCCGCTGTCTTGACGACATGGACTACTGCACGGAGCTGGAGGACAACGTAAAAGTGGTTTGCGCCAACGGCGGCGGGGAAAGCGATGACGAAGATTTGCTCGAGGCGCATGCCGACGGCACACTCGATTTGTCCCACCGCATATTCGAGACGCTTGCCCTTAACGTGCCTTCGGTGCGTGTGCATGAGGAAGGCGGATGCAATCCTGCCGTAATGAAGTGGCTTGAAAGCCATTCTGCGGAGATACAATAAAAATAACAAACAATAAACATTTAGAATAAAATGGCACATCCTAAAAGAAGACAATCCAAGACCCGCACGCGTAAGCGCAGAACCCACGACAAGGCAGTGGCGCCTACACTCGCTGTATGCCCTAACTGCGGTTCGCTGTACGTATATCACACTGTATGCCCCGATTGCGGCTACTATCGCGGCAAGGTGGCAATAGAAAAAGGGGCGGAAGCATAATTGCTTCATCCCGGATTTAATCTGATGAGAACTTGGAGGCTGCGCGGGAAACTCGCATAGTCTTCAAGTTGTTGTATTATAAACAAAGAGGAAATGGCTAACAATATAAACGCTATAATAACAGGAGTGGGGGGGTATGTCCCCGAATATGTGCTGACCAACGACGAACTGTCGAGAATGGTTGACACCAACGATGAGTGGATTATGACCCGCATCGGCGTTAAGGAACGCCGCATTCTCAACGAGGAAGGACTCGGCACGAGCTATATGGCACGCAAGGCCGTGAAGCAGCTTCTAGAACGCACAGGCACCGACCCCAAGGAAATAGACTGCCTAGTGATGGCCACCTCAACTCCCGACTACCATCTCCCATCCACGGGTTCCATAGTCCTCGGCCGCCTGGGAATGACCAACGCCTATACGTTCGACATGGAGGCTGCGTGCTGCGGTTTCCTTTTCGGGCTGGAGCTTGGCGCAAACCTGATACGCAGCGGGCGTTACAAGAAAGTGGTTGTTTGCGGGGCAGACAAACTTTCCTCAATAGTTGACTACACCGACCGTTCCACCTGCCCGATTTTCGGCGACGGCGCGGGTGCGGTGCTTCTTGAACCCACCGAAGAGGACTACGGCCTGATAGACTCCTATCTGCGCACCGACGGCAAGGGACTTCCGTTCCTCGTGCAAAAGGGCGGCGGCTCCGTTTGCCCGCCCACGCATTTCACGATAGACCATCATTTGCACTACCTGCATCAGGAAGGGCGCACGGTGTTCAAGTTCGCCGTTACAAACATGAGCGATGCCTGCAACGTCATAGCCGAGCGCAACAACCTCAACAAGGACAACATTTCATGGATAGTTCCTCATCAGGCCAACGTGAGAATTATCGAGGCTGTGGCAAAGCGCCTTGAAGTTCCCATGGAAAAGGTGATGATGGACATACAGCGTTACGGCAATACTTCGGGCGCGACGCTCCCGCTGGCTTTGTGGGATTACGAAAGCCAGCTAAAGAAGGGCGACAACCTTATATTCTGCGCGTTCGGTGCTGGATTTGTTTGGGGCGCGTCCTATCTCAAGTGGGCTTACGACTATAAAAGCGCAAAATAAACAGGAATGCACAAGGCCGGCTTCGTAAGCATCGTTGGCAACCCTAACGTGGGAAAGTCCACGCTGATGAACCTTTTTGTCGGCGAGCGGATTTCCATTGCCACATTCAAGGCGCAGACCACGCGCCACAGGATTATGGGAATTGTTTCCACCGATGATTACCAAATAGTGTTTTCCGACACTCCCGGTGTGCTGAAGCCAAATTACAAGTTACAGGAAGATATGCTCGCATTCTCGGTCTCGTCGCTCGAGGATGCGGACATTCTTCTTTATGTAACCGACACGGTGGAGAAGCAGTCGAAGAACGGGGATTTCATCGCCAAGGTAAAAAGGCTCAACATACCGATTCTCGTGCTTATAAACAAGATTGACTTGAGCAACGAAAAGGATGTTACGAAACTTGTGGAGTATTGGCACGAGCAGATACCCCAGGCGGAAATCGTGCCGCTTTCGGCAAAGGCCAAGTTCAATGTTGACAATGTGCAGAAGCGCATTGTGGAACTGCTTCCCGAGTCTCCTGAATACTTCGACAAAGACCAGCTCACCGACAAGCCTTCGCGCTTCATCGTCTCCGAGATAATACGCGAGAAGATACTTTTGTATTACGACAAGGAGATACCTTATTCAGTCGAGGTGGTCGTTACGGAGTTCAAGGACGAGAAGAAGCTCATTCGCATGGCAGCCACGATATTCGTTGAGCGCGAAAGCCAGAAGGGCATCATAATAGGGCATGGCGGCGTGGCACTGAAGCGTGTGGGCGAGGAAGCCCGCAGGGACATCCAGAAGTTTTTCGGCAAGAAGGTGTTTTTGCAGTTGTACGTAAAGGTGAACCCCAACTGGAGGAACTCCGCAAAGTCGCTCGAGAGTTTCGGTTACGAGCCGAAATGATTTTTACAAACCATAAAACAAACAATCCGAACTATCAACAATGGGAAATTTAGTAGCTATCGTTGGACGTCCGAATGTGGGCAAGTCAACTCTTTTCAACCGTCTCACAGAAACCCGCCGCGCCATCGTGAGCGAGGAGGCGGGAACCACACGCGACCGCCAGTATGGCAAAGTTCTTTGGAACGGCAAGACTTTCTCGGTTGTTGACACAGGCGGCTGGGTGGTGAACAGCGATGATGTTTTCGAGGAGGAGATACGCAAGCAGGTCATGGTTGCCACCCAGGAGGCCGATGTCGTTTTGTTCATGGTTGACGTGAAGAACGGCATAACCGACCTTGATGACGAGGTTGCCAACATATTGCGCCGTGCAAAGCTCCCCGTGATACTTGTCGCCAACAAGGCGGACAACAGCGCCGATGTGTTTTCGAGCGCGGAGTTCTACCGTCTCGGTCTTGGCGACCCTATGGCAGTTAGTGCCGTAACAGGCAGCGGCACGGGCGAACTGCTTGACGCGATAATAGAGAGGATGCCCAAGGAGAGTGGGGCTGACGATGACGAGAACATTCCCCATTTTGCGGTGGTGGGCCGCCCTAACGTGGGCAAGAGCAGCCTGATAAACGCTTTCATAGGGGAGGACAGGAACATTGTTACCGACATTGCCGGCACAACGCGCGACGCCATATCAACGCGCTACACCAAGTTCGGGTTCGACTTCTATCTTGTTGACACGGCGGGCATACGCAAAAAGAACAAGGTGAACGAGGATTTGGAATACTACAGCGTGCTGCGTTCTATACGTGCCATAGAGTCTGCCGATGTTTCCATTCTCATGATTGACGCAACACGCGGAATAGGCACGCAGGACATGAACATATTCCAGGTAATCCAGAAAAACTCAACGGGTCTTGTTGTCGTGGTGAACAAGTGGGACTTGGCTGAGGACAGGTCGCAGCAGGCTCAGTTTGACTATATCAACGCCATTCACGCCCGCATGGCGCCGTTTGTGGATTTCCCCATAATATTCGCGTCGGCGATGACAAAACAGCGCATATTCAAGGTGCTTGAAACGGCAAAGGACGTTTATACGCGCCGCACCACGAAAGTTCCCACGCCCAAGCTCAACGACATAATGCTTCCCATTATAGAGGAGACACCACCCCCGGCAACCAAGGGCAAGTACATTAAGATTAAATACTGCACCCAGCTGCCCAACACCCGCGTGCCGTCGTTTGCGTTTTTTGCGAACCTGCCGCAATATGTTAAGGAGCATTACCGCCGTTTCCTCGAAAACCGCATACGCGAAAACTGGAATTTCTGCGGCACTCCCATCAACATTTTCATCCGCCACAAGTAAAGATGAACAAACTTGTTGCGCTGGCTGCCGCGTTGGCTTTCCTGCTCTCGTGCAAGTCTGAAAGCAAGGAAGGGATTGTTGAAAAGTCCACGCCTTCGGAAATAGTCGAGACTGCATACGCCCATCTTTTGAAAGGGGAGTATGACGGTTATCTTTCGTGCGTGCAGAGTTGCGACAGCATCCCGGAAAGATACCGCAAGAGCTTGGTTAACGTGCTGAAACAGGCTGCCGAAAACGAGCGCAAGGAGCGCAAAGGCATCGTAAGCGCGAACGCCATTGCGGAGAATACGAACGAAAAGAAAACGTATTCGGTTGTCAGGGTTGACATAACTTATGGCGACAGCACAAAAGAGGAGATTGCCGTCCCGGTCGTGAAATACAACGGCAAGTGGCGGCTGAAGTGAACGCCCGGCTGTTTATCCGTGGATTTCTAATCGTACACAAATGGCGAATGCCCCAAAGCGCATCCGCCATTTTGTATGCAGAAAGATATGCTGCGCACTGATTTTTACGGTCAAAAGGGAAAATCGCGTAATATACTGTACCTTAATAATTTAAGTCGATTAAAATGCGGTGGTATAAGCATTTGCTTTTCAAGGTATTATATGTACCGAAAATTATGTCTGATGTAGTTTGAATTATGTCTGATATAATTTTTTCTACATAGGACGTAGTTTTTATTATATCAGATGTTTTTTTTGCGGTTTTGCAGTTTGTAGCGAATGTAACCGCTGACGGATATTCCTATGCGGTGTGCAACAATCATGTTCGCCACCATGAATACCGTACCAGCCAATGCGAACAAAACAATTTCGTGCCATTGGAAAAAAGGGTGCAACGGCATGATTGTGCAAGTCATGTAAGCCACGGTTATGATTGATGTTATAAGCCCCGGAACGTATTTTCTGATTACCACGGCAAGGATTGTGTTAGCAATGAAGCGAACCCATAATGCCAGGTACAGGCAGGTGAACACCCAAACAGCGTAATCGCATTCAAGGACTATCAAAAAGACGATTATAAGGAGCGCAACCAGCAATTCCCCTATGGCGGCAATGCTGAATGCAAGTGTGTTGAGCTTTCCAAAGTGGCGTATCAATTTTTCAAACCTAGGGAAACGTTTTGTCAGTCCGCTTTCGTTGCGCCGCATCCACCCTTGCAGCGTTGCCGCCGCTTCTGCGTTGTGCAGGATGAAGCACAGGGGTATTGGCAGGATGATGTAAAAGAATACTAACGCACCCATCGTTCCGCACATATTTGCCCGAGTGTTTGGGGAAGTTGTGAAATGCTTGTAATCACGGCATCAGCCGCCGAAGTGTCCTTGGGCGGGTTTCCCCATCCCTCGCCTTTCAGCCAGATTGTCTTGCAGCCAATGGAGGACGCGGGAATTATGTCCTTGTCGTATGAGTCGCCGATTACAACGGTGTTGCCGGCGGCAACTCCAAGGTTTTCAACTCCGAGACGGTATATCTGCGGGTCGGGCTTTCTCACTCCCACGCATGACGACTCTATTATGTCTCTGAAAAAATCCAGTTTGAAATCCTTGAGAACCGAGTGCATATTGCCGTAGAAGTTTGTTACCAGCACCATTTTGAAGCCTTCGAGCTTTTCGAGCGCATTGCGGCTGCGCTCAATGCAGTTTGCCGCGTAACGGTAGCAGTATTCGGCGGCTTTTGTGATGCACTCCGCTTTTTCGCTTTCCGGCAGAGCGATTGCGCCTGTTTCAATGAGCCGCGATATTTCAATGCCGATTTTTTTCAGCATCACATCGCGGAAAGTGTCTTGCGCGAGTATTATGCGCTCTTTGGCGAGGGCGCGCTCGGCAAACACGTAAGCGTCTTTCCAACTGCCGTCCCCGCATTCTGTTCCTGCGGCTTTCAAACCCTCGCGCAGAATGTATGACCAGTGCCGCCCCTCCGAGTCGAGCGTTCCGCCGTAGTCGAATATAAGTCCCTTTATGTTTCCGAATTTTTCGTTCATGTGTTTGTTGCCGTTTGGTTTGCGCCGTTTTTCTTCCCGATTTTTATGAGCAGTATTCCTATTGCCACCCATATAAGTTCCCTTATCCTTGTTAGCAGCCCTGCAAGCACGCCGAAAGCCCCCGACATTGCCAGTCCGCCGACGGCGAGGGCGAAACCTCCCTCGCGTGTGCCCATTTCCATTGGCATGAAAAAGAACAGATTTGCAAACAGCGACGTGAAAGCCTGTATCAGTATGCAGTCCCAGAACGACACACTGTCGGTTAGTATCATGAATATGAACCAGATTTCAAGACACCCCACAATGCGCGCGGCAAACTCGAGGAACAGCGACAGATAGAACGTGCGCTTGTTCTGGCGGTGCAGTTCGGCAATCTGCGAGTCGATGCGCTCCACGGTCTCGCGCTTGTCCTCCACGAACTTTCGCGCCTTGCGGCGCAGTCCCGGAACATGGGTGAACACTCTTAGCGTTTTCATTGCAAGACCGTTTTTGTAGCCTTTCATGAAAAAATATATTCCCAAACTGCAAAACGCCGCCACAATGAGCAGCATAGTACCCATTGCCGTGGTTATGGAGTTGAAATATATCAGCAGGTAGAGCAAAATGGAGAACGCCCAGAATATGAAGTGCGAGAAAATGTGCATCATCGCGTAGAGAATGACGGACGAAGTGGCTTTTGCCGCGCCGTAGTATGGCGTGAGCTCCATTATCCTGTACGGCTCTCCGCCGAGAACGCCGACCGGGGTAACGTAGTTGAGCGCGTAGCCCGATATGGTGTACTTCATTATGAGCAAGAACGTAAGTTTTTTGCCATTGTTGCCGTTGTTAATGATAACGCGCCACGACCATGCGTTTATGGCGTATATGGGAATCCACACAAGCACCACGGCGAAAAACCACCAGCCGGCTTTTCTAAGGTTTTGCCATATCTCGGAATATGAAACGTCGAACGTACACAGCATCACGGCTATCGCCACGACACCAATGGCAAGGAACACGTTCATTACTTTTTTGCGCATGGTTATATCAGCGTCGGGCCTTCGTTATAATAGCCTTTTGTAAGGAGCGTCGTCATTTGGCGGCACAGCTTTTCGTGGCGTTCGCGCAGATAGCAGGCGAGAGCGGTGAACACCACTATCTCAACCAAAATGTAAAGCCATGGAATGTTGAGCAGGCACGACACATAGAGCGTTATCGCACGCCAGTTGAACGTGAGTATGTTGGCGTATTTCATCATCGGCTTGCTTTCCTTGCGGAAGTCGAGGCGGAATTTTTCGGGAATGTTGCCGCCGCGCTCGTTGTTTATCACATTAAGAAGGTCTTGCAGGTAGGGCGTGAGAGATTCCTGCGAATGTGTGTAGTTGCCGTAGAAGTACAAAAAGGTGCGCCACCAGAAATTCCCTTTCTTTGGCGTGGTGTTGAGCAGAATGCGCTGCTGGCGCGAGTTGTCAAGCTCGCTGTCGTCCTTGCCGAACGCGAAGTACATATGAACGTTGCGGTAATAGTCGGCAAGCTGGCACTGTTTTGCGTGGCAGAACACGCCCGAAATAACGGCAAGCAGCAGGATGAGGAAATTCCAATGCACGTTTGTGAAAGGTATAAGCTCGTTCCACAGCCTTATGACAATGGCAAGGTAGATTGCGAAGAACCAAAGATCTCCCGCAAAGCCGTCGAGCATTCTTCCCCAGCGGGTCTTTTTCCCGGTCATCCTCGCAAGCTGTCCGTCCGCGCTGTCGTAAAAATTCGCCCACATAAGCAGCAATACTCCCGCGATGTTGTGGAAAATGTCCTGATAGTGGAACATCCAGCCTGCGGCGACGCCTATTATAATTGACAGGATTGTAACCACATTTGGCGTAACCTTCAGCTTTTTGAAAAGCAAAGCCCACAGGTAGCCTATGGGGCGGTTGAAGCGTATGTCAAGCCATTCTTCCGTGTCGGCGTTTTTGTATGTGGCACAGATGCGTGCCTTGTATTCTTTAAGCATGGTATGTTATGTCTTGAATGTTTCAGTGTATGTCTGGCAGTTTGCAAAAAATTTCGGCTATTGCCCCGGCGGCTTCGTTTATGCACCGCGAGAAGCTTGGCCAGTCGTTGAAATCGATGATTTTGAAATTCCCGCTTTCGTCCACGATGCAGTCGCCGCCGTATATGGGAATGCCGAGGATGCCTGCCGCGCGGTTGCATTCCCTTGCAAGGTCTTCGCGGCTGAATTTGTAGTGGTGCGGCTCGCCGTTAATCTTTTCCGCGCCGAATTTTCCGCATCCTCCGTCCTCTGTGGGAAAGCAGGTGTAAAAGAAATCCGTGCCGGCAACGCCGTAAAATTTCACCAAGTCCCCGTTGGCGTGTTTGCAGGCCACTGCGTGGGAAATGCTTCTTGCGGCGAAATCTTCCCAAATGCTTTCAAGCTGCCCCGCGTTTTCCACAAAGCAAACGTCGTTTGCGTTTTGCGCGCATTCGTCTCCGCGCTTAATCCAAAAAGGATAGCCAATGCGCGGTTTTGCCCCTGTTTCGAGAATTTCGCTTTCGGGAATTGGCACGCCGCATTCTGCAAACTTTTTTGTTATCTCAATTCTATTGTAGAGCGCAAGGGATTTTGCGGAGTTCACGACAAGTGCGCCGCTTTTTTCTTTCCTTTCTAAAATGTCAAGGGCTTTTTTCCCGCGTGCCATACTTATATAAAGCGTGGCGTTGGAGCTTGCAATGCTTTCTGTGTCGGTTTCGCAAAAGGCGCGGACTTGAAAGCCTTTTTTTTGCAGCCTGTTACAGACTTCGCCGAATATCATCGCGTCGTTCTTTTCGCAGTTTGGTGAAAATTCCACGGCTCGGCTTATCGCTGTAACTTCTCGGCGTTTCATTTTCCGTTTATCAATTGTTCGGCTTTTGCCACATCGCCTACATGGTCAACGTCTATTATTTTGTCGAATGGGTAAGCCTTGAGCCTCAAACCGTCGGCGACCATTTGCCTTTGGAAGTTGCGCATACGGCTTATGCCTTTCTCCATGCAGGTTTCGAGCGTCTTCAAAGCTTTCGGCGTAAGGCAATAAATGCCTCCCGAAACAAATTTGTCGTTCTTGTTCTCGTCGTTGAAACCTGTGATGTTGAGGTTCTCGTCTGTGGCCACGTACAGCGGCTTCTCGTCATCAACAAACGGCGTTACCGCCATAAGTCCGTCGTCATCGCTTTCCCTGAAAGCCTTTATGTATTCCGAAAAGTCATTTTCGCGGAAGATTGTGTCAACGGTGGTAAGGCAGAATTTTCCGTCTTTCAAAAAGCCGCTTATCTCGAAAAAGCTGTGCATACTGCTCTTTGTGGTCTTTGACACAATCCTCACGGGAATGTCCGCCAGCGGCTTTTTGCGGCACGGACTGGGGCTTCCGTCTTCAAGAATTGTGTTATAGTAGGCTATCAAGTGCTGCCTTACAAGACTGGTGAGCTTGTTCACAATCACGACAATCTCTTCCGCCCCGTTGCGGCTGAATATTCCGAGCAGACGGTCTATCATCGCCTCGCCGTTTATTTTTGTCAGCGGTTTGGGCGTGAACGCACCTTCGTTTGCGAGCCGCGAGCCTTCGCCCGCAGCAAGTACTGCAAATTTCATGTTACTGCACTTTCCTGTTACGTTCCTCTTGGCTGCCCCTTTGCCGGAAGTTTTCCTCCCTGCGGTTTTGGTATTCCTCGTGCAGCGGGTTTGCTTTCGCCTCGTTGTCGAAGTTGCGGTTCCGGAAAATGTCAATGGCCTTGTATATAGCCTGTCGCATGGAGCTTTCGTCAGCCACGCCTTTGCCGGCAATGTCGTATGCCGTTCCGTGGTCGGGAGATGTGCGTACAATATTCAATCCTGCGGTGAAATTAACGCCCTCCGCCATTCCGAGTGCCTTCATCGGGGCAAGTCCCTGATCGTGATACATCGCAAGCACTGCATCGAATTTTCTGTATGCGGCATCGCCGAAGAAACCGTCTGCGGGGTAGGGGCCGAAGCAACACATTCCCTCTTCGTTGAGTTTCTTTATTGCCGGGGCTATGCTTTCCGCCTCTTCATTGCCGATAAGTCCGTTGTCTCCGGCGTGTGGGTTGAGCGAAAGCACGGCTATGCGCGGGGCGGAAACGAGGAAGTCCCTGCGCAGCGAAGCGTACAGCAGCCGCAGCTTGCGCTCTACAGCCTCCCCGGTTATCGCGCCTGCAACTTCGCTAATAGGCAGGTGGGTTGTTACGAGTGCCACGCGCATTTTGTCGTTCATCAATATCATCAGTGCCTCCTCGCCGTCGGACGCAAGGCGTTGCTGGAGATATTCCGTATGCCCGGGAAAGTGGAAACTGTCCCCCTGTATTGCCGATTTGCATATCGGAGCGGTTACGAGAACGTCGTAAAGCCCCTCGTTGTAGTCCTCAACGGCGCGTTCAAGCGCGAGGTAGGCTGCGCGCCCGCTTTCGGCGGTGGGCTGCCCAAGGTCAACTTTCACCTCGTCGTCGAAACACGACACAAGGTTCACCTTTCCGTCCACGGCTTCTCCTGCGTTGTCAATGGTGTTGAAGTTCGTCGGGAGGTTCATCGCCTTGCGGTGGAAAATGGCCACGCGTGGTGAGCCGTATATCACAGGGGTGCAGATGTCGAGCATTGCGGGGTCGGAAAACACCTTGAATATTACTTCGTATCCCACTCCGTTTGTATCGCCATGGGTTATGGCTACACGTATTTTTCTGTTGTCCATGTTGTTTCTGTATAGTCCCAAAACCGCGCTGTTAAGTCCGGCTTTGTTTGTTGCCAAAGTTTTATGGTGTAAATTTACGCATAATATCGCTTACGGCGTATATGTGCGCGTTTTTAATTGTCCAGCTCCGCATTGCCGGCTTCGCTTTTACGTTTTGCCGCCAGCATTCCGCAAGCCGCCGATATGTCCTGTCCGCGCGAGCGGCGCAGCGTGGCGTTGAGTCCGCGACGGCACAGCAGTTCGCAGAAAGCCTCCGCGTCATCGTGCGAAGGGCTTTTGAACTCTCCGCCCTTGTAGGTGTGGAACGGGATGACGTTTACCCTGCAATCAAGCCCTTTCAGCAGCGCGGCGGTGTCGGACGCGTGCTTTGCGGTGTCGTTTTTGCCTTTCAGCAGTACGTATTCGAACGACAGGCGGCGTTGGTGGCTCGTCTCCCTTGCGTGTCCGCCGCGAATGTCGCGGAACTCCTCGCAGGTTTTGAGGAATTTCACCACTTCCGAAGCCTCGTAAGCCTTTTCTACGGGCATTATCTCCATGCGCTCCTCATGATAGGGCGAGTGAAGGCTTATGGCTATGTTGCAGCGGCTTTCGCGGACAATTTTCTTTAGTGCCGGCAGCAGCCCGCAGGTTGAAAGGGTGATTCTCTTCGGACTCATGCCAAATCCGTCCTCTGCCGTGAGTATGCCAATGGCCTTTGCCACGTTGTCGTAGTTGTCGAGCGGTTCGCCCTGCCCCATGAAAACGATGTTGGTTATCTTTTCCCTTTCGGGCAGGCTGTAAATCTGGTTCAGGATGTCGGCTGTGGAGAGCTGCCCTGTATATCCCTGTTTGCCCGTGAGGCAGAAGGCGCAGTGCATCTTGCAGCCCACTTGCGAGGACACGCAGACCGTCGCCCTTTGTCCGTCGGGGATGTAAACGGTCTCCACCAGCCCGCCGCACGATGCCGGGAAAAGGAACTTCCGCGTGCCGTCGCGTGAGTCCTGCACGTCAACATACTCCGTTGCCCCCACGCGGTGGCTTCCGGAAAGTTTTTCGCGTGAGCTCTTGCTTAGGTTGGTCATTTCCCCAGCCGTCCTGACGCCTTTCTTGTATATCCAGTCGAGCATCTGCCTGGCGGCGAAGCGCGGCATTCCGCATTCTTCCGCCACGGTGCGCATTTCCGCCGGTGTCATGCCCAGCAGCGGGGTGCGGTTGTCTGTTTCCGTCATGATTATGGTTTTATGTTCTATAATGCAAAATTACAAATTTTCCATGAGATTGCATTTTTGTCCGCAGTTTGTGCAGAACGGACGGACAAGGGCGGCGGTGCGTGAAAACTATGTCTGATGTGGGAAAAACTACATAGGACGCAGGAAAAATTATATCAGATATAATTCAAACTACATCGGACATAATTTTTGCCTTTTCAAATATCTGAATAACAAAGTCTTATGGAATTGATTAAGTAATCGCTAAACCGCTGGCTGTGAGTCACTTGCGAAAAACGGCGGAAAGTGGAGGGCGCACGGCGCGGTATGTGCGGGCTGCGGTTTATTTCCCCATGAGTTTGTTTATGACGTTTATGGGGTTGTTCTTTTCGGCAAACTGGCGGCTGCGTGTTTGCAGTTCGTCGGCAAGGTTCGCGATGTTTTGGAAAATGTTCGTCCTGTCTGATTTGGCGTTGGGGTTCGTAACCATTTTCAGTCCGTGGGGTATAAGCTCGAACTGCAAGTCTTTTCCTGCCTCCATAGGGTCGCCGTCGCAGTGTATCACTCCCGCCTTTTCGCGGTGCACCGTCAGCTTGTTGGTGCGTATCATCCTCACATGGCTTCCGGGGCGCAATGTCTTGCTGAACAGTTGCAGGGCGAGCTGCGGGGCTTCTATGGCATTGAACGGCTCCACAATCGTAACGTCGAGCATTCCGTCGGTCATTGAGGCTTGCGGGGCTATGTAGGCGTTGTTGCCATATTCCGAGGAATTGGCGCAGGTTATGAGGAATGCCTTGTATTTTTCCGTTCCGTTGGCGTCCTCTACGGTGTATGTCTCCGGCTTGTAGCGCAGCCATTCTGTGAGCGCCTGCTCAAGATACGTCAGCACGCCGCGTGTCTTTGCCTCGGCAAACTTGTAGCTCACATAGGCGTCGAACCCCATTCCGCAGGTGACGAAAAACGGGCGGCCGCAAACGGTTGCGTAGTCAAGGGCCTCGATGTTGCAGCGGTTTATTGTCTCTATCGCGCCCTTTATGTTGAGCGGTATTTGCAGGTGGCGCGCCAGCCCGTCGCCCGAACCGCACGGTATCAGCGCGAGGGCCGTGTTGCTGCCCACAAGTTCCGAAGCCACCTCGTTCACAGTCCCGTCCCCGCCCACGGCAACCACTATGTCGGTGTCCGCATCCTTTGCGCGTTGTGATATTTCGCGTGCGTGCCCGGCATATTGGGTCATCTCTATGTTGTAGTCAAACTTGTCCTTGTCCAGAAGCTTGTCTATGCCCCGGATTATAAACCTCTTGTCGCGTGTTCCCGATATGGGGTTTATAATGAATGTTATACGTTTTTTAGCCAACATAGTGTTGCAAATTTACGTCTATTTTTTCAATTTCTTGTCGGCTTGCCTGGCTAAAATTCCCAAGTGTGTGCGTTTTTAGAGTGGTGGGACTTCGCGTTTTAACAAAAATAATTACCTTTGCACAGTTTTAGAACTTGTCTCTTGACAATCTTATAGGAATAATGGGATTATTACAGGAAAGATTAAAGAAATACGACCTGCCGCAGCAGTATATGGCAAAAGGCGTATATCCTTATTTCCGTGAAATAGACGGAAAGCAAGATACCGAGGTGAACATGGGCGGCCACAAGGTGCTTATGTTCGGAAGCAATGCCTACACAGGCCTCACGTCCGACCCGCGTGTGATAGCTGCGGGCGTGAAGGCTCTTGAAAAATACGGTTCCGGCTGTGCCGGCTCGCGCTTTCTCAACGGAACACTCGACCTCCACGTGCAGCTTGAAAAGGAGCTGGCGGAATTTGAGGGCAAGGACGAGGCTTTGTGCTTCTCCACGGGTTTCAGCGTAAACAGCGGCGTGGTTTCATGTCTCACGGGGCGCGACGACTATGTTATTTGCGACGACCGGGACCATGCCTCGATTGTGGACGGCCGCAGGCTGTCGTTCTCAACCTGCCTCAAGTACAAGCACAACGACATGGAGGATCTTGAGAAACAGCTCAAGAAATGCCGCCCCGAAGCAGTGAAGCTCATAGTTGTTGACGGAGTGTTCTCAATGGAGGGCGATCTTGCAAATCTTCCAGAGATAATCCGCCTTAAACACAAGTACAACGCCACGGTAATGGTTGACGAGGCCCACGGCCTCGGAGTGTTCGGAAAACAGGGACGAGGTGTTTGCGACCATTTCGGACTTCGCGATGAAGTTGATTTGATTATGGGTACTTTCAGCAAGAGCCTCGCTTCGATTGGCGGCTTCATAGCCTCGGACAAATACACCATAAACTGGCTGCGCCACAACGCCCGCACTTACATATTCAGTGCCAGCGACACTCCGGCAGCAACCGCTTGCGCCATGGAGGCACTTCATATAATCCAGAACGAGCCTGAGCGAATAGAACACTTGTGGGACGTTACAAACTACGCCTTGAAACTTTTCCGCGACAGCGGCTTCGAGATTGGGGCTACGGAATCTCCGATAATTCCCCTGTATGTGCGCGATGTTGACAAGACATTCCTCGTAACGCGCCGCGCTTTCGAGGAAGGAGTCTTCATAAATCCTGTGATACCTCCCGCGTGCGCCCCGCAGGACACTCTGGTGAGGTTCGCGCTTATGGCAACGCACACAAAGGAACAGGTGAAAACCGCCGTTGACAAGTTGCTGAAAGTTTTCAAGGAGCTTGAGATTGTAAAATAAGCCGTGTAGCGCGGACTTCATACGACATACGATTTTGCCCTTTCGCGAATATTGTTTCGGGAAAGGGCAAAATCTTTTCAATGTGGCAGCGCGGGGGCTGCGCAAGGGATGTGCGGCGGACTTCATCCCTTGCAGGCCATTTTGCGCAGCGCAAAATAAATTTTCTGCCATAGGATGAAATTTTTCAGTGAGTGCGCTGGCCAGTACGGCGGGCGCATTTTCAGTTTTGCAGGTATCAGCCGAAAGTCTGTCGCGCTTATGCTCCGGGCTATGATGCCCAACGCCTCCTGCCTTTCCTTTTCCGTGAAAGCCTCGCGGTGTTCTGCCAGCAGCTTGTAGTGCGCCACAATGTTTTTCCAGCGGTGCGTCTCCACCAACTCCATACTCTTTTTCCCGGCGTGCAACTCCTGCATTTGTTTTTTGAGACTTAGGTTTGCGAGCAAGTAATCAAAACGCCTTACGGATACCTTGTGGGTTTCGCTTGCCGCGTGCTGGCGGTAATAATACCTGCCCTTGCAAAAACACACATTGCTTGCGATGTAATAGTGAAGCCGCGCCGTGTTGTCGTCGCTGTAAAGCCGGCACGTGTCGTCAAACGGAATTTTTTCGTAAAGCCTCCTTTCCTCCACGCACAGCCCATGCAGTTTTCCCTGTATGCACAAGTCGAAAGCCTCGCTGCCGCTGATTGTCTTTGGCATCGGCGAACTGTTGTACGGGCGTATGTCGTTATCGGAATGATACAGTTGCAGGTCGAGCACGGCTGCCTCCGCCCCGGTTTGCCTAATGCTTTCGAGCGCGGAGCTTATGGCATCGGGGGAAAGGAAGTCGTCAGCGTCGGTTATCAGCGTGTATTTGCCGCGAGCTTGTGCAAGGGCGGTTATCCTGCTCTTTACAAGCCCCATGTTTTGCTTGTTGCGGAAAACGCTCACCCTGGCGTCTTTTGCCGCGTATTCCTTCAGGATTTCCGGGGAACTGTCGGTTGACGCATCGTCAACGGCAACAAGCTCAATATGCCGCTCGTGTTGCGAAAGTACCGAATCAATGCTTTTGCGGAGATACTTTTCTTCGTTAAACACCGTCATCAGCACGCTCACTTTCACTTCCCCGTTGTGCGGCTTCGCAATGTCTGTCTTATTTGCTTCCATGAAAGGTTAAGTTTCCTGATGCTGAAAAATGCGGAGAGCGCAAGCAACGCCGCACCTGCTATATATTGTATTGTTCCGTAGCCCGAAACAAACGCCGCCAATGCGGCAGCCACGATGGCAGCCTGTGCAAGGATTGTATTCAAGGTGTTTGGAGCAATGGCGTAGCCGTAAATTCTGCGATATACGGCAAGCACCATTAGCAGGTCGAGCAGATATGAGGCGGTGAGAGCCATACCTGCGCCCTCAAGTCCCCACCGTCTGTAGCCCGCAATGACAAGCAGCACAAAGATAGCGTCGTATGCCAGTTCCATTATGAAATACGTCAGCGAGTCTCCCTTGGCGAGCGGAATGTATTCTATCGGCGCGATTACCGCCTTTGCAAACAGATAGCCCGCAGCCCCGAGACACATTCCCACCGCCCCCATAAACTCTGGGCTGTACAATATCCTTACGGCAATTGGCAGAAACATGATGAACGCCACAAGCATAGGAGCCATCATAAGCACGCACACGTCTATTTGCCTCGATACAACGGCGTCCCTTTCCGCCTTGTTTTCCGCCACAGCCGACAGTCTCGGAAAATAGTCCGCGTCCATTGCCACGAAAACAAGCCTTGTGTAGGTTACGCACAGCACGAAGCCCGAAGCATATATGCCCACATCGCCCAATGAGCCTTTCGTGCCGGCGATGAATGCCCTTACCGCCATTTCAGCTCCCGTTCCTGCAAATCCCGCCGCCACGTATGACACTCCGAGTGCGAGCAGCGTCTTTCCGGCACGCAGGCGGGAAGCGGAGAACACCGCCCTGTTCCACGGGAATAGCTTCCCTGTTGTATGGAGCGCCGGCACAAGCAGGGCGAGAGTGCCGGCAAGCAAAGCCCACGGTATGCCGTCAATGCCGAAGGAAACATAAAGCGTGACAGTTGCGCACAGCGAGACCATCGAGCCGATTACGGAGACAGATGCAAGCCGCTTGAGGTTTCGCGTGCCTTTGAGTATTGCCACCTCGCCCCCGTAAACCGCCATCATGAACACAACAGGGGAGACGAGGGCTATGAAGCCTTGGGGCAGGGTTGAGGCGAAAAAATACCTGTTTACAGGTTCTGACAAAATGGCGCATATAGAAGTTCCAAACAGTCCTGTCATCATGCACCACAGCCTTATCGTGGCTATTGACGAAAGCACTTTCTCGCGGTTCTCCGACGCTTGTTGTGCCGAGATTTCCCTAACTCCGCTAAGCGGCAGCCCGAGGTTGGTGAGGGCGGAGAACATATCGGTGGTGCGGTTCAGTATGTCGGTGATGCCAATCCCCACGCGCCCTATGAAAATTGCGGCGCATTTGTTGCGCACTATGGAAATAAGCACCTGCAACATCTGTACGCCGCCAAAAAGACCGGTGTACTTCAAAATCTTGCCGTAAGCCCCGCGTGGGGAACTGTTTGCCGCTGAACCTGTGCTGTTGCCTGACATATATGTGCAAAGATAGTTTTTTTCGCGCAAACGGAACTCTCTTGTCGCTAAGAGACCCAAAAGCGTAACTGGCAGAATGTGAAAGACTTAACGGTTTTGTGGTTGCTTTTGTAAGTTTTTGTTTTTCAGATGTTTGCAAATGGCGAAAAAAGGTCTGATGTAGTTTGGTTTATGTCTGATATAATTTTTCCTGTGTCCTATGTGGTTTTTTCCTGCATCAGACATGGTTTTTAGTGCAAGTCATAAGGCGCTTTTCACGAAACACGCGTTGTGCGGCTGGGGCATTTACAGGCGGCTTTGTTTTTGCGGATGATTTCAAATGACTATCTTTGTACATATAAAACAGGAATATAATGAGAATGGCAAGAATAGTCATATTGTTGTGTGTGCTGTGTGCGGGTGCGGTGTCGGGAAAGAGGCACGATCCGCTGTGTTACAGTGGCGGAAAACCTATTTTGCTTGCAGATCCGTGCGTTTACAGAAGCGGCGGGACCTATTATCTTACAGGCACTTCCACAACCGACAAGGGCTTTGAGTATTATACGTCAACTGATTTGAAAAACTGGCAGTACGGCGGAATGCTCTATGAGGCAAAAGGCGGGGATTATGAGGGCGCAACCTGTTTTTGGGCTCCCGAGGTGAGGGTGTACAAAGGCAAATTTTACCTTACGTTCAGCTGTTACAGCCCCAAGCGCAACGGGTTGATTACCTGCCTTGCCGTGAGCGACCGCCCCGACGGAGGATATACAGACTTGTATGAGCCTTGGACGGACATGAAGTATTCGGCAATAGATTGCGATATTTTTATTGACGACAATGGCGAGCCGTATCTTTATTACAGCCACAACTTCACGAAAGACGGCGTGGCGACAGGGGAGATTTATGCCGCCAGGCTGAAAGACGACTTGAGCGGAATTGTCGGCGAGCCGAAATTGGTGTCGGTGGCGTCGCAGGATTGGGAACGCGTAAATTGGGAAAAGAACCGCTGCAACGAAGGCCCTTGGGTCATAAAGCACAAGGGCAAATATATAATGACATACTCGGCAAACGACACAGGCTATGAACACTATGGAATAGGCGTGTCGGAGGCGGATTCACCGTTAGGGCCGTGGCGCAAGTACGACAGCAACCCTATGCTCGCTACCGACTTGGAGCGCGGCGTTTCCTCGCCGGGACACAACAGCATGGTCGAGGGAAAGGACGGCAAATTGTATATGGTTTACCACCGCCATGCAGACCCCGGTTGCAAAAAGCCCAGCTGGGACAGGGTGGTGTGCATAGACAAGATAAAATTCACGAAAAGCGGCAAACTAAAACTCGCCAAAAGAAAGTGATTGACAGGGAGACCATACAGAAAATAATGGACACGGCCAACATTGTGGAGGTCGTGTCGGAATTTGTAACGCTTCGCCGCGCCGGGGTGAACTATCGCGGGCTTTGCCCCTTTCATGACGAGAAAACCCCTTCGTTCTACGTGTCGCCGGCGCGTGGCATCTGCAAGTGCTTCTCGTGCGGAAAGGGCGGCAATGTGGTTCACTTCCTTATGGAGCACGAGCAGATTTCTTACCCGGAGGCTTTGCGCTGGCTCGCAAGGAAATACCACATAGAGATACGCGAAAAGGAAATGACCGACGAGGAGCGCGAGGCGGAGAACGTGCGCGAGAGTATGTTTGTGCTCAACGACTGGGCGGCGAAATACTTTCAGGAAATTCTCCATAACCACGCCGACGGCATTGCAATTGGAATGCAGTATTTCCGCAGCCGAGGCTTTCGCGACGACACAATACGCGAGTTCGGCTTGGGCTATTGCCAGAAGGAGCGCACCGCGTTTGCCAACGCCGCCCTCGCCAAGGGCTTCAAGGAAGAGTACATACTGAAGACGGGGCTTTGCTACAAGCGCGATGACGGCAGGCTTGTCGACCGTTTTTCGGGACGTGTGATATTCCCCGTGCACACCGTGGGGGGCAGGGTGGTGGCGTTTGGCGGCAGGGTGCTGAAAACCGACAAGGAGACTGCAAAGTATGTAAACTCGCCCGAGTCGGAGATATACAACAAGCGCAGCGAGCTGTACGGCATATTCGTGGCGAAACGCGACATACAGAAAGAGGACCGCTGCTTTTTGGTGGAGGGTTATACGGATGTGATTTCCATGCACCAAAGCGGCATAAAGAACGTTGTGGCGTCCTCGGGAACATCGCTCACACCAGGGCAAATCCGACTTATACGCCGGTTCACGAACAACATAACCGTATTGTATGACGGCGACCGCGCAGGTATAAAAGCCTCTATACGCGGAATAGATATGCTGCTTGCGGAGGGGATGAACGTGAAAGTGCTTCTGCTTCCCGACGGAGACGACCCGGACAGTTTCGCACGCAAACACAATGCGCAGGAATACCGCCAGTATATCGACAGTCATCAGACGGATTTCATACGGTTCAAGACAAAACTTTTTATGGAGGACAGCGCGGACGATCCTGTAAGCCGTGCGTCGCTTATAGACAATATGGTGACGAGCATATCGCTTATCCCGGACAAAATTCTCCGCTCCATGTACGTAAAGGAATGCAGCCAGACGATGAATGTTGACGAGGCTTTGCTTCTGGATGCGGTAACAAAGGTGAAACGTGAGAAGCTGGCGGAACGCCGGCGCGAGGAAATGCGAGAAAAAGGGGCATCCGAAGGACAGACAGGCAGCGTCGGGCAGACAGTCGGGACAGATTCCGCCGCAGGTGCGGCAGAGGCTGTGGTGGAAACGCCGCCGGGCAAATCGCGCAAGTTCGAGGATGTAATAATGAAGTTTGTTTTGCTCTATGGCAGCCTTGAAGTCGGAAGTGTTAATACGGGAGACGGCGTGCGCGATATGAATGTGATAGATTTGGTGAAATACAGTCTTGATTCCGACGATCTTGAATTTTCCTCGCCCGAATACCGGCAGATTATGAACGAGGCTGCTGCGCATTCTCACGAACCCGGCTTTTCGCCGCGAAAGTATTTTCTGTACCATCCCGACCAGAACATAAGCAAGGTGGCTGCCGCGCTTGAAAGCGAGAAATACCAGCTAAGGAAAAAGGAACAGGACAGGATTGGCAAGATAGAGGACAAAATCGGGGAGGCTGTGTCGCAGTCCCTGACGGACTACAAGCTTGCCTATGTTGAGGAAGAGGCCAACCGTGTGCTTGCTGAGCTTGCCAAGCCCGAAGTTGCCAATGACGACAACAGGTCGGCGGAACTCATGAAGCGGTACAACGACATGAAGAGGATAGAGGTGGCGTTGGCGGAACAGGCTGGGGGGCGCGTGATGCTTTCGTGATTTTTTGACGGTCTGTATATAAAACAATCCGCGCCGTTCATGAGTTTTGCCATGAGCGGCGCGGATTGTTTCGTTGCATTCACTTTTCGCCCAAAGCCTCAAGGATTGCGGTTGCAAGCTGGTCGGGGCAGCTTGTGGGCTTGTCCTTGCAGCGTATTCCTTTCAGCCTTTTTGCCGCGTCTGCGGCGTTCATTCCCTCGCAAAGGCTCGCAATGCCTTGCGTGTTTCCCGAGCAGCCCCCGAGAAAGTGCAGGTTTCTTATTTTACCCTCGTTGTCGATGTCAAAATCTATGAGTTTTGAGCAAGTGCCTGTTGTTGTGTATGTCTTGTGCATGATAATTGGTGCTTTGTGGTGCAAAGATAGGAATAATCCGCATTAAATAATTGGCGGCTTGGTTGGAAAATTCTAACTTTGCAGGGTTTACAAAGACGGATGGATTATGAAACACTCAATTTCAGCTTTCTTGGCTCTTGCGACTGCCGCGCTTGTACTGGCGTGTTGCAATGGTGGAAAGAAACCTGCTGCTGCACCTGCTGGAACGCCCGAAAAAGATTCTGTGGCGGTTGTTGCCGACTCCACTGTTTATGGCGTGGCTTTGGAAAGCGGCATGAGCACTCTCTGCATCCTCGCAGACGGCGGGGACACGCTTTTGATGGACAAGGATGACGAAAAGGGCTATGGGGAATTTTACGGCTACGTGGCGGAGGGCGACAGCTTTGCCGTTACGAAACGCAAAGGAAAGGACGGACTCGTGGTGGTGAAGGCTTACAACCTTTCGCTCCTGAAAACTTTTGACGCCGCTCTGTCCGTAAGGAACGGAATGCTTGTTGTCGGCGGAAACGACACGGTGGACGTTAAGGGCATTGACGATGACTCGCTTGTGGTTGTAAGCCGTGCCACGAAAAAGAGGCAGGTTTTTTATCCAAAGAAGGGGTGAGGGCGGTTGCGAAGGTTTGGCTGCTGGTTTTGTTTGCCGCAGTGCTGGCATTTTCCTGCAACACACGGCAGGAATTTTCGTTTGAGGCTGTTTACAAGGATATGCTCAACGTTGTTGACCATCCGGAAAAGATGGACGAAAGCGTGCTTGCGGAGACAGGACTTCACAAGTTGTGGGATATGGCTGCCGTGATAGACTCCATGCCAAAGCGGACGGTTGTTTATGGCAGCGGACTGTGTGTGAAACAGACTGAAAACGACGGCTTCACTTATATAAAGGATTCGCCCCATGCCTTTGCCCTGCGGATAGAGAGCTTTATGGATCCCGAGGTGAGCGTTGACTTTGCCAGCAAGGAGGATGCCGACAGGTTTTACGGGGAGATAACCGATTTCGGAATGGTGGAGGATGATTTCGGCTGCCGTTACGTTACGGACAAAAGGTTTTCCCCCGGAGTGGCTGAGGAGAAGGATTTCGGCAAATACAACCGCACCATTTGCGTGCAAAAGCCAAGCAGGGCAGGCAACGGCTGGTACTCGGTTGTGTTTGGAAACTGAGAAGCCATTTGCAACCCAAACCTAAATTCGGGGCAATATTGCCGAAAATTGCGTAATGTGTTGAGTTTCAAGAAAATGCCTGTAAAAGGAAATTTGTTGTAACGGTTTGCTTTTCAAAGCGTTATAAGGGGCGAAAATTATGTCTGATATAATTTTTTCTACGTCCTATGTAGTTTTTCCTACATAGGACGTGGTTTTCCCTATGTCTGATGTAAATTTCTTAGGGTGCAAATTACAGGCGTATGATTGCGCCAAGAACTCTGCCGCATTTGTTTTTGTGTGTGGCTCATGACAGTGCAGGTTCGATATAAAAAATAAAGACAGTCTCTTATATTATGTCTTCGCTTGCCGGTGTGCTGTGGTAGAAAATAAGTCCTTTTTGCGGGCTTTGCTCCACGCGGCCGAGCGTAAGATGCTCTATTTTGAGGGCTACGGAAATCTCTTCGGGGAAACTGTTAGCCACTCCTCCGATAAAGTTAACCGGGAGGTCGGGGCGGTTGTACTTCTTCACGTTTCTTTGCAGGAACCTGCGGAAATTAGCCACCAGTAGTCCCGCTATCTGGCTGTCGTGGTGGTGGCGTTTGATGAAAGGCACAAAACTTGCGAGGAAACGGTTTGGCATTGGTTTCCTGTAAACGCTCTCGACAATGTCGTCTTCGGTCAGCTTTGTCTCCTCGAAAAATTCATCGCGTATGTCCTGCGGCATATCCCCTTTCAGAATGTCGCTTATGAACGTGCGCCCGAGCACAGCCCCGCTTCCTTCATCGCCCAGGATATATCCCAACGGCGACACGTTCTTTACAATGTCCCTTCCGTTAAACAGGCAGCTGTTCGAGCCTGTGCCGAGAATGCAGGCAATGCCTTCCTTGTGTCCGCAAAGAGCCCTTGCGGCTGCAAGCACGTCGGACGCCACCTCTATCTCTGTTTTGGGGAAAAGCTTCGCGAGGCATTCCTCAACAAGGTGCTTCTTCTGCTTGGTGCATCCCGCGCCATAGAAAAACATCCTGTTGATTTCAATTCCTTCCACTTTGGGCGCAAAGGCTTCTGTGATAGTCTTGTTTATCGCGTCCATGTCGCCCACCACGGGGTTTATGCCTTCGGTCTTGAAGTTTTTTATGCTTCCGTCGCCGGCGATGATAATCCAGTCAGTCTTTGTCGAGCCGCTATCTACAATTAAAGTTGCCATAATAAAAATAATTGTCCGCCCCCGGTTTTGCGGTGTCATGGCAACCCGATGCCATGGGATGGCACAATAAATTAAGGGCGAAGTCTTGTTTATTACTATGCAAAGATAGCCTTTTAACGGCAATAAAAAGCAAGAGGGGTGCCGATTTCGCCCATTTGTCGCATAATATTTCTAACTTTGCCGTGATATTGACATGATGATTATGCGTAAAGCGATATTTTTGTTTTTTGCCGTGCTGTTTCTCGCGATTCCGGCATCGGCCGTTCTTAACGAGAAGAACCTTGGGCAGACACTTGCCGTGTTGAGGGAGGAACTTGAAATGTACCAGCGCGACAGCCGCAGGAACATTGTCATGGGGCAGGCCATACGGGATAGGATACACCGGCACATAATGGACATCATGAACGAGAGCAACCAGATTGCCCTCATGCTGTATTCCCAGAAAATCGACTATATCTTCGACCTCACCTACGCCTGTAACAAGGCGACCGACCTTTATGACGATTTCAACACCATGAAACTGCCTTTTGACAAGGTGCTTACAAAGATGGAGGTTGAGGAGGCGCGTTACGACGGGCTTATAGACAATCTGCAGCATATGCCGAAGGACATTCTCAACAAGCAGGAGCAGATGGACCGCGACGTTTGCCTCACGCTCTGCGTGGCAATGAAAAGAACTTTGCAGAACCAGGGCGGCGAGCTGAGGGAGTACCAGGATGTTTACGGCAGGGTTGAGAAGCGTCTGAAGTCTTTGAACGACTACGCCATAAAGCGGTACAACAACATTCGGCAGAGCATTTTCGTTAATGGCGACGAAACTTATTTTGATGTGCTTTCAAACATACGCTCCTCGGTAACCCAGGCCCGCTACAGCCTTCACGAGAAGTATTCTTCCGCCAATGCGCGCACCGCGTCCCAATGGCGCGGGCCGGTGGTTGCGGGCTGGTTTGTCTTCATGATATTCTATGCCTTTGTTGCCACGGCGCTGAATCTGCTTTTCATAAGGTTCGCGATGCCAAAGCGGTTCAAGACCCTCCAGTTCCAGGAAAAGAAGCCGTGCATAATAATGGCTTCCACAACGGTAACGTTTGCCATTGTGATAATGATACTGTGGATTTTTGTGCTGAAGCACAATTTCTTCCTCATGGCCTGCAAACTTTTGGTGCAGTACGCATGGCTGCTTGCTGTAATCCTCATCTCCTTGCTCGTGAGGCTCGACGGCTCGCAGATAAGGGACGGCTTCCGCATTTACTCGCCTTTGATTTTGGTGGGGTTCATTGTCATTACGTGCAGGATTATCTTCATCCCCAACGAAATGGTGAATTTGTGCTTCCCGCCGCTTATGCTTGCCGCAACATTGTGGCAGCTTTACGTGATAGTGCGCCGCCACAAGAGCCTTCCCCGCAGCGATATGTTCTATTCGGGCATTTCGTTTGTGGTTATGGTCGCGAGCGTCGTTGCGTCGTGGATGGGATACACGCTGCTTAGCGTGCAGCTTTTGATATGGTGGATAATGCAGTTCACGTGCATTCAGACAATCACCTGCATATACGACATTTTGCAGCAGTACAGCAGCAAGCACATAAAGAAAGGCAAGTCGGACATAAGGCAGACGTGGGTTTACGATTTTGTCCGCAGGGTTTTCGTGCCGGTTATAATGGCTTCGAGCTTCTTCTTCAGCTTCTATATGGCCACCGAGGTGTTCTCGCTTTCCGAGATATGCAAGTTCCTCTTCTTCTCCAATTTCATCGACATCCCCGGCGTTGCCCGCATAAACCTGTTCAAGATTCTTGTGGTGTTCTCCTCGTTCCATGTGGTGAAGTATCTTGTCTATGTGTTCCATTCCTTCTTCATCCTGTACTATGGGGGGAAGAAAAAGACCGTGACAGGCGAGAAGGCTCTCGTTATGAAGATTTGCACCTTCGTTATTTGGTTTCTGTATGTCGTGATTTCCATGCTGTGCCTTAACATAAGCACGTCGGGAATACTTGTTGCCATGGGCGGACTTTCCACCGGTATCGGCTTCGCAATGAAGGACACGCTGGAAAACCTCTTCTATGGCGTTTCGCTCATGACGGGGCGTCTGCACATAGGCGACATCATAGAATGCGACGGCGTGCGCGGACAGGTGGTTGACATCTCCTATCAGAGCACGATGATTGAGGCTGTTGACGGGTCGATAATCGCATTTCTGAACAACCAGCTGTTCAGCAAGAATTTCAAGAACCTGACGCGCAACCACCGCTATGAGGTTGTTCAGATACCGGTTGGCGTGGCTTACGGCACGGACATAGAAAAGGCGCGCAGCATAATGACAGAAGCTGTGTCGAAGCTCGAGAACTACGACAAGACCCGCGGCTTCAAGGTTGTGCTAAAAGAGCTTGGCGACAGCGGCGTGGAGCTGCGCGTTGTCATCTGGCTTCCGGTTGCAACCAAGCTGTATGCAATGGGCGATGTTTACGAGGCCGTTTATAATGCGTTCAACGCAAACGGAATTTCAATGCCGTTCCCGCAGCGCGACATACACATCATAGAGGACGCGTGCGACGGGGAAAAGGCGGCGGCAAAACCGAAAAGTATAGGCGGATAGCGGGGGATTTGCAAGTCTCTGATTCGCAGCGAATTACTGTGTCCGGAAAAATTATTTGTAAGCAACTGTTTTACAGGTGTTTGCAAAGTCGGAAATTATGTCTGATGTGGTTTTTTCTACGTCAGACATAATTTTTTCTACATAGGACGTGGTTTTTTCTATGTCCCATGTAGTTTTTTGGGGGCGGGCATATGCTTTTGCATATCCGCATGAAAATTGTGTGCCGTGCCAAAATGTCCGCATTTGTCATGGTTTTTGACAAATTTATGCCCACCGATACGCGGACAAATATAAAACAAGAGCTGTCATTTTGTTGTTTGTCAATATTTTGTTTGAAATGGTTTAGGGAATTTCGCGAAAGTGGCATACGCTTTGCGAAATATCAGGTGAACTTCGAAACGGAAACGCGGAGAGGTTCGGAAAACAGATAAAGAACAAATAAAAGATAGGAGATTATGACTATGACAGGATTAGTAAGAAGGAATCAGAATTGGTTACCGAGCATTTTCAACGACTTCTTTGATAACGATTGGATGGAAAAGGCAAATGCCACACAACCGGCAATCAATGTTGTTGAGCATGAAAAAGACTATACCGTTGAGGTTGCCGCTCCGGGCATGACAAAGGATGACTTCAACATCCACGTGGACGATGAGGGAAACCTTGTGATAGCCATGGAGAAGAAAAACGAGAAAAAGGACGAGAAGAAAGGACGCTATTTGCGCCGCGAGTTCTCTTACTCAAAATTCCAGCAGGCAATGATTTTGCCAGATGATGTTGACCGCAACAAAATTGCCGCAAAGGTGAACAACGGTGTGCTCGAGGTGGAATTGCCCAAGATACCCGAGGAAGCAAAGGTTGCAAAGGTAACAAACATAGAAGTGAAGTAATTATTCATAGGATTGTTTAGGAGTTGCGCCTCCCTGTGTAGCAAATACGCGGGGAGGCGCTTTTTTGTCTGTGCAGGATGCGAAAGATTTGCGGATATACTTGTTTGTGTCCTTGTATGGAATGCGAAATTTTTAGTAGCTTTGCATTCCAATAGAATAAGAAACAAAATGGACATAACAGGAAAAATAATTTTCGTAAGCGAACAGAGGAGCGGCGTTTCAAAATCTTCGGGAAACCCTTGGGTAACACAGGATTTCGTGATTGAGACCCACGACCAATATCCCCGCAAGTGCGTGTTCACCGTGTTTGGTGAAGACCGTCTGAAACAGTTCAATATGCAGCTCAACGGCGAATACACGGTTTCGTTCGACATAGACGCTCACGAATACAACGGACGTTGGTTTAACGATATACGTGCTTGGCGTGTCGTTCCCGCAGTTGCGGGCGCGGCTGCGGCAGTGCCGCCAGCCTCCCCCGCAGCTCCTGCGCCCCAGATGCCTCCGCAGGCGGCAGATCCGTTGGCTGGTGTTCCCCAGAACGACGATCTTCCTTTTTGATTGAAACAAAACGAAAACCAATAACAAAAACATAGGAGTTATGAAAGTATTGAAGATTTCAGCAGTGGTTATGAGCGCGGCACTCGTGCTGGGCGGCTGCAACATGAGCAATACGGCCAAGGGCGGAATTATCGGCGGTGGCAGTGGCGCTGTTCTCGGCGGACTGATAGGCAAGGCTGCCGGAAATGCGGGCGTTGGCGCGGTGATTGGCGCGGCTGTAGGCACAGGCGCGGGCGTTCTCATCGGAAACCGAATGGACAAAGTCAAGAAACAGGCAGAGACTGTGGAAAATGCAAAGGTGGAAGAGGTGAAGGACAACAACGGACTTTCGGCCGTGAAGTGCACTTTCGACTCGGGAATACTTTTCAACACGGGCAAGTCTGAACTCAGCTCGGCAGCAAAGTCATCCCTGAACGATTTTGCGCAGAATGTGCTCAACAAGAACACGGATGTTGACGTTGCCATTCAAGGCTACACCGACAATCAGGGTTGGAAGAACTCCACTGCGGAGCAGAGCGCAAGCAAGAACCTTGACCTTTCGCGCCAGCGCGCACAGGCAGTGGAGGCTTACCTGAAATCGTGCGGCGTGAGCGGAAAGCAGATAAAGAAAACCGAAGGCTTTGGCGAGCAGAACCCTGTGCAGGACAATTCCACCGCAGCCGGCCGCCAGCAAAACCGTCGTGTGGAGATTTATATGTATGCCAGCCAGCAGATGATCAAGTCTGCGCAGGAAGGCACGCTTCAGTAAAATATACAAACAAGTTCGTAAACCGCCGGAAAGGGAAGCCGCTCCGGCGGTTTGTTTTATGCAGCAAACCATGTTTCTCCTCAAATCAATCATAAAGCATATTGTCCTTTGGATAGTCATAGGTTTTTTCGCATCGTCAATAGGAATGGTGCTTGTTTACAAGGTTGTGCCGGTTTATGTAACTCCGCTCATGATTATACGCCTTTTCCAGCAGCACGACAAGGGGGAAAAACTGAAACTCCACCACCGCTGGGTGCCGCTTGAAAGAATCAGCAAAAACCTGCCTGTTGCCGTTGTCGCGTCAGAGGACCAGCTTTTTATGGAACACCACGGTTTCGACCTCAAACAGATAAAAAATGCGGCTTTCGACCGCATAGAGGGAAAGCGCAAGCGCGGCGGCAGCACCATAAGCCAGCAGACGGCGAAGAATGTGTTTCTGTGGCCAGCGTCGTCGTGGGTGAGAAAAGGCTTCGAGGCTTACTTTACGGTGCTTATAGAGTTTGCGTGGGGCAAGAAGAGGATAATGGAGGTTTATCTCAACAGCATAGAAATGGGAAACGGCATATACGGGGCGGAGTCTGTGGCGAAGCGTCATTTCCACACCGATGCCGAGAACCTTTCAAGGGGGGAGTGCGCCCTTATTGCCGCCACTTTGCCAAATCCCCTGAAGTTTGATTCCTCAAATCCCTCGCCTTATATAAACAGGCGCAAAAACGCCATTCTCGGTCAGATGCGGAACGTGAAACCTTTGCTGGAACCGCTTTTCAGTGAAGGCGAATGACGCGTATGCCCAATTGCGAGCCGCGCTTCTTTTGGTATTCGTAAAGATTCTGGCTGTCAAGTACGACTTTGTGCTTCAGCGATGACGCGTTAAGCAGGTGCAGTCTGCCGTTTTTCCATGCCGCAATTCCCACGTGGCTTATGTCGAGACCGTCTTTCGATGTAACAAGGGCGATAATGTCCCCGTCGTGAACGGCGGCCAGCTTGTCTTTTCTGAGGTTCAGGAGATTTTTGGGGATGTAGTTCACGGTTTTCCCGTTTATGGCGTTCTCGTTTTTCCTAATCTCGTCTTGCATGGATTTGCTGTTGGAAAGTTGCCTGTATAAACGCGGGTTTTCCGACATGAAATGCACATTGGTTTTCCGGCGTGCCGTAAACGGAAATCCGCCTTCCGCCCCCACGTCCTCCGCAATGCCCATGCGGCAGTTGTCACCTATCCATTCCGAGAAATAGTGCAGCCGCGAGGGGTAGCCGTTTATCTCTCCGTTGTGATAGCGAATGGCGCGGAGTGTGCGGCAATAGTCGTCAAACGTTTCCCCTCCGTTTTTGGATGTCAGGTAAAGCGCGGCGGCGGTCTCCACAAGCGTTGTGCAGTCAAGTTCCCGCAGGTTGACCACCAACCGCTCGCTCTCGTTGCACTCAAGCGTGTGCGCCACGTAAGGCTTCCCTATGAACTCTTTTGCGTAGTCAAGGCACGATTTATGCCTTTTTGCAAGCAACCTCACAACTTCCGTAGAATCTTCTTTTGTGTATGTCGCGGGGATTGCGGCATGGGAAATCATTGCCACAAGCAATGCTGCCGCCGCGAGCGCGTGCCTTGCCTTAATCATGGTGCGCGTTTCTTGTTTTCTTTGGGAACATCCTGCGTATTCTCATGAGTGTTGTTGATATGCTCCCCCTTGCCACAATGAGGCTCACGCCCGAAATCACGAGCGCGAAGCCCCATGCTATGCGCATTGTCATTGGTTCGCCAAGCACGATAACTCCGAGAAACACCGCCGTAAGCGGCTCAAGCGCACCGAGAATGGCGGTCGGGGTGCTGCCTATCAGCGTTATGGCGTGGGTGGTGCAATAGAACGACAGGGCGGTGGGCAATACTGCAAGGCATACAACGTTCGCCCACATCACGCCGTTTTCGGGAATTTTCACCCCGCTCCCCAAGAAGGACATTGCCCCGAACATCACAGTGCCGGCAACGATAACGTAGAACGTGAGTTTAAGCGTGGGCATGGAGCTGAGGCGCGGGGAGCGGTTCACATATACAAGGTATATGGCATAAAGCAACGCCGAAAGGAACACAAACGCTGTTCCCGTGAGGCTTACCATTCCGCCGCCCTCCTTGAACGATATTAGGAACACGCCCGACAGCGCGAGCGCAATGCTTATGGCTGTAACCAGTCCTGCCTTTTCCCTGAAAAACACGCTCATTATCACCGCTACCATTATGGGGTATAGAAACAGCAGGGTGGAGGCTATTCCCGCCCCCATGTATTTGTAGCTTACAAAGAGGAAGTATGACGACAGAGCCATGAGCGCACCCATGGCGAAAGCGGGTATTATATCGCCTTTTCTGAGGGTGAAGCTCCTGCCCCGGGCTTTCATCATAAGGGCTATTACTGGAATGGCGAGCAGATAGCGGAAAAACAGCACGCTTTCCGAGTCCATGCCGCATTTGTAGAGCGGAATGGCGAAAATGGGGTTTGTGCCGTAGCTTGCCGCACCCAACGCCCCGAGAAAATATCCTTTTGCCTTTGCGTTCATATATGTTGCGTATTGTTTTGCGCGTGCAAAATTACAAATAAAAGGGGGAGTTTGGAAAGTAAAACAATCGTTGTTTGCCGTTGGAAAACTGTTCCGCAGAATTTGTAAGCCGACCACCGCAAAACAACATGGGACATGGAAAAAACTGCGTCCTATGTAGTTTGAATTATGTCAGACGTAGAAAAAACTACATCAGACCTTTTTTCCGCCTTTGCAACCGTCTGTGTCCCAGAAATATACAAAGCAAATATGGAGTGCGGTAATTGTTTGGAAATTAAGCGGATGCAGATTTTGTGCTTTTGCGCGTTTTGCCGTGGTGTAAAATATTATATATTTGCATATTGGTAAAAATGAAGTTGTACAGCATGAGGTTCGTGGTGTTCAGGGAGGTTGTTGTGGCGTTTCTTGGCGTGATGTTTTTTGCGCCAAGGCTGGCTGCGCAGACTGGGTTCTGCGTAATGGAGTGGAATGTGGAAAATCTGTTCGACCCGTATGACGACCCGCAGAAGCAGGATGACGAATTTACCCCAACGGCGGTGAGGCGGTGGACTTGGCACAAGTTTATGAAAAAACTGGAGAATGTGGGCAAGACAATTGCTGCGGCAGGTGGTGTTGCCGTTCCCGATTTGGTTGCGTTGTGCGAGGTGGAGAACGACACGGTTCTTGAGAAGCTGACAAAAGTGAGCGTGCTGAAAAGGGCTGGGTACAGGTATTTTGTTACCAGCAGTTTGGACAGCCGGGGGATAAATGTGGCGTTGCTTTACAGACCGCTTTCATTCGCGCCGGTATGCACTGAGATAATACGCCCGAATTTCAATGGTTTGCCGCGCAAGTTCTCGCGCGATGTGCTGCTTGTGTCGGGCAGGGTTGTAACCGGCGACACGCTTGACGTTTTTGTGTGCCATTTCCCGAGCAGGCTCGACCGCTACAAGCAAGGTGCGCGCTACCGCGAACGCCTTGCGCGGCAGGTGGGGCGCAAGGCGGATTCGCTTTTCAAAGTGCGCCGCCACGCAAACGTGATAATTACCGGGGATTTCAATGACGTGCCGCAATCCCCGCTTTTGTGCCGGCATTTGGGTGCGCGGCCTGTTTTGCAAGACAGTTCGGAGTTTCGCGATGACAGGCTTTTCAACCTTATGTACAGCAGCCGTGGCGATGGAAGCGTGAAAGGCACATACTGCTACAAAGGCAAATGGGAGACAATTGACAATTTTGTGGTCAGCGGGCGTTTGCTGCGCAAGTCATTTCCGCTCAACCTGTCGCGGGACGGATGCCGCATTTTCGCCGCGCCGTTCCTGCTTGTGGAGAAAGACGGCGAAAAAGTGCCTTTCCGGACATACAACGGTATGCGCTATCTTGGAGGGTTCAGTGACCATTTGCCGTTGGTGGCAAGGTTTTCGTTTTCATGGTAACTGCGTTCCCGTGTGCCTTTATTCGTGGTGGTATGGCTCGTTGTTGAGTATCGTCAGTGCACGGTATAGTTGCTCCACAAATATGAGCCTTACCATTTGGTGGGAGAATGTCATTTTTGAGAGCGAAATGCTTTCTTTGGCGGCATCCTTTGGCTTTTGCGAGAAACCGTATGGACCTCCGGTGACGAACACTATGCGGCGGGCGGAATTGCTCCACAGCTTGTTGAGCTTTGTGGCGAAATCAACGGAGCGGTATTCCGTTCCGTGTTCGTCAAGCAGTATCACGTGGTCGCCCGGGCGCAGCAGCTTCACGATGTTCTCCCCCTCAGAAGTCTTGATTTGGGCTTCGGTGAGTTTTGAAGTGTTCTTCAGGTCGGGAATTACGTTCACTTCAAATTGTATGTAGTGTCCTATGCGGCTTATGTAGTCTTCTGTGAGTTTTGCCACGCTTTTGTCGGTGGTTTTTCCCACGAGTATGAGCAGGGTTTTCATTGCTGTCTGGTTTTCGTTATTTGGCTGAGTTGTAATAAAACAAAGAATGCTACCGATGTCAGTAGCATTCTTCTGTGACGCTGTAGGGATTCAAACCCTAAACCTTCTGATCCGTAGTCAAATGCTCTATTCAGTTGAGCTACAGCGCCGGATGCTTTATTTCTCAAAAGCGATGCAAAAGTACGGATTGTTTGTGAAAGCACCAAATGTTTTGCGGAGTTTTTTATCGTGGGGGGCAAAAAAAGTGCCTTTCGGGCTTTTTTCTCCTTGGGCTTGCGCGTTTGGCGGCAAAAACGTTGCTAAAGCGGCAACAGTTCCTTTTCTTTTTGGGGTTTGTCCTTTTTTTCCTTATCCTTCTTCTTGCCTTTGGAAAAGCCCGAGGAAATTTTGCCGTTGAATATGTTGAGCCTTATTATGAAGTGCAGCATGAAGTAGCTGTATGAGGCGTCGTTTTCGGTGTCAACGCGGCTCTGTGCGTTAATGGTTCTTGTTATGTTGCTTCGTTTCCGGAGAATGTCGTAAAGTTTTAGCCTGACAATTAGCGGTGATCCTTTGAAAAAGTTTTGCGAGGCAGTGGCGTTCCAGATTAGTTCGTCCGTGTTCATGTTCTTGTTGGTGTATCCGCGACGGCTGTTCATGCTAAGCGAGTTCTCTACTGTCATCTTCCAAGGCAGCTTTACCCGGGCCGATGCCGAGTAGGAATAATTGTATATGTCCATGTTGGATTGTGGGCGCAGCTTGTTGTCGGTGTGCCGGTAGCGGAGTGATGCGCCGAGCTTTGTCTCCAGAAAATCGTTTTGGTATCTCAGGCTTACCCGTTGGAACACCCCGGAAGTTTTTGTGGTGTTTTTTTGGCTGGATGCGCTTTTGCCGCTGCTTATGTAGCCCACAGAATTGTTGTATGTACCGGTTGTGGAGCATTTAAGTCGAAAGGCCTTTTTGGCTCCGAACCCGGTCGTGAACGTAAAGTCGGTGCGTGCCGCCCAGTTGCCGTTAATATTTCTGGGTTGCGTGGTGCGCACGCCTGTTGTCTCATCGTAAAGGATTGCCGTGCTTATGTTGTTTGAACTTTGGTCGAACTGTGCATTTACCTGCCAGTTTTGCTGCCTTTTCACGATGAACTTGCCGTATTCAAACATTACTCGGTTGTTCCATGCGGGTTTCAGGTTTCCCCCGGAAAGGTGGATGTTGAGCGGGTCGGCGTTGTCGGTGGTGGGTATGCGGTTGGTCATTGACGGGTCGGTGTTCCAGCCGCTGTACCTTATTTCCACTTTTTCGTTTTTGGATGGCCGGTAACGGAACATGGCGGATGGTTTGAAGCGGAGCAGACGGCGTGAAAACGTGGTGTCGATAGTGTTGCGGCGGTAGTCGAGCCGTGTGGTGTTGTAGCTTATGTCGGTGGATGCGAACGCCGTTATATTGCGGCTGTTGTAGTTAAGGCTTTCGTGCCATGTGTGGTGAAAGTTGTTGTATGTGGTGTATAGCGAGTTTTGCATATTGAGGACGGATTGCAGGGAGTCCTCGGTTGACGGCAAGTCGCCGAGCTGGTGTTCGCCGTTGCGCCAGCCGTCGAGCGAATCAAGCTCGTAAAGCGAGCGGTTGCTGCGGTTTTTAGAACGCAGGAAGGAGTAGCTTGTCTGGAACCGCAGCCCTTTTATTATGGGTTCGCTGTAGCTGATGCGCTCGCGGTAGCTCCAGTTGTGAGATGGGGAAAAAGTGTATTGGTCTTGGAATGTGTGGCGTTTGTCTGCCGCCCGCTTGTAATAATAAATGTCGGCAATGCGGAAAGACTTGTTCTCACCGTTTCCGATTGATATTCCGAAATCAAAACTTACGTTTCTCCCCTTGCTGTTGAGCCGCCTTACCGCCATTCCGCTTATGCCGAAACTGTGGTTGTTGCCGTGAGATTTTGATGAGTTTGAATTGCGGTTGATGGTCGCGCCGTATAGCCCGGTATGCTTCCCTTCAGAAAACCCTGTACTGAACACGCTGTCAAGAGGATCTTCGCCATTGGTTATTTCGTAAGGATCGCTGTTGAATCTCGCCGAGCGTGAACGTGAGAAAACTTGCGAGCTATTGAACGAAAGGTTGGTGTTGGCGGTTACGGTTGTGAGGGTGTCGGGATGCCAAAGCATTCTGAGATTTCCGCTTATGCCTGCTGATTTGTTTTTGTTGTAGCTGTCGCTGTTGGAAAACTGCGAGGTTTGTGATGCCCCTATGTAGTTTTCCGCACTACGCCATGTCTGGCTGTGCGAACGGTTGTCGTGTATTCCGATGTTACCTCCCATTTCAAAACGCCGGCTTTCCTTTTGTGTTTTTCCGTTGTTAATGTGGAAGTCTGCCCCGAGCGACTTGTTGTTTGACCTTGCGTCGTCATCGTTCATGTTTGCGGTGAAGCTCAGGCGGGAACGGTCGGTCATGCGGTTTGCGAATAATTTTTGTATGTATCTTCCATACGATCCTGCTGCGGCATCATAGTTGATGGTCCATGTTTCGTTGAGTTCCTTTTTCAGCTCAATGTCCATTACAGTCTGCTCGTTTCCGTCGTCAATGCCGGTTTGTTCGGCATAGTCGCTTTTTTTCTCGTAAGTCTTTATGCGGTTTACGAGTTCCGCAGGGAGGTTTTTCAGCGCAGAGCGGTTGTTTCCTTTGAAGAAGTCTTTGCCGTTGATTTTGAATTCGGCTATGGGCTTGCCGTTGTATGTTATAGTATTTCCGTCAATCTCCACCCCTGGCAGCAGCTTTACGAGTTCTTCGAGTGCTTCCCCTTCCGGCACGTTGTATTCCCCGGCATTGAAACTTGTGGTGTCTTCTTTGGTTTCCATGTCGGCACGCGTGCCTATTACTGTGGCGCCTTTCAGGGAAATGGAGTTTAAGGACAGAAAAAGCGTGTCGCCAATGACAGGCTTGCCGGCACGGCGCGGTTTTCGTATGTTTGTATAAAGAGTTTTGTACCCAATCATTGAAACCCGCAAAATGTATTCGGAGTGGGGGGAGAGGCTAAGCTGCACCACGCCCGCAGTGTCGGAAGCAACGCCTTTAAGAAAAGAGCTGTCAGAAGTGAACACCACGGCATTTGCACCGAGCAACGCCATTCTGGTGGTGCTGTCTGCAATCACAGTCCTTATGGTGCGTTGGGCGTATGCAGATGATGGCATAGAAAATAATGTTGCACATAACGACAGCATTATAATATATGGATATGCCAGCCTGTGTCTGCTTAGGCTCATCAAGCGTTTGTAGAAATCAGTCGAAGAAATATTCCGAATCTTTTAGGAAAGGATGGTGCTTGTCTTTTTCTGACAGAATTATGTTGTCGGCAGCCACAGGCCACTTTATGTCCAAATCCGGGTCGTTCCACATAATAGCTCCTTCGCTTTCGGGAGCGTACAGGTTGTCGCATTTGTACTGGAACACGGCAATGTCGCTCATTACAGCGAAGCCGTGGGCAAAGCCGCGTGGGATGAAAAACTGGCGGTGGTTGTCTTCCGTAAGTTCCACGCCGACATATTTCCCGAAAGTTGGGGAACTTTTGCGCAGGTCAACAGCCACATCGTAAACCTTTCCACGGACAACCCTCACGAGTTTTGCTTGGGAATGTTCGCCTTTTTGGAAATGAAGACCACGTAGTACACCGTACTGCGAGCGGCTTTCGTTGTCCTGAATGAAATTCACGTTTCCCACAAGAGCGGTGAAATCCCTCTCGTTATAGCTCTCAAAAAAATATCCGCGTGCATCGTTGAATACTTTCGGCTCTAAAACCAGTACTCCTTCAATGTCAGTCTTTATTACGTTCATGTTTTATGCGTTGTCCGGTTCTTGTTCCGCTTCGTCCGCACGGCGCAGCAGGTATTTGCCGTATTCGTTTTTGCTCATTGGCTGTGCCACCTTGCGCAGTGTGGCTGCGTCAATCCAGCCGTTGGAAAAGGCTATGTCCTCAAGGCAAGCCACTTTCAATCCGCCACGCTTTTCTACAACCTCAATGAATGTGGATGCCTCGGAAAGGGAATCGTGTGTGCCGGTGTCGAGCCAGGCGAAACCGCGTGCAAGCCGCTGCACTTTCAGCCGCTGGGAGTTTAGATACACTTCGTTTACGGTTGTAATTTCCAGTTCGCCGCGTGGCGAGGGCTTTATGTTCTTTGCTATCCCAACCACATCGTTGGGGTAGAAATAAAGTCCCACAACTGCGAAGTTTGATTTGGGTTCCGCAGGTTTCTCCTCTATGCTGAGCGCATTCCCGTTTTTGTCAAATTCCACCACGCCGTAGCGTTCCGGGTCGTTAACGTGATAACCGAACACGGTGGCGCAGTTTTGATTGTTTACATAGTCCACGCTTTCGCGGAGCATTCCCGTGAAACCGCTGCCATAGAATATGTTGTCGCCAAGGACGAGACACACATTATCGTTGCCGATGAATTTTTCGCCGATAATGAACGCTTGTGCGAGACCGTCTGGTGAAGGTTGTTCGGCATACTCAAAATTTACCCCGAAGTCTTCGCCGCTGCCAAGAAGACGTTTGAAGCCCGGCAGGTCGTGCGGTGTGGAGATTATAAGAATGTCCCTTATTCCGGCAAGCATGAGCACCGAAATGGGGTAGTATATCATCGGTTTGTCGAATATGGGAAGCAGCTGTTTGCTTACGCCTTTAGTGATAGGGTAGAGGCGTGTGCCCGAACCTCCTGCGAGAACTATGCCTTTCATTATGGTATCGTGTAAAGTTGGGTTAGTAATGCTTATTTCTTGAAACGGCTGTAGATTACCGATATTTTGATGTCCCCGCTGTTTCCGCCCGCAAGTCTCGTGGAGGAGAGCGACAGGTCGTTGCGCACTCGCGACAGCACTTGCTGGGTGGTGTATCCGACTGTTTGTTGCGAGTATGTGGTGTTGACGGGAACTAACAGCACCTTGTTCCATGTGGGGTGCTCGGCTTCCCATTTAGCGTATTTTGCCTCTTTCACAGCTTTCGTATCGGACGCTTTCACTCCTGCGCCGTCCTTTCTCACGGCATACAGGTTTGAAACTAGTGCCGAAATGTTGCTGAAGGTATAGGCGTTTTCCTTTTCGCTGTAAGATGCCACGTATGAAGTGGCTCCGTCGGCCACTTTGCTCTTTTCAAAAAAACTGTACAGCTCGTCGGCCTTGACCATAAGCAAGGTTTGCGGGATAGGCAGGTTGTAGGTTGTCTGCTTGTCGTCGTTTATTCGCGTAAACGAGATTTTCGCGCTGTTTATGGTGTCGTTTATATGGCTGTCATTATATATGCTGTCAATGGGGAGCGTAACTTCCGTGTATATTCCCACGGGCGTTTTCAAGTAGGTATGGTCTCCTTCTTCAAGCAGTTTCTCCGTATTTTTGTTTTCAATCCGCGTGTTTTGCAATACTTCCTCGGTTGCAGCCATTCTCTGCACGCCGTTTATTATGGAGTCTCCCTGCTTGTAGCGGAAATATACGCTAAGATTTGCGGCGTCAATGTTGAGCATAGTGCCGTTGCCTGAAATTATGCGGTAGTAAAAACCTGCGCAGACATTGTGGATAAAGCTGTATGAGTCGGCGAAGTTCGAGGGATTTTCATAATACTTTTTCATTATGAATGTGCCGTAATCCTTGGGGAGCTTGATGAGGATGTTCCTGTTACGTGAGTTAACGTTTTTCAGACTGTCGCTAAGCGTCATGTCTATAACGGAAAATGAAAGTTCCTTGCGTATTGCCGTTTCTTTCTTGTTTACGTATTTCCAAGGGTCAATGTTGGAGTAGTAAATCATGTTTTCCTTCATCGTGTTCGCCGTGTCGAGTTCGTAAACGCCAAGCTTCATGGAATTGAGTGAGTCGCCGTAGTAGCTGGAGACATAAAGGCGTATGTCAACAGAATCCGCCTCAACCGTGTCGTTGTCCATTACCAGTGTGCCGTTTTGCGGGAACGTCAGGTTTTCGAGAATGTGGAACTGGGCGAGGAAGTCGCACGACGTGGTGGCGTTTGTCTCGGGGTCGGTGATTTTCCCCAAATAACTGGTAGATGTTGTGCCGAGTACGCTGTCGGCTTTTACGGAGCGCGAAAGCACGCTGTATATGTTTTGCGTGATTTCCATCTCATCCTGACCGGGCATGACCTTGCCGCCTATGTTGCCGGTTTCGTCATCGCATGAAACGATCATGCATACAACGGCAGCCAGTGCCGTCAGACTTTTCAACAGATTATATGCTTTCACTTGTAAAAAGGGTTAAAGCGTGAAATGGTTACTGGTTGTGATTGTTTGCCTACGGCTTTGTTCGTAATGCTCTCAGCTTAGCAGCTTTTCGTAGAACTCCCCATAGTATGAAGGGTAGTCGGGGTTTTCCATGAAAGGCAGCACAGGCTTGCCGTTGCTTTCGGCAAAGTCCACCACCTCCTTGCTTGCGTCGTTGGTGCCGAGTATGAGTGCGTCAGAGAATTTCACTCCCAATTTGAGTAGGTCGTCCGGGCTTTCAAACTTCATGTTTTCCTTTTTCAGGAACGCCTTGGTTACGTTGCGGGTCGCCAGGCAGGAGCTGAAGTTTCCCGGGAGGTTGTCTTTCAGTTTCACGTTGTTCACTTCAAACACCACCTTTGTGCCGTTGAACGAAGGCTCGTCCTTAAAGGCTGTCTTTATGTAGAGTGGGACAACTGCGGAAATCCAACCTTGACAATGGATTACATCGGGACGCCAGCGTAACTTCTTCACAGTTTCAAGCACGCCGCGAGCATAGAATATGGCCCTTTCCCCATTGTCGGCATATTCGTACCCATAGTCGTCGGTTTCCATGCCGCGTTTGTCGAAATAGTCATCGTTGTCTATGAAATAAACCTGCATCCTCGCCGGTTGCAACGATGCCACTTTGATGATTAGCGGGTGGTCATTGCCGTCGATTATAATATTCATCCCCGAAAGGCGTATAACTTCGTGCAGTTGGTTTCTGCGTTCGTTGATGCAGCCCCATTGGGGTAGGAATGTCCTTATCTCGCGCCCGCTTTCCTGTATGGTTTGCGGCAATTCGCGCCCTGCTTTTGCCATGGGGCTGTCAGGTACGTATGGGGTTATGCCTTGGTTGATGAATAATACTCTTTTTACGTTCATTTAAGTCGTTCTTGCTTAGTAAAAGCAAAGTTACGGTTTTTTCGTCAAATGGCAAAGGCTTGGGCTTTCAAAAACAAGAAACCCAAACCTTTGCTGTGCCTGCCTGCTTTGCCGTGGCTGTGTTATCGCGTGTAGTCCTGGCTTACGTCGTCGGACGACAGTTCTCCTGCCGGCTTTATGTAGTTAGCGAACATTCCCCTGCCGCCTTTTTCCGCTTTCAGGATTGTGAGCCTGGGGCATTCTTTCCTAAAGCCCACACGCAGCCCGGTAACTATTGATTCAAGTTTGCCGTCGCATTCGATAGCTGTCTGGAACGGCACTTTGCCGCTGTACCAAAAGCAGAAACAGTCGGAGAGGTTTACAGACACGCCTTTCTTTATTTTGAAGCCTGTGGCGAATTGGTCGCTGTAGCAGTAGTTGAACCAGTTGTTCGTGCTTTCCACAACAAACCCGCAGCTTGTTTCGTAAGTCTGTTCTTTGCCGCCGGTGTACAAGGGGTGGATGTTCCTCAGGCTGTTGCCGCCTGTTTTAAGGTACACGCCGACATTCACGTTGGCTATTCGCATGTTGGTGAATGTGTTGTCGAAGCCTTCCACAAGCACCCCTACGGAGTTGGACTTGCCGTTGCCTGTTATGTTCACGTCGTTTATGTCGGCGTCGGACGAGCCGCTGTTTGCGCCGTGCTTTATATGCACTCCTGTCTGGACGTGCTTTATGGATACGTCTTCCACTCTTGTCTCCCTGCCGCCGTCAATGGATATGCCGTCCGCAATGTTCGAACCGTCGATTATTCCGCCCGAAATGCCGTAGTTGCTTCCGTTTATGTAAATGTTGTTGGCTTTGTGTATTGCGCCCAGGCGCACAATCGCGCCGCCTTCTTTCCATTCGCCTGTGGCTTTGAGGGTTGCGTAGTTGCCCAACACGAGGTGTACGCTCTTTGTGGGGTCGGCGGGTGTGTTGATGGAGCGCGAAACGAGATACACTCCGTCGGGGAACACGATGGTGCGGTTGGGGTTCTCGTCAATAAGTTTCTGTATGGCTTCCGTGGCGTCGGTTTTCCCGTCGGCTGGAACGCCGTGTTCGGTTGCCACTATAAATGCGCTTTTGGCTTGTGCCAATTTCTTTGAATGCTTTTTCTGCGCAAATGCCGTGCCGGCGTTTGAGAATGAGAACGCGATAGCCAGCATTAGCAACGCGATGCCTGATATGTTCTTTTTCATTGAAATGTTTGTGTTATGTGTTTGTTTTGCTTTTTATTTCTTGTAACTGTCGCTCACGTCTTTGTCTGATATTTTGTCAGCCCATGCCACAGGGTGTATAAGTGCTCCGGTGCCGCCCTTTTCTGCGTCAAGCAGTGTGGCCTCGCTTCCGTCCTGGTTGAAAATGGCGCGTATTCCCATTGCAAGCGAGTTGAATTTCCCCTCGCACTTTATGGCTGTCTGGAACGGCACTTTGCCCCTGTACCAGTAGCAGAAGCAGTCGGTGAGGTTGACCGATGCGCTGCCCTTTATCTTGAAGCCGGTTGCGAACTGGTCGCTGTAGCAGAAGTTGAACCAGTTGTTGCTGGTCTCGACAATAAAACCGCAGCTTGTCTCATACACTTGGTCTTTGTGGTATATGTACAGCGGGTGTATGTTCCTGAGGCTGTTTCCCGCGCCGCCCCTTATCCATACTCCGGTGTTCACCGAGGCTATCCTCATGTTGGTGAATGTGTTGTCGCTCCCCTCCGCCAAGAGGCCTATGGAATTGGCTTTGTCGTTGCCCACTATGTTTACGTCGTTTATGTCGGCGTCTGACGAGCCGCTGTTTGCGCCGCTTTTCACGTGCAGCCCTATTTGGGTGTGCTTTATGGACACGTTTTCGATTTTCGTCTCCCTGCCGCCGTCAATCGAAACCCCATCGGCAAAGCCCGACCCGTCAATGATGCCGCCGTACAGCCCATAGTTGCTGCCGTTCGTGTTTATGTCGTTTGCCTTGTGGATAGCCCCGAGCTTTATCACCGCACCGCCTTCCTTCCATTCGCCGGTGGCCTTTATCGTCGCGTAGTTGGACAGCACCAACTGCACGCTTTTCTGCGGGTCGGCGGGGGTGTTTATCGGGCGCGACACAAGGTAAACGCCATCGGGGAAGTATATTGTGCGGTTGGGGTTGTTGTCGATTAGTTTCTGTATCGCTCCGCCCGCATCTGTCTTTCCGTCAGCAGGCACTCCGTGTTTGGTAACGACAACATAGTCGCTTTTGGGCTGGCTGATTTTCTTTGCGTAGCTTTTTTTCTGTGCGGAAGCCTTTGGGGCGTTTGGTGAAACAAGGGCAAAGGCAAACAGCGCAGATGCGAATAATAAAATGCTTCTTTTCATGGAATTTTTGTTGATTATATGCAAATATACGCCTTTTTTCCTGTAAATACGACAAAAAGATTCATGATAATCTGCGTGGCATTCAAAATGTGCAGTCAGTCTTGACTTTCGGAGATATTGTCCCGAACTTGCGTGTTTGGGGTAACCAACAGGTTCACAGGTGTTTGCTTATAATTCGTGAGGGCTTGTTAGTTTTTGTTTTCCAGAGGTTTGCGAAGGCAAAAATGATGTCTGATATAATTTTTCCTACATAGGACATAGAAAAAACTACATCAGACATAGTTTTTTCTACATCCGATGTAGTTTTTGCGTTTCAGCATACGGTTTTCCGTCCATGCAGGAATCGGTCTCCGTTATGTGCGTTCCAGGGCAGCAGTAAGGATGTTATTCTTACGCACTGCTTCTGTTGTTTATTTTTTCCGGTATGTTTTTTTTACGAACAGTGCTGAGTTAAGATAGTCCGCGCTTTCCTTTGCCTCCTGCATCACAGGGTGGCTGTAGCGTTCGATTTCAACGACGGGGTATTCCAGACCGGCGGTGGACGCATTGTTGAAAATTACGTCGAAGCCCATTGAGCAGCTTCCGCCAAGCTCGTTCTCATCCTTTACGTGGAACAGCTTGAAGCGTCCGGGGTATTTCCTGAAATACTCAACGGGGTTGCAGTTTGCCCGCACGCACCAGTACAGGTCTATTTGGAAGAACACGTACATCGGGTTGGTGTTCTCGAGCATATAGTCGTATGCCGTCTTCCCCTCAACGTTTACAAACTCGTGCTTGTGGTTGTGGTAGCCGAACTTGATGCCCAGTGCGGCGCACTTTTTGCCGACGGCATTGTAGTAGTCGCAGTAAACCTTGAGCTGTTTCAAAGTGGCGGGGATGCTCATCCACGGCATTACAATATATGAAACTCCTGCTCTTTTTTGGTCGGCGATGGTCTTGTCCCACCATGCGAGCGATTGCGAGTAGTCGCCGCTTTTGAGTTCTTCGTCAGAAAGCGGTTTGCCTATGTGGGCGGAGAGCGATTCCATGCCGGCTTCTTCAACGGCGCGCTTGTAAACCTCGGGCGTGAAACCGTAGATGGTGCCTTTGCCTTGGTCGTAGCTTGCCGCTTCAACTGCGGTGTAGCCCATGCCCGACAGCTCGTTGAGAAGCTTTTTGAAATCGGCCATGTCGCCTTCGTGTACAAGCTCGCGTATGGAGTAGAGTTGCAGTGCGAACTGTTTTTTGTGCTTTGCCTTTTGCGTGGCGGCCTGCATCTGCAACGGCAATAAGAGCAACGCGGCGAGCAGGGCGGGGAATATTCTTTTAATCATCTTTTTCTTGGGTTTAATGTATTAAAAAAATGCCGCCGCCGGCGAAAATACCGTGCGGCAGCATTCTTGTATGTTACAGTTTACAGGCTTACTTGAGTATCTTAACCTTTATGTTGCGATACCAAACATCGTCTCCGTGATCCTGGAATGCGATATAGCCTTCGTGGTTGTCGCCGCCCATGTTGAGGAGCAGCTTGTACGCAATGGGGAAGTCGCCGTCAGCCTTGAACTTGCTGTTGTCGAGCATCTCTTTCCATTTCGGTGTCCAAAGGTGGTATTCCAAAACGTTTTTGCCGTTCTGGCCGTGAACCACTGTTCCTTCGTAAACCATGATTTTGCCCGTGTTCCACTCGCCGTAGGGCTTTGCGTTCTGCGGCTTTGCGGGAATCATGTCGTAGAGAGAAGCGGACTGGCGGTTGCCGTCAACTCCGAGCTGTGCGTCGGGGTGGTTGCCGTTGTCGAGAATCTGGTATTCCGAAGCCGACTGCCAAATGGGGATGAACTCATCCTTACCGTTGTTGTTTACAGTAACTTCCTGTGCAAGGTATAACACGCCCGAATTAGTGCCTTTTGCAACTTTGTATTCGAATGTAAGCTCAAAGTTCTTGAACTTGTGTGCAAAAAGAAGATCGCCACCGTTAACGCCGCCGCCTTCGCCGTTGCCTGAACCTTTGAGGTGGATTGCGCCGTCGTCAACATTCCAGTCGGAACCGGCAGCGTCCTTGCCGTAGCAACGCCAGCCGTCAAGAGTCTTGCCGTCGAAGATGGTGATGTAGCCGTCTTTGTCAACAGGCAGCTTGCTGATGTCAACCTGAGGCTTTTCAACAACTTTGTAGTCAAGGGCAGCATCGCTTACAGCACTGTCTTTCTGTGCCGCGCAAGCGCAGTTGGAGCTGCCGCAGTTGCAGTTGCAACTGCATTTTTTGTTGCCGCAGGAAGCAAGCATCAATGCGCAAGCCGCCACGGCTAATAATGTTTGTTTCATATTTGTGTTTTGTTAAGTTGCTGTTATTTGAGTATCTTTACCTTGATGTTCTTGAACCAAACATCGTCGCCGTGATCCTGGAGACCGATGAAGCCTTCATGGTTGTCGCCGCCGGCGTTGTTGAAGCCTTCGAATGCTGCAGGCCAAGCCTTCTCGCTGAATTTGCTGGTCTGGAGCAGGGCTGTCCATTCGGGAGTCCAAAGTTTGTATTCAACAACTTTCACTCCGTTCTGGTAGTGCGTAACATTACCGTTGTAAACGCGGATAACCGTGTTGTTCCATTCGCCGTAAGGCTTCTGGTTCTGCGGCTTTGCGGGGATAAGGTCATAGAGCGAGCTTGACTGGCGGTTGCCATCCTTGCCGAGTTTTGCATCGGGGTGGTTTGCGTTGTCAAGCACCTGGCTTTCCAAACCCGACACAACGATTGATTCAACATCGCCGTTCTTGTTTGTAAGCTCCTGTGCAAGGTAGAAAATTCCGGAGTTGCAAGCCTTGCCGACTTTCCAGTCGATGGAAAGCTCGAAGTTCTTGAACTTGTGGGCGAAGATGATGTCGCCGCCTTCTTTGTTCTTGCGCTTCTCTTCCGGGGCCTGGTTGCCGATGAAGTGGATTGCGCCGTCTTCAATCACCCAGCGCGAGGGGACGTAGCTCTTGGCATATCCTCTCCAGCCTTTCATGCTTGTGCCGTCGAAGATGCTGATGTAACCTTTCTTGTCAACAGGAAAGTTGAACTTGTCCCATTTTTCAGGACCCTGGAAGCCTTGCGAGCAATACAGGGTAACAGTGCCTTTGGGAGCTGATGCGCAGCACGCAGACTTTTTCTTGGGGCAGCCGGCGTTGGCGCTTACTGCCAGCGACAGGCACAATACGCTATAAATTAATTTTTTCATTGTTGTTCTGTTTTGTTTTTGATTAGAGAGTGGGAAGCTCGGGCAATGTCCAGCCTTCGCGGTAAACCGGCTTGATGAGACGTGCCGCATACTCGTTCGCGTCGATAGGCTCGCTGTATTTGCGGTCGAATGTCGGATGTCCGTCGTGGATGTGGAAATTGTCCTCGATTATGCTGCGTATCTTTGCGTTTGCGGGAATGTTGGTGAACTTCATGTTCTTGCCGTCCCACTTGAGCCACTGGTGCAGCTCTTGCAGACGAACGGCTGCGCAGCCCATGACAATCATTTCGTTCAGGGGTCCTGCCTCGCTGAAGTCCGAAGCTGACGGAACGCGGTTTTCCGGGCTTTCCTTGCAAGCGCGAATCCAGTCTTGCTGGTGGTGGTCGTCCTTAACGATGCGTTGCATTTCGGGAACTTTCGGGTCGCGGCCGGAAACGAGGAACGGATTGTTGCCGTATGTGCCGACAACCAAGGTGTCCTTAGTACCGTAGTAAACGGTAACACCGTTTTCGTCAAAGGTTTTGCCTTCGGGCATATCGAACGGAAGTTCGGGCACGATGCCGCCGTCATACCAGTTAAGCACAACAGGCGGGCAAGCCATCTTCTTCATGTTGTCGCGAGCGGGGAAGTGGTATGTAATCTTCTCGGCAGACGGGCAGGAGTCGGTCATAAGCATGGTCGAGCTTCCGATAACCTCATCGGGATAGCCAAGATTCAAGCCCTTTGACGCAACCTGAAGGATGTGGTTTGCCATGTCGCCAAGCGCACCGCTTCCGAAATCCCACCAGCCACGGAAGTTCCACGGCGTATAAATGGAGTTGTAGTCGCGGTATTTTGCCGGACCAATGAAGCTGTCCCAGTCAAGAGTGTCGGGAATTGCCATTTTTTCTTTTGGAGTGGGGATGCCTTGCGGCCAAATGGGACGGTTTGTGAAAGAGTCGATTCGTGTAACTTCGCCCACTTCGCCGTTCCAAAGCCAGTTGATAGCCTTGCGGGTGCCGGCCATTGAAGCTCCCTGATTACCCATCTGGGTTGCAACCTTATATTTCTTGGCAAGCATTGTGAGCAAGCGCGACTCATAAACATAGAGAGTCATGGGCTTCTCCACATATACGTGCTTGCCCGACATTATTGCGTTTGCGGCGATGATCGCGTGAGTGTGGTCGGCGGTAGCCACCATTACGGCGTCTGCGCTCTTCAGCATCTCGTCATACATCTTGCGCCAGTCTTTGTAACGCTTTGCCTTGGGATATTTGTCGAAAATATGCTTTGCATACTTCCAGTCAACGTCGCAAAGTCCGATGATGTTCTCGGTTTCCATTCCTGCCAAGTCGCTTGCGCCGCGACCGCCGACGCCAACGCCGAGGATGTTAAGCTTGTCGCTTGGAGACTTGTGTCCGTAAGTTTTGCCAAGAACTGTGCTTGGCACGATGCTCGGCGCGATAATCATACCGGCCATAGCTGCGCTTCCCTTTTTCAGAAAGTCGCGTCTTGAAATTTTAGCCATAATTTTTAGGTTAGGTATTTAAGTACATTATTAATTATATTGTCGTTTTTAGAATTCCCTGCGGTGCAAGAGACCGTATCCGTCTGTCAGGTTTCTGCGGCGTTCGCGTATTTCGTCGAGCGTCTTAAGGTCGCCTATGGCGGGAAGGTCGTGCTCCTTGCTGTCCTCGAAGAATTTCCAGGCGTATTCTGATGCTATGGCGGAGTCGCGGAGCGTGGGCAGCTGCGGGTCGAGCTTGCCGTCGTTTATGCTTTTGGCGAAACGGTTGCACATAGTGTCGATGTTCTTCCCTCCGAAAGGCTTGCGGGTGAGGGTGGTGTTGTTCACTCCGTGCAGGTCCACGATTGCTGTCTTGAAGTCGTGGGTCATGCGCACAATGCCCTTTGTCCCAATCAGGTCAACGTATGAAAGATGCGTCTGGTCTTTTGAAAGCTGACCGTACACGAACCCTTGCGTTATGTCGAACGCTATCCCGTTTTCAAAAGTCCCGTGGCATTGAACCCACCAAGGGTCTTTGTAGTTCCACATCCTCATTCCTTGGGAATGCCATGTTTTGTATTCCGCCCCGGCATACCAGCGCGCAATGTCAACGTAGTGCATTCCGCAGTCGTGAAAAGCCGGGCCTTCGTATTCGTGTCCCTCTCCTGGGGCAAGCCCCGGTGTCATGTGGCAAACGCGGACAATGGCAAGCTCGCCAAGCTCCCCCTCGTCTATGTACTGCTTCATCAGGCTGTGATACCAAGAATGGCGGAGGTAAAGGTTCACGGTTGCAAGCACGCCCGAGTTTTCCACGGCTTTCACCGATGCCCATTCCCTTTCGAGAGTGTCGCCTATAGGTTTTTCAGAAACAATGTGTTTGCCGTATTTCACGGCTTTCAGTATTTGTTCGTGGCGGAAATTTGCGAGAGTGCAAAGTGCCACGGCATCAACGTCTCTGTCTTCAAAAATATCTTGTTCGCTGGCCACAACCTTTGAGGCGGGCGACAGTTTTTTTGCATAGTTGCGTGCGTTTTCGTCCACATCGCATATATAAGCCACTTCCCAATCGGGGCATGCCTGCAAATAGTGCAGGTATTTCGCCCCCATGCGTCCAAAACCTATCAAGCCTATTTTCTTTTTTGAACTCATATTATCTCGTCAGTATCTATTCTCCTTTTCTTTCAAAAAACTCTTAAAATCCAAGTGTAAAAGTACGTATTTCTTTTGTTACAAAGTGCATAATTCCGATGTTTTTGATGTTTTTTTGCGCTTTGGTAACATAAACATTGTCAATCTTCGTTTTTTGGCGCGGGTTTCACCAGAATTGCGCTGAACTCCCACAGTATGTATATCGGCAGGAACACGGCCATTAGCGTGAACGGGTCGGACGACGGCGTTATCACCGCTGCCACTATAAGCAGCACCACAACCGCGTGCCGGCGGTATTGCTTGAAGAACGAACGGTTGAGCAGCCCTATTTTCGACAGCAGTGCCGACACAAGTGGCAGTTCGAAAATAATCCCCATCATGAACACGAGCATCAGAAAGTTGCTCATGTAGGAGTCGAGCGAGAGCTGGTTGGTTATCTCCGGACTTATCTGGTATGTATATAAAAAGCGCAGCGTCAGCGGGAACACAAGGGCGTAGCCCACAAAGCAGCCTACAAAGAACATCACCGTGCCGAAGATGAACGCCTTTTCCGTGCGCCGCCTCTCGTTTTTATAGAGCGCGGGACACACAAACCTCCATATCTCAAAAACTATGTAGGGAAACGCCACAAGCAGCGCGAACCAGAACGAAAGCGACACTTGCAGGAAGAACTGCGACGGCAGCTTTATGTTTATTATGTTCACGTTGAACGGCGCGACAAACTCATCGGGGGTGAACGGCACGTACGAACTCAGTTTCGCGAGAAACTTGTAAAGGAAGAAGTCGTTGCGGCACGGAGCCATAATAACGTGCTGGAACAGCCAGGGAATGAAGGCGAACCCTCCGACCACCAGTATGCCTATGGCGATGAACGACCTTACAAGCATCCACCTCAACGCCTCAAGGTGGTCCCAAAAGGTCATTTCGGGCAGGTTGCTGCTTTCGTCCACGTTTTGTCTTGCTTCCGGGTTTTCGTTTGCGGTCGGTGTCATTTCTTGTCGGTCGTGTCGTTCTGGTCTATGTCTTTCTTTATCTCGTCTTCAATTCCGTTCATTCCTTTTTTGAAGTCGCGTATTCCTTTTCCCACGCCGTGCATCAGTTCGGGCAGCTTCTTGCCGCCGAACAGGAACAGCACTACGATGGCGATTATCACGATTTCGGGCATTCCTAAGTTCATAACAGTGATAGTTTGGGGGTTTGGCGGGTGCACGGCAGGGGGTGTCTCCAATTCCGCGCCTTGCGCCTTTATTGTGCGGATTTATAACCAATGCGCCCCACCGGGTGAAGGGTGAAGCGCATGGTATGTTTTTTAGAAAGGGGGATTACTTGTTGTAGAGCAGCCAAGCGTCGGAGTACGAGTTGCGGAGCTTGTTGCGCGACGACACTGCCGAGTTGAGGTCGTCAAAGGTGGTTGCAATCACGCGGTAGAACTTGCGCTGCGGGTTGAGAGCTATCTGCGCCTCGTAGCCCTGGTTCTTGAGTTTCTGCTGCAATCCCTGGGCGTTTGCCTTGAGCGAGAAGCTGCCGCATACAACGCTGTATGTCTTCAGTCCGCTGCCGTCCACAAGCTGCACGCTTTCGCTCCTCACGTTAGCGTCAGAGTGCGACGGGGTGGGGGTGGTGGTTACGGTTGTGGCGGGTTGCGTGGGCTGCACGGCCACTGTGGTCTGCTGCGGCTGCTGCTGTTCCACGGCCTGCTGTTGTTTTGCTTTTTCGTATGCCTTCTTGTAGGCGGATTCCTGCGATTTGCATGAAGTGAAAGCTATGGCTGTAAACAAACTCAAAGCTATGGCTACATACTTTTTCATGATTGTTTGATGCTTGATTTTGTAAGTTAATTTTGTTCCGTTTTCTGTTGGTTTATGTCAAAGCCCTGCGGCGTCAACTTGATGCTACAAAGTTACGATTTTCATTTTGAATACAGCCGTTTTGATAATAAAGAATATTAAAAAGGCGGAAATGTAGTTGAATTTCCAATAAAGTGGGCTTCACCTTGCGTTGCATTCGCGGAAAATGGGTAATTTTGAAACGAGTTACAAACTAATAAATTCATAAGTCATGAAAGGTTTAAGCATTTTGGCAGCTTTTTTGGGCGGCGCCGCAGTGGGTGCCGCGTGTGGGATACTTTTCGCCCCCGAAAAGGGAGAGGACACACGCGAGAGGATCATCGAGGCTTTGCAGAGGAGGGGGATACGCCTTGACCGCAAGCAGATGAACGACCTTGTGGACGACATTGCAGACGAACTGAAGGCGGCTGACAATTAAGAGGATTGATAAAAAGTTTGGGGAATGTTTTCCAGCAACCATAACATTAAGACCCTCGAGGAGCTTGTTGCCGAAATAAAGCGGTATTTCGAACTCCAGAAGAGGTATGTGAGGCTGGAGTTCGTCTCTAAACTCGTGGTGTTGCTTTCCGCACTGATATTGGGCATGGTAATGTTCCTTGTCGGTGCGGTGGCTTTTATTTTGATTGCCTTTTGCATGGCATCGCTGGTGGGCGACCTCACGGGAAGCCTCACGCTCGGCTATGCGGCGGTGGCGTTGTTCTTCGTTGTGCTTGCTGGCGTGGTTTACACCAACCGCAACAAATGGATAACCGCGCCGCTTGTCAATTTTCTCGGCAACCTGTTTTTAAGCGGCGGCAATGACAAGTAAAACACCAAGGTTCACGCTCGACGGCATTCTCGCCCGGCGCGACGAAGCCCTTGCCGATGTGCGCAACAGCGGGCGGCGCATGAGGGCGCTCGCCCAAAGCCTGTTCGAGCCTCCCAAGGCTACGGGGCGTTTCGGCGGGCTTATGAACAACTTCGACAGGGTTATGGCCGTTTACGATGGCGTGATGCTCGGGATGAAGATTATATCGCGGGTGAGGAGGCTGGTTCGCAGAAGATGAGACGTTTGGTATTGATATTGCCGTTGCTGCTTTTGGCGTTTTCGTCGTGCCGTCAGGCTTCCTTTGACGAGCAATGTATGCAACAGGCAAGGGAATACACCGAAAAGCAGTGTCCCCGGAAAATGTCCGAGGGGGTTGTGCTCGACTCGATGACGTATTCCAAGGCGTTGCGCTGCCTTTCATACCACTACACCATAAGCGGCGAAATAGACGACGCCAAGCTCGTGCAGGGCAATATGGATATGTTCCGCAGACAGTTGCTTTCGATGATAGCCAATTCCGTGGAACTGAAACGCGCAAAGGACGAGGGCATCAGTTTCCGCTATGTGTACGTTTCGGCATCGTCCCGCAAGCAGCTTGTAAGCATCACGCTGCGCAAGGAGGATTATGACAAATAGCGCGGTTGCTGCCGCCGAACGGAGCGTTGTGCTTTGGGATAAGGCGGGAAAGCGGATGGCATTTGACGCAAATCACGCCGAAAACGCAACACGTTGGAATTAAAGGTTTTATGTGTTTTTGCAATAATCGTGTAAACGTTTGGTTTTCATGATGTTGCAAGGGGTGAAAATTATGTCTGATGTAATTTGAATTACATCAGACATAATTTTTTCTACATAGGACATAGTTTTTCCTACATCAGATGTAGTTTCTGGGGCTTTGGTTTTGTGCGAATTGTAGGGGCGTATGGCATACGCCCTGTACACCGCTGCGTGAACCGCGTTGCGAACCGCCGCCGCAACATTGCAAATCCGCGCAATTCAGGGCGTATGCCATACGCCCCTACGGCGGTGAAATTTATTGATTATATGTGCTTTGAACGAGATGTTTTGGCGGCGTTCATTTTGCGCCTTTGCGGCGGTTGCATTCCCGGCAAAGCATCTGGCAGTTCTCCTCCACGGTGCGCCCGCCGTCCCGCCACGGGGTGATGTGGTCGCCCTCCATGAACTCCATGTCAAGCTCCTTGCCGCAAATGGCGCATTTGTGCCCCTGCCTTTCCCACGCCGCGAGCTTTATTTTCTCGGGGAAGGTGCGCAGGTCGAGATAGTGTTCGTCGCCGGTAAGCACGTAGGGGATTATTCCGCTGCTTTTTTGTATTTCATCGTCCTGCATGAGCGTTGATATGCGTTTTCCCAAAGCCGCTGTGTCGAGAGCCTGTTCGTGAAAACGGTCGTAGAACCAAGCCCAATCAAGTCCTTTCATTATCTTCTTGAACTTCTTCATGTCGAAATTGGTTATCGCCCAATTAAGCACGTTCTGGAAATAGCTCCACAGGTTGTTGGCGTTGGGGTCGTGCTGGTGTTTTGCCATATATCCCACGGCGCTTTGATTGTGTCCCGTGCGCGTTTCGTGTTCGGCCATCCATTCCAGGGCTTTTTTGAGGAAGTCCTGCCTTATTGGCGAGCCGTTCACCAAATCTTTGCCAAGGCGGTATGCGCCGCAGTTGTTTTTAGAGAAATGCCGCTTGGCGTCGCTCACGAACGGCCCGGCGTAAACGGCGTTGTTAATCTCCTGCTCGTTAAGCGGCTTCCCCGCTATGTTTATTGTCTTGAACCATTCCAGTTTCTCCGACGCCTCCCCCTCGCAAACATACACCGTGAGCTTGTAGCCGAGTATGCGCTTCTGCACGTCTGCGGGCTGGTTGAAGAAGTTCTTGAAGTCAACGCTGAACTTGCCCGCCACGTATTCGCACAGCGAGAGCGTGCGCTGCTGTCCGTCCATCACTTCGTACGGGCATTCGGCATCCTCGCTTCTTCTCACCCAATACATCACGTTCAACGGGTAGCCGCTCAGCACGGTGCGTATAACCGCCTCCTGCTCCTTTGTGTTGTAAATGAACTCGCGCTGGTATGGCGGGCGTATGTCGAGCCTGCCGCCATAGCCGCGCACGCCCAGCTCTTCGTTGTTTGAGTAACCGTCCGTAATCTCCCCGACGGTTACTTCTGTCTGCTTTATTGTCATCATGATATATATCAATGTTTTATTCGGCAAATAGCTAAACGTTTGTACTTTTCCTTCCCATTAACAACGGCTTTGGCTAAATCCCAAGGACCATCGCTTCCGTGGTTTATAATTCCCACAATCTCAAACTGTGTCGGGCAATATTTGTCGAGAAAAGTGATAGGCACTCCCATAACGCCGTCGTAGTCGCAGGGTATGTCGGCGGTGCGGCCCACTTCTATGGCATCGTAGTTGTCGTATTTGGGATAGGCTTCCGGGGAGTAGCGGCAGACCAAATCAAGTTCCTCGTTGCGCTTGGGTATTTCGAGATTGGTGAACCACATTACGCCAGAAACCCTGATCATTCCCTTGCGGTGGTCGCCGGCTGTGGCGGTGTCCTCGTAGGGCGACATGAAATGCGCCGCAGCTCCCTTGAAGCCGTAGCCCAACCACAGCCGGTTGTCTTTTATGTATGGGAAAATCTCCTTGTAGGTTATTGCGTTCTGGTTGCCGACGATTATGAACTTCTTGTTGTGCTTCATGAGTTGTGCCACATACTCGCGGAAAAGCGAGAATGGCGGATTTGTAACCACGATGTCGGCTTCTTTCAGAAGTTCCTCGCATTCCTCGCTGCGGAAGTCCCCCGTTTGCAGGGTTGAAAGCACATTCCTGTCGTTTTGCAGAAGATAGCGCACATCCGAAAGGTCGATTGCCCCGTCGCCGTTGAGGTCTTTCACCTCCGTAATCTCCACCTTGTA
>DKDC01000031.1:58024-62700 GCA_002451695.1 Prevotellaceae bacterium UBA6858 | reverse complement strand
GGTTGAAGTGGAGCGCGAAGTACTTGAAGAAATTGCTTTCGTAAGGGTCGTCGCAGTTGCACAGGATGGTCTTGCCGCGAAAGTGCTGCCAGTAGTGTTGCAACTCGCGCTCAATGTCGGGGAGCTGGGTGTAGAACTCGTCCTTTTTTGCCGTTCTTGCGGCACTGAGATTTTTGTTTGCCATAAGCAGATTGACAGTTGTTTTAAGGCATACCGACTATCAATCCGCCAAGACGCAAAAAAGGCGTGATGCCTCTTATCGCGTTTAGCACGGGGCGGCCTCGGAATGGAGCCCCGGTCCCATCTAAGAATGCAACACGCCTATGACGTGAGCATTGCATTAAAGATGGGGCAAGGAGGTTCGCATACGAGCCGCCTGTCACATATTATTTCCGTGCTTGTTATTCCAATTGAGTTTCCGAGGCTCTTGGCTAAACGCGAAATAATAGCGAATGCTTTGTTTTTACGTAAAAAATATCGGACGAGGCTTGCGCCAAGTCCGTTTCAAAAGTACAAAAAAGTTTGCGTAACGCCCGCATTTTGGCGCATAAAAAACTCCGGCTGGGAACGACCTGCCGGAGTTTGTGTTTTTGCCCGCGCCTTTTGGCGCGTGTGGCTTCTTAGTTTGCTGCCGTGAACTCTTCGAGAAACCGCACGTCGTTTTCGGAGAAAAGCCTCAGGTCGTCAACCTTGTATTTAAGGTTGGCGATTCTCTCCACGCCCATTCCGAAAGCGTAGCCTGTGTATTCCTTGGAGTCTATGCCGTTTGCGTCGAGAACTGCGGGGTCAACCATTCCGCAGCCGAGTATTTCCACCCAGCCGGTGTTCTTGCAGAACGAGCAGCCCTTGCCTCCGCAAATGTCGCAGCTTATGTCCATTTCGGCCGAAGGCTCGGTAAATGGGAAGTATGACGGACGCAGGCGGATTTTTGTCTCAGCCCCGAACATTTCGCGGGCGAATGTGAGCAGCACCTGCTTGAGGTCGGCAAATGAAACCTGCTTGTCGATGTAAAGCCCCTCCACCTGGTGGAAGAAACAGTGGGCGCGCGCCGAAATAGCTTCGTTGCGGTAAACGCGCCCCGGGCATATAACCCTTATTGGCGGCTGGCTGCGCTCCATTACACGGCTTTGCACGGAGCTTGTGTGGGTTCGCAGCAGAATGTTGGGGCTTTCAACGAAGAAAGTGTCCTGCATGTCGCGTGCGGGGTGGTCGGCGGGGAAGTTCATTGACGAGAACACGTGCCAGTCGTCCTCAACTTCCGGCCCTTGCGCCAGCACAAAGCCCATTCTGCCGAATATGTTTATAATTTCGTTCTCCACGAGCGTGAGCGGGTGGCGTGTGCCGAGCTTCACGGGCGATGCCGTGCGCGTGAGGTCTGTGTCGGCAGCCTTGTCCTCGGCTGTCGTGAGGCTTTCGCGCAGACTGTTGATTTTTTCCGTTGCCGCCTGTTTCAGGGCGTTAATCTTCATGCCCACTTCGCGCTTCTTGTCCGCCTGCACATTGCGGAACTCGTTCATCAGCTGGCTTATCTCGCCCTTTTTGCTCAGGTATTTTATTCGCAACGCCTCGATGTCTTTTGCATCCTTTGCGCTTAGCGTTTTTACTTCTTCGAGAATTTGCTGGATTTTCTCAATAATCATGATGTTCCTAATCTTCAAATTTGAAGCAAAGTTAGCCATTTTCTGCATAACAACAATCTGTTAATACGGATAAAAGGCTTATTTTTGCAAGCGAATAGCTAAAAGAAATGAATAAGTTATATCTTGGGCTGCTTTTGGCGGTGGCGGTGGTGGCGTGCACAAACAACAAACCTGCACAGACGGAAACCGGGGCGCAGACTGTGGTTGGGGACACGGCGAAAGCCAACGCCGACACCATTGGCATAGACTCGGCTGAAACCACACCGCCGGCGGCTGTTGACGAGCTGTTTGCCGATTTCATATACTCTTACACCACAAACCGCAGCTTTCAGTACCGCAGAACGGATTTCCCGCTGAAAAAATGCGAAAACGGAAAGTCTGCCGGCGTGATTAACCGCATTGACTGGAAGTTTGACCGACTGTATTACAAGCACGATTTGCACATAATAATACTCGACGGAGAGAAGGAACTAAACAACCTCATTTCGCTCAGGCCCGACACGGTGAGGGCGGAGTGGCTTCAGTTCAGCAGGAAAAGGTGCAAACAGTATGTCTTTGCGCGTGAAAAAGGACGCTGGCGCATGAGCCGTATAAACTACTTCCCTATAAGCAGGCACCGTGACGCTGACTTTTTGACTTTCTACGAGAATTTTGCCACGGACTCCGTGTTCCAAAGCGGGCATCTTAACGAGACGATAGATTTCATAACCTTTGACGAGGACAACCACTACCAAAAAATAGAGGGGATTATAGATAGCGAGCAATGGCCGGCGTTCCACCCCGAACTTCCTGCAAACGACATTTTCAACATTGACTATGGTCTGGGGCTGCATAACAGGAATGTGCGTGTAGTTTCTGTCAGGGGCAATTCAAACGGAATGTCGAGTATGTTCAAGTTTGCAAGGCACAAGGGCACTTGGAAACTTGTGAAATTTGAAAACTGACGTTTGCGGATGGATGTATATGAAAACTTTCCGCTTCTGCACCACAACACTTTTGCCGTAGAGGCAAAGGCGGCAAGGTTTGTTGAATACTATTCCGTAAAGGAACTGAAAGAAGCCCAGAGGGATTTTGGCGGCAAGAAAGGCGGCGTTTGGCGAAACCTGTTTGTAGGGCAGGGCAGCAACCTTTTGTTTACGAAATATTTTGAGGGGACTGTGTTTCACGGCAACATACGCGGTGTGGAGGTGGTGGCTGACGAAGGGGACAGTGTGCTTGTGTCGGTTGGTGCTGGCGTAGTCTGGGACGATTTCGTGGCGTGGTGCGTTGGCAATAACCTGTATGGCGCGGAGAACCTTTCGCTCATTCCCGGCGAGGTGGGGGCTGCCGCAGTCCAGAACATAGGGGCTTACGGCTCGGAGGTTTCCGGGATAATCGAAAGCGTTGAGGCGTTGGACACTTGCAGTTTGGAGGAGAAGAAGTTTTCGGCGCGGGATTGCGGATATTCGTACCGCCACAGCTTTTTCAAGGCAAATCCGGGGAAGTTTGCGGTTCATCATGTTGTGTTCCGCTTAAACAGGACTTTTGCCCCGAACCTTGAATACAGGGCTTTGGAGAAAGAGTTTGCCGGGCGTGCCGGCGGATTTGGGGCAAAGGATGTAAGGAACTTTATTATCGGTATGAGAAAGTCCAAGCTCCCCGACCCGAAAATTCTTGGCAACGCCGGTTCGTTTTTCATGAACCCAGTGGTTTCTTGCGACAAATTCGCGGAGTTGCAGAAAGCCTTTCCCGACATACCGCACTTCGCAACAGACAAGGGAGTTAAGATTCCCGCAGCGTGGCTCATACAGCAGTGCGGATGGAAAGGCAGGCGGATGGGGAATGCCGGCGTGTATGAAAAACAGCCGCTGGTGATTGTAAACCTCGGAGGCGCAAAGGCGGATGAGATTGTAAGCCTTTCAAAATGTGTCATTGATGATGTTTCGCGTAAGTTTGGCATAACGCTGAAACCCGAAGTCCAATTTGTGTAAGAGTTATATGTCATGGACGGAAACCGAAACAAAGGCATATCTAAAATAACCTTTCTCGGCACGGGAACATCCACCGGCGTGCCCCAGCTTGGATGCGGTTGCGGGGTGTGCCGTTCCGCCGACCCGCACGACAGGAGGATGCGCTGCTCATCCCTCGTGGAGATTGGCGGGGCGAGGGTTCTGATAGACTGCGGCCCCGATTTTTATTTTCAGATGCTCCACAGGCCGTTTGCGCCGTTCGATGCAGTCTTGCTCACGCACGAGCATTATGACCACGTGGGCGGGCTTGACGATTTGCGCCCTTACAGCATTGACGTTGCCGAGGAGATATATTGCAACCAGACCACGGCAAGGCACATCCGCGAAAGGCTGCCGTATTGCTTCGAGTCAACCGACGTGAAAAGGCTTCCGCATCTGGACATGAACGTAGTCAAACCTCACGAGACGTTTTATGTGAAGGAAGTGCCTGTAACGCCGTTGCGGGTGTTTCATGGGAGCATGGAAATACTTGGCTACCGAATAGGAGGCTTGGCATACATTACGGACATGAAGACAATGCCCGAAGAGGAATTGCAGTATATTGCCGGGGCAAAAGTTCTTGTTGTGAACGCGCTGCGCAAGAAACCTCATCCCACCCACCAGTCAATAGGCGAGGCTGTTGAGTTTGCCAGGCGAACGGCTGTGCCTACGGTTTATTTTGTCCACATGAGCCATGAGGCGGGGCTTCACGCAGAAATGGAAAAAGAGCTGCCGGAGAATATTCATGTTGCCTACGACGGGCTTGAGGTGGAGTTTTGAACGCCGAAAGCAAATTATATTGGAGACAGTGCGTTTTTGCGAATGTGCAATATGCGATAAACAAAATAATTGCACCTCCGTAGGGGCATATTGCATACGCCTTGAATTGCACAGATTATGCAATATTGTAGCGGTGTTTGCAAACGCGGCTCGAGCGATGGCATACTGGGCGTATGCAATACGCCCCTACAATTATCGCAATGCCCAAACCGACATTTTTCCCAAACACCCCGAAAAATACATTTGATGTAGGAAAAACTACATAGGA
>DKDC01000031.1:27758-57979 GCA_002451695.1 Prevotellaceae bacterium UBA6858 | reverse complement strand
ACTACATCAGACCTTTTTTTGACACTTGCAAACGTTTGATAAACAAAAACTTACAGCGGCCTCTTCTTGTGTGCTTATTTCTCTGAAATTCAAAGTCTTACGCAATTTTGGCGGTGTTTGCTGTCTCTTAGGCTGCAATCCGGTTGCTCTGACTGGATAATGGAGAAAAAGAAACACCTCATTTTCCTTGTTTATAATCCCGGACGGGAATAAAGACAGGCTGCACCGCAATCGCGGTGCAGCCTGTCTTGTGTCATAAACCTTAGTAGGTTATCTTGATGTATTTCGTGCCGTGTGTCGGCAGGTAATAGTTCAAATCTGACGTGCTGATGTCCTTTTGCCTCCACAGGTCGCGCACGGATTTCAGTTTGTTTACGCCGAGCTTGCCGAGGTATTTTGCGAGGTCAACGTTTGCGTCCGCCTTTCCGAGGTTGAAAATGCCCACCGCATAGCTTCCGTCGTAAAGTTTGCGCTTCCATATCTGTATGTCCCCGTCGATTACTTCCGCCTTGGCCTGTTTTCCGAGAATGTCCTGGTTTACGGCTATCACTTCGTTGTTGCAAAGCAGGCGTTTTGTGAACTCGTCCATCTGTGCCACGTCGCAGCCGATGAGAAGGTTCGAGGCGAGCAGCGACCAAAGGGTGATGTGCGTGTATTGTTCGTCAACGGTGAGGCGTGAGTCGCGCAGGTTTGCGCTCCATCCCACTTTACCCACGATAAGCATATCAGGGTCGTTCCAATGTCCGGGCTGCGAGTAGGGGTAAAGCTCCCTTTGCCTTACAAAGCCGATGTCGTAGAGAGATTCCCAAGTGTCGGTTATGTCGCCTGTGGTTCTCCATGAGTTTGCGTCCACATATTCTCCCCAGCGCCACACGTCAGCCATGCCATACTGGCACAGGCTGTAGAAAATGTCGCGTGGCTGCTGGCGCAGGAACAGTTGCATTTTGAGGTACGGGCGTATGTACGACGGCGTGGTGTAGTCGCCGTTTTCGCCATGTCTCTTGCTGTATCCGCACCAGTCGTATTTAAGGTAGTCAACACCCCAGCTGTTGTAGGTTTCAGCGTCTTGCTTCTCGTGGTCAATGGAGCCGAGATAGCCGCCGCAGGTCAGGTGGCCCGGCGAGGAGTATATGCCGAATTTCAGGCCGTGGGAGTGCAGCCAGTCGCCAAGGGCTTTCATGTCGGGGAACTTGTCGTTGGTGCCGATAGTGCCGTCGGCGTTGCGCTTTGCAGCCTCCCATGCATCGTCAACATTAATATAGGAATAGCCGTAGTCGGCGAGACCCTTGTCAAGAATAGCCTGTGCGGAGGATATAACCTTTTCCTGCGACACGCTCAAGCCCCAGCAGTTCCAGCTGTTCCATCCCATTGGCGGGGTGAGGCCTATCTTGTCGCCCACGACTATCGCCATTTTCTTTTCGTCAGATCCTTTGGCGTTTTGAGCCTTGATGGTTATGCTGTATTCGCCCCTGTTTTTGATGCTGCCCGAAAGAATACCGTTTTCTGCGTCAAGCTTTACGCCGGCGGGAAGATTTTCCACCGTAAACTTCATCGGCCTTATGCCCGAAGTGGGGATGCGGTAGATTACAGGCGAGCCAGGGCGCACGCCATAGCGCAGAGCGCAGTTTATCATGGGCTTTTCGGGCGTTTCGGGTGTGAGGATGTATTTGGGGACATAATACCCTTTGAGGATTTTGCCAGAAGCGGCATCCTTGTATGTTATGCAGTAGCGCGTAATGTTGTTTTCGTTTACAGGAAGGCTGATGGTGCGTGCGGATTTGCCTTTTACGCTTGTTTTCTGCTCGGAAACGCTGACCGTTTTGCCGGTTTCAAGGTCTTTCCTCTCAATGGTGAGAGTGCCTTTTTGGGCGGTTTTCGCCGAGTTTGAGAAATTGATTGCGCAGCATTCCCTGCCTTTCACTTCCTTATGCCCAACGGAGAACGTAAGGCAGTCCATGAGGTTCGGCACTACAACCATCGCCGGACCATCGGTCATGCCGCCGTCGCCGCTTTTGTTGTAAACGCGCACGGCTATCACGTTTTCTGCGTCCCATTTAAGGATTTTGCTCGAAACCGGCACGTCGTAGTTGCGCTCGTAGCTCCACGCCGACTGGTAGCCCTTTGGGTCGTTGTCCATACGCCCTGTTTTTCCGATGAGAACGCCGTTCAAATAGGTTTCGTCAACATCGTCGAACTTGCCGAGCTTAAATCTTACGGCTTCCTTGATGTTTGAGGAATTAAGCAGCGACTTGGGCAGCGTGAACCTTATTCTGTACCATGCAAAGGTGCGGTCTTTTGTGAGGTCCTTGCGGTTGAATTTCGGGGTTTGCCAGTCTTTGTCGTCAAGTGCGGGGTTTTTCCATTCCATGTTGTCCCCATGTTTGATTTTCGCCTTGTCGCCGATTGTTATTTGGGCTTTCACGCAAACGGTGCAGCCGATAAAAATCGAAGCAATCAATAAACTTTTTTTCATGCTATTATATTTTAATGAGTTGTAAATATGCAAAAATAAAGGATTTTTGACAAACAAGCCCCAGTTCCGGACAAGAAATCATGAAAACCAGGATTGTCCCATGTCCCTCATGGCATATCCGGGCGGTTTAGCCATTGTCGAAGATATGGCAAAACACCCAGGTTTCTTAAAGCGTTGGTTTGTTGAATGATAGCTTGTTAAAGGATACCTCTTGTAAAGAATTGCTTTTCAAGTGTTTGCAAGTGCGCAAAAAAGGTCTGATGTAGTTTGAATTATGTCTGATATAATTTTTTCTATGTCCTATGTAGTTTTTCTTACATCAAACATAATTTTCGGGGTGTTTTGAACAGGGCAGTCGGTTTGGAGTTTGCGTGTTTGTGGGGGCAATAAAAAAGGCAGTGCAGGACTTATGCACTGCCTTTTGTGGTGAATGGTTTTTCCTTTTTGGGTAAATGGGTTTTATTTTCCGAAAGAGCGCGTCCGCGTGTTACCGCCGCCCGAAGTTCCGGCATTGCTACGGCTTGGCGAAGTGCTTCTTACGGACGGCGATGTGCTGCGGTTTGGGCTGGAAACCGGGGTGTTTTGCACATTGCTGCGTGAGTTTGATGAGGAACTGCGTATCCTGTCAGAGAACGACTTTCCGCCGTTGCCGCCGCTCGCTTCTGTGCGCGTGCCAAAACGGTTTGGCGTGGAGTTGCTGTTGCGCCCGTAGGAATTGCTGCGGTTGTTGCTTCCCGAAGTCCTTATATTGCCGGTGTTGGAATTGTCCCTGCGGTTGTAAACAAACCTGCTGTTGTCCTCGTGCCTGTTGTTGCCGGGCTTCTGATTGTTGTTGCCCGGAGACGTGGTGTTGCCGTTGAAGCGGTTTTTGTTCCTGTCGGGGGCGGGGCTGGAAGCGTTGTCTTTCCTTCCGCCGTTCTCAGTCTTGTCGCGGAAATTGCCTCCGTTGCCGTAAACCCGCCCATTGTTTCTGTTGTCAAGGCGGTTGTTGTCCCTGCGGCCGTTTTCCGGTTTCACCATCATGTCCTTGTCAAAGTCTGGGCCTGTCTTGCGGAAATTGTCCCTGCGTCCGTAGTGTTCGCCGTTGTAGCGCGGGGCGTCAAACCTCTCGCCGTTGCGGAAATAGTAGCCGTGTCCCCTGTCGCCGTAACGGTCGCGCATTCCGCCGTTGGCACTGAAAGTCATGTGGCGGTAGGGGCTGTGTTTTGGACGCTTGTGCCAGCTAACCCCGCGATACACGTTGTAGATTACCGGGCGGTTGAAATAGTAGAACCCACGGTCGTAGTAGTCGTACGTGGTCATTATGCATATTCCCGAACGCCATACCAGCGGACGGTAGAAGTATGAAATGCCTGCAAAGCGGCTGAACTGCCAGTCAAAAAGCACATATCCCAAATCCTGGTTGCGGTAACGCCAGTACAGACCGTCTATGTCGCTCGCGTAGTTTACGTTCAGGAAGTAGTTGAGGTTTATCTCATACGCCTTGTCATACTGTTCGGGCGTAAGGTTCAGCTCGTAAGCCATCTTGTCCGTAAGATACCAGGCGCGGTTACGTGATTCTTCGTAGCTCAGTGCGGAAACGCTTGCCGTTGCAAACAGTATTCCTGCCAGTGTAAGCATTAACTTTTTCATGGCTTTCTTTTTAATTGGTGCAACATGTTATATTCTCAATGGCAAATATGCGGAATAAACAGTTTCCCTCCAAATAAAATCAGCTAAATGTTGTGCAAAATGCTTTAGAAACGGAAAATATTGCACAACAGTGGCTTTTCCATGCACAAAAAGCAATAGTTTTCGATGGCGGACGTTATAAAACAGACAAAACCAAAGGCGGAAAATTCCCTATGCAGTGGCTCGACAGAATAAAGCGCGTCAAGATTGCCTTGGTCGTTGCAGCTTTTCTTATAGCAATGGCTTCGCTGGCAGTTTCCCATTTCCTTGTGAAGGACATGGAGAAGGAAGAGTATGCCCGCATGGAGATTTGGGCGGAGGCAATGCGCTCGCTCAACCGCGCCGATGAAACAACAGACCTCGGGCTTGTGCTTAAGGTGATAAACGGAAACAACACTATTCCCGTTATAGTGCTTAACTCCGAGGGCAATCCTGAAATGTCGCGAAACGTGGTGCTTTCAAAAAACGAGCTGAAAGATTCCGTAAACACCCTGCGGCGTTATGCCGAAAAATGGAAGGCCGCAGGAAATTCGGTGAGGATAAGCGCGGCGAGCGAGGACTATCCCATAAGCAGGGCAATAGGCTATCTCGACATTTGCTACGACCGCAGCTCCATGCTTAACCGTCTTGCCGTATATCCGTTCGTTCAGCTTGGGGTTGTGCTCGTTTTTGCCGTTGTCGCCATATTCGCCCTTATGAGCTCGAAGCGTGCGGAGCAGAACAAGGTGTGGGTGGGGCTTTCCAAGGAGACGGCCCACCAGCTCGGCACGCCCATATCGTCGCTTATGGCCTGGACGGAAATTCTGAAAGAGACATATTCTGACAGCCCGCTCATTCCCGAAATGGAAAAGGACGTGAGGCGGCTGCAGCTCATCGCCGAGAGGTTTTCCAAAATAGGCTCTGTGCCGGAGCTTGAAACGCATAATATAGTGGCGGCTCTCGACAGGGCTGTTGACTATATGTCGCGCCGGGCCTCAAACCATATCGATGTGGTCAAGAAATACACACGCGAGAACATTAATGTGAGAATGAACTCGTCGTTGTTTGAGTGGGTGATAGAGAACTTGTCGAAAAACGCAATGGATGCCATGGAGGGAAACGGCGTGCTTGCCTTCGAGGTCAACGATGTGCCGGGAAAGGTGCTGATTGACGTTAGCGACACGGGCAAGGGAATACCGCACAAAAACTTCAACTCGGTGTTCATGCCGGGATACACCACAAAGAAAAGGGGTTGGGGGCTTGGGCTTTCGCTCGCAAAGCGCATTATAGAGGAATACCACCACGGCAGAATTTATGTGCTGTCCTCCGAAATGGGCAAAGGCACGGTGTTCCGCATCGAAATGCCAAAACTTTCATAATTAAAGCAGAAAACTGATGGCAGTAAGCAAAAGGCAGCCGCACGTTTTGCGGCTGCCTTTTTGGCGTGATTACTTTGTGAACTCTATAAGTGTGCCTGTGGCTATGGCTTTTCTTTTGGCCCACAAGACATATCCCATAGTCTTTTGCTGTATGTTTATGTTTACTACAGCCCTTGAGCCTCCTTTGAGGTCGGCATTGTCATACATATTGCTTAGCGCGGATTCGTTCAGGGATTTTTTTGACATTCCGCCGATAAGTCCAAGCACATAGTTTTGTTTGCTTACGCCTTTGATTTGACCGATGACTTTGTAGTTGGCTTGCGACAGGACTACGTCAGTCTGGTTCAGGTTTTTGTTAGAGGCAAGCTCGCTTGAGAAGCCGCAACTGCTCAAAAGTCCGGCTGACAGGATTGCCAGCCCCAAAAATGCTTTTTTCATTTTGTTTTTTGTTTTTGCCCTTGGCTCCCAAAACAGGCTGTTATTTTTTGTAGGTTAAGTAGATACTAAAAAAGACGTGGGAGTTTCTACTTTGCTTATCCCAGGTCTCGGGCTCTCGCATTGCCCATCATCGAGGATAAGCAACGCAGTCAGCCCACGCCGTATATATTATACTGCGCGTGCCACATAGGCGCGCACGGATATAATACACCCAACGCAGGCGTTCCCGTTGCCGCAGCCTTTCGATGATTGTCAAATTTGCGAGATTCGAGATCCGAAGACTTGCGTTCGTAAAACGCCTTTTATCAGTAAATGGCACGCCGGCCATTCTCTAAAGGCCGGCATTCAAGCCAAAAGCAAAGTTATGTTTTTTTTGCATTACAGCAACAATTTTTGCCTAATATTTTATGGTATGGCAAATAATTCGGGGAAAAGCGGCTGAATGCGTGCGGGCCGTTCGCATGAATATTGTATGAGCCGGCGCTATGGTAAAAGAGCCGGTTTTGTATGCGGTTTTTCGCTGCTTCCGCAAATGGTGCGGACCTACATGGGACGTAGGAAAAACTATGTCCTATGTAGGAAAAATGATGTCTGATGTAAATCAAACTACATCAGACCTTTTTTTTGCCGCTTGCAAACGTCTGAAAAACAAAGCTTTACAAACGGTACTTGTTTTGCGTCAATTCTTTGAAATACAGGGCGTTGCGTAAAAACTGCCGGCTTTTGGAAATTGTTGTATTTGAACTGTGTTGCAATGTGTCGGGCTTTCACCATTTGTCGAAAAAGCGCAGGGATATTTTTGCCCCAAGCTCAAAGCCGCTTCCGTTTCCCGCCCCCACAAACAGCGCACCGTCGAAAAATGTTGTTGACACGCCGTAGCCGCATTCAATGTAGGGGTTGAGCGCGTGCAGGCATACGGCGTTTAGGTATATCCGCTCCCTGTCTATGGCGCGGGATATTAGGGGCAGCTTGCCGAACACGAGAAACGGCACATCGTATGACGCGCCCAGCATGGCGTAGTAGTTTGATTCGTTGTAGAAGCGGCGGTCGAGCAGGTGGAACTCGCCGGTCATGTCGTCATCCCAGCCGGCGGGCATATTGTGGAAGTTGAAATTGTCGTAGTCAACAAAGTACATTTCCTCCCTGTTGGTGAAAAAGCCGCAGCCTCCGCGCAGGAACAGCGACTTCACTTTGTTTATGTCCACGCGGTGGGAGCAGTCGAACTCCATGCGCTCGTAGCGGTTTTTGCAGCCGAACCATTTTACGCCGCGTTCGTATGAGCCGCGAAACGTGGGGGCGTTGGTGTTCAGCGGTATTTTTTCGTTTTTGTTTTCGTAATAGTAAACGCCGGGGGTGTATTGCATCTCGATGTGCGGGGCGAGGCTTTTGTAATACCTCCTCATTCCGTGCGATGATGCCTCGCTGTTCCAGTTTAGCTGGTTTCTTTGGTGAAAAACCGCACCTGTTTTGACTGTCATGCCGCACAGCGGGGAAAAATAAAGGAGGGCGCGTGTGTAGAAGTCGTTGTAGTAGTTGAAATTGTATTTGTTGAACACTTGGAGCAGGGAGTCGTAGTTGCTGAACTTTTTCATTTCCTCCCTCACTTCTTTTGCCTGAAGGCTGCTGTATATGTGGTTTCCGTTTCCGGCTGTAATCTCAATCCCGCCGTTGGTTTTTGGAAACAGCCGCAGGTTGAGCGGCGCTTCCCAATAAAGCTGCTTTTGGCGGAAACTGTAGCCTATGCGCGGTTTGAGGCTCACGGAAACCCCGCTTTCGGTGTTGAGCGTGAACCTAAGCCTTTTCTGTATGGATATTCCCCGCTTGCCCGACCATTGGAACATAGAAAGCGACAGCAGTTCGGGGAGCGTAAGTTTGGCGCGGTTGTTGAAAAGGGTTATGCTGTGGCGGTCGAGGAATATGTCCTCAAGCGAGTTTATGTAGGCTGTGGCGGCTGTTGGAGTTTGCGTCTTTGCCGTGGCGGTACGCTTTTGCGACAGAATGGAGTCTTCCCGGCAGGTGAGCGGAATGGGGCGTATGGCGGTGAAATAGTCGGGCGAGCGCACAATGGAGGTTGTGTCGGGCTTGAAAAAGCCGAGCTGCGTTATGTTGTGCTTCCCTTTGCCTTTGGCACGGCGCAGCGAGTCGGCATAGTGCGTGCTGTCTGTGCGGGTGTAGGTGCAGAATGATTTTATGTTCAGCCTGATTTCGTTTCCGGCCAGCTTGTACCTTAAATAAAAGTCGGCGTTTTGCGGCAGGAGCGATGCAATGCCACCGCCGCCTAATTTTAGTGAAATGTTGCAGTGGAGAATATGGTCGTAAACGGTTTTGAAGTCAATGGAGTCCACCCGCCCGGAATTTGCGTCAACAAGTGCGCGCCCCTCTATAAGGTGGGGGTTCTTGTGGCGCGGGGATACTGAAATCCATATCATGCCGCCTTCCTTTCCTGTTGCGGCGGAGTCGGCGCGGTAGCGGTAGTGCTTGCGGTTCAGTACGTTGAACGGTGAAAGGATGCGGTCGCCAACAAGATAGGGTGCATATACCTGTACGTTCATGTTTGTCATGTAAACGTCACGAAGCTCTTTCATCCTGCGCAGGGTGGAGTGGAACGCCACGACCTTGTGGCTGAGTATTCCGAAGTCGGAGTATTCGGTTTTGGTGAGGCATTCGCCGAAATAACTGTTCTTGCCCTTGTCAATGTGTATGCTGTTTGGGATGGCGCGGAACAGGAGGTTGTGTATGTCCGTGTCGATATGGAATTTTGAATACACGCGGCTTTCCGTGCGGCCTATGTGCAGGCTGTTCCTTTCGCAGTAAGAAAAAACAAGGCGCAGCACGGAGTCGCAGCGGATGTGGGGAGCTGTCTGAAAAAGATGCGCGTCTGCCCTTGCCGTTGTGCAGACTACGGCGACAACAACCAAAAGATGCAAAAACGCGCGCCGTTTCAAATTCTTGTAACGCTCTTCACACCGTGCACGGTGCTTAGTTTCTTTGTAAGGATGTCAACGTTGCGCGTGCTTCCTGTGGATATGGTGAGTATTCCGGAGAACAGCCCGTCGGCGGTGTCTATCCTGATTGAGCGCAGGAGTATGTCCTGCTCCTTGTCGATAATCGAAGTCATGTTGTTGACAATTCCGATGTCGTCGTTGCCAACCACCTTCAGCGTGATGATGTATTTCTCCCCGCCTTTTCCCGCCCAGCGGGCCTTGACAATGCGGTAGCCGTAGCGTTCATGCAGCATCTTTGCGTTCGGACAGCCGCAGCGGTGAATTTTGATGCCTCCGCCCGAGGTTACGAAGCCGAACACGTCGTCGCCATATATGGGGTGGCAGCATTTGGCGAGCGTGTAGTCAATGCCTTTCAGGTTGCTGTCTATCACAAGCACGTCTGACGAACCGCCGTCGGCCTTGATTTTGTTTTGCAGGTTGAAGTTGAACTCGTTTGCGCTTACGGTCTGGTTGCCGCCGGGCGTTACGTGTTCGCTGTTGTACATCCGCTCGTATTGCTCTGCGGCGTCGTTCAGTTGGACAGCCCCCGAAGCCATGGCTTTGAAGAACTCGCTTTGCTCCTTGTAGCCGAGTTTTTTCGCGAGGTGGCTCAACAGACCCTCTTCCCACGGCATGTCGCGGTTTTTCAACTTGCGCTCGAAAGCCTCGCGGGCAAACTGTCCTTCCTTTATGGCTTTTTCGTGAATCGACTGGCGTATCTTGCTTTTTGCCCTTGCGGTAACGGCATAGTTCAGCCAGTCGCTGTTTGGCGTTTGCGAGTTGGAGAGTTTTATTTCCACTTGGTCGCCGCTCGAAAGTTTGTGGCGGAGCGGATAGTTCTTGCCGGCGATTGTCGCCCCTACGCACCGGCTTCCTATGTTTGTGTGAATGCGGTAGGCGAAGTCAAGCACGGTTGCCCCCGCCGGCAGTTTGTAGAGGTCGCCTTTGGGAGTGAAAACGTAAATTTCCTCATCCTTGAGGTCGCGCTTGAATTGGTTTATGATGTGCACGTCATCTCCTGTTTCGAGAATGGAGCGTATTTCGCCTATCCATTCGTCAATGCCGCTCTCGCCGCCTTTTATGCCTTTGTATCTCCAGTGGGCGGCGAGTCCGTATTCGGCCACGGTGTCCATGCGTTCGGTGCGTATCTGCACTTCCACCCACTTGTTTTGCGGACCAAGCACCGTGATGTGCAGGCTTTCGTATCCGTTGCTCTTGGGTACGCTCAGCCAGTCGCGCAGACGCTTGGGGTTTGGCTGGTACATATCGGTGATGATGCTGTAAACCTGCCAGCATTCCTGCTTTTCCTTTTCGGGCGGGCAGTCTATGATAATTCTTATGGCAAACAGGTCGTAAACGCCTTCGAAGCCGCAGCGCTGGCGTTTCATCTTCTGCCAAATTGAGTGTATGCTCTTTGTGCGCCCCTTGATGTGGAACTTAAGTCCCGCCTGTTCAAGTTTTTCGTTTATGGGGCTTATAAAGTCGGCGATGTAAGCGTCGCGTGCGCTTTTTGTGGCGTTCAGTTTTTCGCGTATAAGGTAGTACGCGTCATGCTCAAGGTATTTTACGGCAAGATCCTCAAGTTCGCTTTTGATTTTGTATAGTCCCAGTTTGTGGGCAATAGGTGCGTAGAGAAACTCAGCCTCCCTTGCCACGCGGTTTCGCGCCTCCTTGTCCTCCACATCGCGTATGCGCCGCATTGCGGCAAGCCTGTCTGCGGTCATGATCAGCACAACCCTCATGTCTTCTGCGAAGCTCACGAGCAGGTTTCGGAAGTTCTCGGTTTCCACGGCGGGGGTTTTTTCATAAAGCCCCTTTACTCTTTTCAGACCGGCTGCAATGCTTGAAATGTCGCTGCCGAATTCTTTTTCCACGTCTTCGCTTGCAGTTTCGCCGGCTTCAAAAAACGGCGCGAGAAGGCATCCTGTCATTGTCGTGCCGTCAAGCCTCATCTCGTCGCCAAGTATTATGGCTGTTTCGAGAGCTGTTACAATGGGGTTGAAGCCGAAAACATCGCGCTGCACGTTTTTGTTTTTCACTGCCTCCGTAATATAGTTGCGTATTTTGCGGAAACCGAGGCGTGAAACGGTTTGCGGAGAAATTTTCACGAACTTTCTGACAAGTGTCAGGGTCTGTATGCGTTCGCTGTCTGTTAGAAAGGTCTTAGGCATGATTTCCAAGTTTTCTGTTCCGAAGGCAAAGATAAGCACTTTTCGTGCAACGGCGCGGCGTGGCTTTGGCGAAAGTGTTTTTTACTTCACCGTTTTTTTGCCGAGATATTCAAGCAGGGCTGGGCGGTAGGGCCGTGACACGCTAAGGTGTTTGTTTCCCACAACCACGGTGTCGCCTTCGAGCATTGTTATCTTGTCAAGGGCTATGATGTGCGAGCGGTGGATGCGCATGAATTTGTCGGCGGGCAGCGTCTGCGCCAGCGACTGCATTGTGGTGATGGTGTAAATCGGTGTCTTGCGCCCCACGGTGTATATCATAACGTAGTCTTTCAAGGCTTCTATGTAAACAATCTCATCGAGAGCCACCGCAATCAGTTTGTGTTCGCTGCGCACGTATATTTTGTCGCTTTCCCCGTGCATTTGCGCGCTTTCCGCCTTTTTCTGTAGTTCAAACCACTTCAACGCCTTGTTTGCGGCATTCATGAAGTCTGTGAAGTTTATAGGTTTCAGCAGGTAGTCGAGTGCCTGCGAGCGGTAGCTCTCTATGGCGTATTCGCTGAATGCTGTGGTGAACACGACTTTTGTGGAGCCGTCTATGATTTTTGAAAACTCCAGTCCGTTAAGGTCGGGCATCTGTATGTCGAGAAAAAGAAGTTGCGTGCCGTCTTCCTTTATTCGCGCCAAAGCCTCTATGGCACTCGTGTATTTGCCCGTGAGTTTCAGGAACGGCACGCGGCTCACATAGTTGTCCAAAAGTTCGAGCGCGAGCGGCTCGTCGTCAATTATTGCGCAGGTGATGTACATAGATCATTCCGGGTTTGTATCACAAGGTGGGAACTGTATCTTTTTCCGTCCGCGCTCACACCTTTCTGCCAGTGGTAGCGTTGCGGGTAGATGTTTTCGAGGCGTTGCGCCAGGTTTTGCAGCCCGATGCCTCCCGGTGCGAGTTCCTTTGCGCTTTTGGGAAAGTTTGAGTTTTCGCAGAAAAAGTCAACAACTCCGTCGGCGGTTGAACACAGGGAAATGTTGATGAAACTTTTCTCCGACAGGTTCACCCCATGCTTGAAGGCGTTCTCCACAAGCGACATGAACAGCAGCGGGGCGATTTTCAGCTTGTCGTTGGCGTCGCAGTCTATCTTTACGTTGATGTCAACATTCGCCGCTGTGCGCATACGCATAAGGTTGATGTACGATTTCAGAAAATCTATTTCTTTCGACAGCGGCGTGAGTTGCGCCTGGTTGTCGTAGAGCAGGTATCTCAAAAGGCGCGACAGTTCCTGTATCGCCTTTTGCGCCTTTTCCGTGTCAAACATAGTCAGTGCGTAAATGTTGTTCAGTGTGTTCAGAAGGAAATGCGGACTTATCTGGTTGCGCAGGTTTTTGAGTTCCGCGTTCCTTCTGCCGAGTTCCGCCTCTTTCCGAGCGTTTTCAGCCTTGTGCCAACTGCGGCTTAGCCTCGTGGCAACCCCAAAAACAGCCACAATTGCCATGGCAACAACGTCTCTCGCCACAAAAAGCCAGCGTGCCGGCACTTTGTGCAGGTCGTGGGGCTTGAAATGCGGGGCGGGAATGAATTTTGCGAACATTTCCTGAATGCACGCCACTGTTACCGCAATCAGGATTATTTCCACGACAAAGAACAGCTGCCGGCGGCTGCGCATGAACAGCTTGGGCACAAGCGCGAAGTAGTTGGTGTAGAACACAACGAACATCATCAGCGGCATGAAGCACCCGCGCACATAGTCCTTGATGTAAATATGGGTCTGGCCGTGATTGAAAATCAAAGGGGAGGCAAACACGAAAAGCCATGCCAGCACGTGCATCAGCACTTCTGCGGCGCTTGAGCTGCCATGCCGGCTTTTGGTAGTGTCCGTGTCAAAGTTCATATGTTCCATTTAATGCAAATTTAGCAAGAAAAATGAAAGTTCGCGATAATTTAATGATATGTCCTGTCGGGTTGTTGCCGGAAAATCTGCAAACATTGCAGGAAATGCATAACGTGCTGATTTATAAAGAAATATATCTAACGAGGGTTTTCGCCATAGCGACTTGTCTTTCAGTGTGTTGCAACTGGGGAAAATCAGGTCTGATGTAATTTTTTCTATGTCCGATGTAGTTTTTTCTACATCGGACATAGTTTTTCTTATTTCAGATATAGTTTTCCTTGCCGTCCACAGTAGGGGTTGTGTAATCAAGAGTCCTTATTCATACCTTATGGCCTCGATTGGATCCATGCCGGCGGCTTTCTTCGCAGGGTACCAGCCGAAGAAAATACCCGTTGCCGAGCAGACCACAAAGCTTATAAGCACGCTCCACGGCTGTATCACGATGGGCCATTTGGCGAACATATTCACCCCGAACGAGGCGAGGATGCCGAACACAACACCTATGAGACCGCCGGTAACGCTCAGCAATACGGCTTCTATGAGGAATTGGTTGAGGATGTCTATGCCGCGTGCGCCAACAGACATTCGCAGGCCTATTTCCCTTGTGCGCTCTGTAACCGACACATACATGATGTTCATAATCCCGATGCCGCCGACAATAAGCGATATGCAGGCCACAACCAAAAGCAAGGTGGTCATCAGGTCGCTCGTGGAGTTCATCATTGTAGAGAGTTCCTTTTGGGAGCGGATTGTGAAGTCGTCGTTGTATGTCCCGTCTTCGCCTTTCTTTATTTTATGGCATTCGCGCAAAAGGTTTGATATGTCCTCAATGGCTTCGTCTGTAATGTCCTCCGTGAGTGCCGAGGCATTTATGCCCTGTAGGTAGGTAACGGCCAGCACGCGCTTCATTATGGTTGTGTAGGGCGCAAGCACCACGTCGTCCTGGTCCATGCCGAACGAGTTGTAGCCTTTAGACTTCAGCACGCCTATGACTTTCATGGGGATGGAGTTGAACCTTATCACCCTGCCGACAGGGTCGCTTCCGTCCGGGAACAGGTTGTCCTTTACGGTTTTCCCGATAATGCACACCTTTGCGCTTGTCTTTATGTCGTCGTCGGTGAATTTGTCCCCTTCCTCTACCGTCAGTTGCCTTATGGTGAGGTAGTCGTTGTTTATGCCGTAAACAGTGGAGGGCGTGTTGTTGTTGCCGTTTATGAACTGCCCCGAACTGTTCACGCTCGGACTTATTGCGGCAAGAAACTTGGCGTTGTCAACAAGATACTGGAAGTCTTTAAGCTTCAGCGACTGCATTTCGCTTGCATCCTGGCGCACTCCGCCAGGTCCGTTGTCCTGTCCGGGGCGTATCATAATCATGTTCGAACCCATTTCGGAAATCTGCTTCTGTATGCTCTTTTTCGAGCCTTGGCCTATGGCGAGCATGGTTATTACGGAAGCCACGCCGATGATTATTCCCAACATTGTAAGGAACGAGCGCAACTTGTTGGCGGCAATTGCGCGGAATGCTATTTGGAAAAGATTTTGAACATTCATGTATTATTCGTCTTTTGGTACGGGCAATGTTTTTAGCGTTTCGGCGGCTGAGAGGATGTTGTCGTTTTGTTTGTCGGCGCGTACCAGTCCGTCGCGCAGGGTTATGGTCCGGCTGCTGTATGAAGCGATTTCCGGGTTGTGGGTTACGAAGATTATGGTCATTCCGTCCGCGTGAAGCTCCTGGAACAGCGTCAGGATTTCAAACGAAGTGCGGGTGTCGAGGTTTCCCGTGGCTTCGTCGGCAAGCAGCACCGAGGGATTGTTTACCAAAGCCCGCGCAATTGCAACCCTCTGCATTTGTCCGCCCGACATTTGGTTGCTTTTGTGGTAAAGTCTGTCGCCAAGCCCCACGCGCTGCAAGGCTTTAACCGAGCGGTCGAACCTTTCCTTTGCGCTGATTGCGGGGTTGTACATAAGCGGCAGCTCCACGTTTTCCACAGATGTGGTTTTGGGCAAAAGGTTGTAGTTCTGGAACACGAAGCCTATTTTGCGGTTTCTGAGGATTGCGCGCTGGTTTCGGCTCATTTGCCTCACGGGCACTCCGTCGAGAAGGTATTCCCCGCTTGAAGGGGTGTCGAGGCAGCCGAGCTGGTTAAGAAGCGTTGACTTTCCCGACCCCGATGTTCCCATTATCGTAACAAATTCCCCCTCGTGTATCTTGAACGACACCCCGCGCAGGGCGTGGACGATTTCTTCGCCCACAAGGAACTCCCGCTTCACGTCGCGCAGCTCTATTACGGCTCTGTTGCTTGAGTAGTCCATTTTTGTTTTTTATTTGCCTTTCTTGTTGTTTTTGCCTCTCGGACCCGGGGCGAACGGACTCCTTTCGCCGTCCTCGCCGGCGTTGGCTTCTTCGACCGTTTCGGCTTGTGCCTTGGAGCCGGTTATTATCTCTGCCCCCTGGTTAATGCCGCTTAAAATCTGGGTGCGTATTCCGTTTGTTATTCCCACTTTCACGGCGTAGGCTTTCAGCACATTGCCTTCCTTTGCCCAGACTTTGTTCTGTCCGTTGCAGTCCTTGATCTTTTCGCCTTTGTTTACGGTTTCCTTTGTCGGGGTGAAGTGCAGTGCTTTCGACGGCACGCTCAAAACATTCCCCACCTCTTTTGTGTAGATGTTCACATTTGCCGTGAGTTTCGGCTTTAGCTTGAGATCCTTGTTCGGGGCGGAGATGACCACCTCGTATGTAACCACGTTGCTTTCCTCTTCTCCCTGCTGGCGGACTTGTGTAACAGTTCCTTCAAAGGTGTCGTCGGGATAGGTGTCAACTGTGAAACTTACCCTTTGCCCTTCGCGCACCTCGCCAATGTCTGCTTCGTCAACATCGGCAATCACGCGCATGTCAGTAAGGTCGTGGGCTATGGTGAAAAGCGTCGGCGTGCTGAAACTTGACGCCACCGTCTGGCCTTCCTCAATGTCTTTGCTCAACACAACGCCGTCAATGGGCGAAGTGATTGTTGCGTAGCCGAGGTTTGTCTGAGCGCGGCTCACGTTTTGCTGCTGCCCTTTGTACGTTTCGAGGGCTTTGTTGTAGTTTAGCGTTGCCGTGTCGTATTCGTCGTCGCTTACAAACCCTTTTTTATGGAGTTCTTTCATCCTCTTGAGGTTTGTCGTCTGGTAGTTCAGTTCGCTTTTTGCGCTTGCAAGGTTTGCCTTTGCGCTTGTGAGTTCGCTTTCAAGGTTGGTGCGGTCGAGTTCGGCAATCACCTGTCCCTTTTTCACGATGCTGTTGTAGTCAACATAAATTTTGCTTATTATGCCGCTCACCTGCGTACCCACCTCCACTTCGTTCACAGGCTCGATTGTCCCGGTGGCGGTTACGGTGGTGCTTATCGTGGCGGGTTCCACCTTGGCTGTCTCGTAGATTATGTTCAGTCCGCCTTTGCCTCCCTTGGACGTGAGGCTTACGATTGCAATTACGGCAACTATAGCCACAATTGCGATTGCCGTGATTTTGATTTTCGTTTTCTTAGTCATGATATTCCTGTTTTTATTGTTTTCATTATATGTTCAGGCTTCCGCCGCTGTAGAATTTCAGAAGCTGTGCGTTCAGGACAGTTGTGTACTTGCTCTCGAGCATTTCCTGTTCGGCCTGTAGCAGGCTTGTGCGGGCGGTGGTGAGTTCCACCACGTTTTTAAGTCCCACTTTGAACTGCTCGGCTATGGAATTATAGTTTTCCTCCTGGCTGTTCACGTTGCTTTGTGCGGCGATGTACCTTTGGCGGTTGCTTGTGGCGGTTTGCCAGTAACGCTCAATCGAGCTGTAAAGCTGCTTTTGCCTGTCTTGCAGGTCGAGTTCCGCAGAGGTGCGGCTGTATTTGGCTTTCTCTACCGCGCTTTTGGCTTCGCGGTTGTCGAGTATGGGTATGCTGAGCGTTACGCCCACGCTTCCGGTTAGATTGTATTTCATTTGATTGCCGAAGTTGTTTTGCGTGCCGGTCATGTGGTTGTCGCCGATGCCCGCGCTCAGGCTTACGGTGGGCATATATCCGGCCTTGGCTATTTTCAGTTGCAGATCCGAGGCGTTTATGCTTTCCTTTCCCATAAGTATTTCGGGGCGGTTTTGCAGGGCTTCGCCATAAACATCGAGTTTGGCGGGAATGTCGGCAAGAGCCGCGTTGTTGTCAATGCTCACTGTTGAAATGTCCATGCTGCTTCCCGGTTGCAGCTCGAGAAGCTGGCGCAATTCCAGAAGATATTGGTCAACCACGGTCTGGGAGTTCACCACGTTGTATTGCGACTCGTTTTTTGCGGCTTCGAGCTGCTTCACCTCGCTGCGGCTCATCTTGCCGTGCTTGAGCATTTCCTCACCGCGTGCGTAAGTCAGCGAGTCTTTGGAGAATATGCTTTTGTTCACCCTCACGGCTTCCTTGGAATAGAGTATCTGCACATAGTATTGCATTATCTGCTCCTGTATTGTGTTGGCTTCCACCTGTGTTTGGAGTTTTGCCACGGTGAGATCAGACTTGCGTGCCTTGATGGTGTTTTGGTTTATTCCGCCGTTCCACACGTTCCAGCGAGCGTTGATGCCGTAGCTTCCGCTTTCGGTGGTTTTGTTGCTGCTGCTTGATGTTATGAAGCCGTTTACAAAGTTGCCGGCCGTTTCTTGAAAAGGACGGTAGTTTACTGATTGCGTCATGCTTGCCGAAAGGCTCGGAAGCAGTGCGGCCTTGGCCTTGCTCAGGTCGGTGGCGGCGGAGGCTTCGTTCACCTTGCTTTTTTTCACCGAAATATTGTTTTCCAAGGCATAGTCCAGGCATTCTTGCAGCGACCACACTTTTGTGTCTTGGGCAATGATGTCTGCGGTTACGAGCGTTGGCATAACCAGAATGAGTAATGTTTTCAAAAGTCTTTTCATCATTGTTTTGTTGATAGTTGTTTGTTTGCTGCAAAAGTATTGATTAAAAGTGTTTTGTGTGGAAACAAAAATGCGGTTTTGCCAAAAAAAACGACCAATTCATTGTGCAGACCGACCAAACAGCTAATTTTGCAGACGAAAATTTGAACAAAAACAAAGAATAAAAGCCATGTTTTCAGGAATCGTAGAGACAATGACCCGTATGCTTTCTGAGCGTAGGGACGGAAAGAACATAACATTCACCTTTGAGCGTCCCGCCGGTTGGGAGCTGGGAATTGACCAGAGCATCGCCCACAACGGCACGTGCCTTACCGTTGACGGCATAGACGGGGAGACATATACCGTTACCGCAATGGACGAGACTTTGAAGCGTACTAATCTCGGACTTCTCAAGGTCGGAGATTACGTAAACTTGGAGCGTTCCATGATTGCCGGGGCAAGGCTTGACGGGCATATTGTGCAGGGACACGTTGACCGCACGGCGAAGTGCGTTGCGGTGGAGAATGCGCAGGGAAGCACGGTGCTCACTTTTTCATACGAGGCTGCGGAAGGCGACCTGCCGAAAGGCTATGCCATTGTCGAGAAAGGCTCGGTAACGATTAACGGCGTGAGCCTTACGGCCTACGCTATAGACGGCAATTCGTTCAAGGTTTCCATAATACCTTACACTTCAGAGGTGACAAATCTCGGCAAGCTGAGCGTGGGCAGTGTGGTGAACATCGAGTTCGACATAATAGGGAAATATATTGCACGGCTTTTCCCGGGGATGAAGCAATAGATTGCCTCGCAAGCCGCAAAAGTCATCGGTTTTAGTAACCGCTTGGCTTTCAGAAAAAGTCCGTACTCTTGGTGGATTTGTAAGTTCCTGTTTTTCAAGAAAAAGAAAATGCGAAAACTACATAGGACATAGGAAAAATTACATCAGACATAATTTTTCCTATGTCCTATGTAGTTTTTTCTGTTTCCGCATATAATTTTTGCGCCAAGCCAAAGGCTATGGATTTGTTTGGTAGTGGGGCGTGGAGAGACGCGGCGTGCGTCTTCGTTATGGCATGGCAAGTTATTGGGCAAACACCTGTGGCAAAAGCAAAAAAATGGCTAACTTTGCGTTCGTAAATAAAAATGTGAATTTCATAACATAATATGGGGGATATCTTTATTGCAGGTCCTTGCGTGATAGAGAACGAAAAAGTTACCGAAGCCGTTGCCGCCGAACTTGTGAGGCTCAACAAACTTTTCGGCATCGGCATAATCTTCAAAAGCTCGTTTGACAAGGCCAACCGCACTTCGCTTTCTTCATATCGCGGTCCGGGACTGGAAAAAGGACTTGAAGTCCTTGCCGGCGTTAAGAGGGACTTCGGCTTGAAAGTGCTTACCGACATCCATGAGAGCTGCCAGGCCGAGCCTGTGGGCAAAGTTGTGGACGTGATACAGATTCCCGCCTTTCTTTGCCGGCAGACCGACCTTATTGTGGCTGCCGCAAAAACCGGTAAGACGGTGAACATAAAAAAGGCGCAGTTTCTTTCGGGCGAGGACATGAAATATCCTTACGAAAAGGCTGTTGCCGCCGGGGCTAAGGAGGTTTGGCTCACGGAGCGCGGAAACAGCTTCGGATATAACAACCTTGTGGTTGATTTCCGCAATATCCCTTATATGAAAGCTATCGCGAAGAATGTGCTAATGGACTGCACGCATTCTGTGCAGCGTCCCGGAGCGGCAGGAGGGAAAACCGGGGGCAACCGCGAGTTCATACCTATGATGGCAATGGCGGCGAAGGCGTTTGGGGCTAACGGCTACTTCTTCGAGGTTCACCCCGACCCGGACAACGGGCTGAGCGACGCTCCGAATATGCTGAGGCTTGCCGACTTGGAGGGAGTGATTGAAAATATACTGACGAAATAATTGCATTAACAGGCAGATGTTGGACAAAAAATGTATTGACATAGCGGTGCAATGCCTGCGCGACGAGGCACAGGCAATAATAGACCAGATAAATTATCTTGACGGCAATTTCGAGGCGGCGGCCAACCTCATACTCTCGTGCAAGGGAAAGCTTGTTGTTACGGGAGTGGGGAAGAGCGGGCATATCGGCGCTAAAATGGCAGCCACCCTTTCGAGCACGGGGACACCGAGCTTTTACATGAACCCTCTCGACGCCTATCACGGCGATTTGGGAGTTTGCGGCTCTGACGACATTGTGCTTGCAATCTCAAACAGCGGGCAGACTGACGAACTGCTGCGCATTCTGCCGTATTTCCACGAAAAGAAAATCCCGATCATAGGCATAAGCAACAACCCGCAGTCGCTCCTTGCCCAAAACTCAACAGTTCACATCACAGTGCCGGTGAAGCAGGAGGCTGAACCGCTCGGACTTGCCCCCACCACGTCCACAACGGCAACGCTTGCAATGGGCGACGCTCTTGCATGTGCGCTGATGAAGGCAAGGGACTTCAAGGCGCAGGACTTTGCAAGGTTTCACCCCGGGGGCAGCCTCGGAAAACGTTTGCTCACAAAGGCGCGCAATGTTATGCTGAAGGAAAACCTGCCTGTAGTTTCTCCCGACACGCTTCTTGGTGATGCTGTTACCCAAGTGAGCAAAGGGCGTCTCGGACTTTGCGTAATAAACGACGATGAAGGGAAGGTGGCTGGCATAATAACCGACGGGGACGTGAGGCGGGCAATGGAAAGCTCGCAAAACAGGTTCTTCACGCTTTCGGTGAAAGACATAATGACCAAGACTCCTGTAACAATAAGTCCTGACACAAAGATAAGCGTTGTGGAAAAGATAATGCAGGACAGGAAAATCCATGCGGTGCTTGTTGTTGACGAGGCGGGGAGGCTGCTTGGCATTGTGGACTCTTTCAGAACAATGATTTAGCCAAAGGAAAAGTGAGAAAACTGTCGGCTGTCTTTGTTCTGTTGTTTTTTTCGGTGTGTGCCTTTGCGCAGACCGCAGACCGTTCCGATTCCGTCATAGCGCGGTATATTGAAAGCGAGAAGGTGAACATTTCCCACAACAACAGCCTTGTTTTGCTTACGTCGGGAAAGGAAAAGTTCGAGGATATGTTTGCCGCCATAGGGAAAGCGCGGCACTCCGTGCATCTTGAGTATTTCAATTTCCGCAACGACTCCATCGCCGGCGCATTGTTTGAGCTTTTGAAGCGAAAGGCGGCCGAAGGCGTGAAGGTGCGTGTGCTCTACGACGCTTTCGGCAATGCCTCGAACAACAAACCAATAAAAAAGGATGAGCTTCGGGAACTCCGGGCTGGCGGTCTGGAGATTTACGAATACTATCCCATGCGGTTTCCGTGGGTTGACTATGCCCTGCACCGCGACCACAGGAAGATTGTTGTCATTGACGGCAAAATTGCATATACAGGCGGCATGAACGTGGCCGATTATTATATAAATGGCACCAAACAAGTGGGCAATTGGCGCGATATGCACATGAGGGTGGAAGGGGACGTGGTTGGCGACTTCCAGAACATATTTCTCAGGATGTGGAACAAGACCGCCAGACAAAACGTTTGCGGCAACGAATATTACCCGCCCGCCATAGCGCAAGGCGACACGGCTCTTTCCGGATTGAAAATGGACACTTGCGGAAACAATGGCCAAAAGGCTATTGCCGTGGTTAACCGCGAACCGCGAAGAAGCCCGAAGATTATAAGGGAGGCTTTTTTGCACGCGATAAATTCCGCGCAAAACAACATTGAGATTGTGAACCCTTACTTCACGTTGAACCGCAAATTGCGCAAGGCTCTGAAAAAAGCCATCAAGCGCGGGGTGGAACTGGAAATAATGGTTTCGGAAAACAGCGACATCCCTATAACGCCAAGGGTGGTGGATTATAACGCACGCAAGTTGCAGAAAAAGGGCGCAAAGGTATATTATTATCGCGGTGGCTTTCATCATTCCAAGATAATGACGGTTGACGGGCTTTACAGCTACCTTGGTTCTGCCAACCTTAATGCGCGTAGTCTGTCGTATGACTTTGAATGCAACCTTTTGGTTCTGGACGAATGCACCACTTCGGAATTGCGTTCGATTTTTGAGAAGGACAAACGCGAAAACTGCGTGCCGCTGACAGACGACTATTGGTACAAGCGTCCGGGCTGGAAGAATTTCCAGGGCTGGCTGTTTCATTTCCTCGAACCGTTCCTTTAATTTACAAGAAAATGGACAGCAAAAACATAAAAAGGGTTATACTTGTCGATACCGTCGCTTTAAGCGAGGTGGCGTTTGACATTATAGTCAATTTCGAGAGAATGCTCAACCGCAGGATACCTGACGTTGACATTAAGAAGTGGCTTTACGCTGCGGCGTGCGACGGAAAATTTGCCGTCTCTTCCGATGAGGTGTATGCCGTGTTTCTTAAGGAAAAGTCGGCGGGAGCTTTCCGTAATTTGGACTTCAAGGACATCGCCGTTGGGCAGAAAGCGGATTTCGCGTATGAAGGCCTGAATTTCCGTGTGGACTTTGCGGAATACGAGGGCTGTGCCGGACACGCATTTATGGACACGCTTGAAAATCTTCTTGGCAATCAGCCGGAGCTTGAGGATATTGTGTGCGTTCCGGGCGGGGACATCTGCCAATACGCCGCACGTGTTCTTTCGGAGCAACGCCGTCTGCGCTCCACGGTGCTTGCCATGGATGCCTTGCGCGGCGGAGGTTTCGGGCAGGAATACCTTAGCTGTTCCATAAGCTATGCCTTGGGTGTTACCGACAGCGAGATAGAAAGCAACGGAACGCCTGTTGAAGATGAAATGTAAACTCTAAAAAATACGATAATAAACAATTAAATCATGGGAAAGGTTTTAGTTATTGGTGCAGGGGGCGTGGCCACTGTCGCCATACACAAATTGGCTATGAATCCCGATGTCTTTACGGACGTGATGATTGCAAGCCGCACGAAATCGAAATGTGACGCCATTGTAAAGTCAATAAAAGGCTGCAATTTCCAAACAGCCCAGATTGATGCCGATGACGAGGAGGCTCTCACAAAATTGCTGGAGTCGTACAAGCCCGAAATTGTGATGAACCTTGCTTTGCCCTATCAGGATCTGACTATAATGAACGCCTGTCTGCGTGCAGGGGCAAGCTATCTCGACACTGCGAACTATGAGCCGCGTGACGAGGCGCACTTTGAGTACAGTTGGCAGTGGGCATACCGCGACCGTTTTGAGAAAGCCGGACTTACGGCTATTCTCGGCTGCGGTTTCGATCCGGGAGTTACGAGCATTTTCACGGCATACGCAGCCAAGCACGTGTTTGACGAGATACAGTATCTCGACATTGTTGACTGCAACGCGGGAAACCACCACAAGGCTTTCGCAACCAATTTCAACCCCGAAATAAACATCCGCGAAATAACGCAGAAAGGCCTTTATTGGGAAAACGGCAAATGGGTGGAGACCGAGCCTCTTGAAATACACAAGACGCTCAACTATCCCAACATCGGCCCCAAGGAAAGCTACCTCCTACACCACGAGGAGCTTGAGAGCCTTGTGAAGAACTATCCCACAATAAAGCGCGGAAGATTTTGGATGACTTTCGGGCAGGAATATCTCACTCATTTGCGCGTGATTCAGGACATAGGTATGGCTTCGATAAAGCCAATAAACTATAACGGGCAGGAAATCGTTCCGCTTCAGTTCCTGAAGGCAGTGCTTCCCAATCCGCAGGATCTCGGGGCAAACTATGACGGCGAAACGTCTATCGGATGCCGCATAAAGGGGCTTAAAGACGGCAAAGAGCATACATATTATATATATAACAACTGCTCCCACCAGGCTGCCTACAATGAAACGGGAATGCAGGGTGTGTCATACACTACCGGCGTGCCGGCAATGATTGGCGCAATGATGTTCCTGAAGGGCGTATGGGAACGTCCGGGTGTCTGGAACGTGGAAGAGTTTGACCCCGATCCGTTCATGGAGCAGCTTAACAGGCAGGGACTGCCTTGGCACGAACTTAAAGACGTGGACTTGGAATTCTGATTTTTGACAAACGGTTATTGCGGGAAACCCCTGCAACGCCTCACCGGGCAGGAAACGCGCAGGTTGCGCTTTCCTGCCCGGTTTTTGTTTTGCTGTATTAATGTGAGCCGATGATAACGGACTACAGAAAGCAGAGGTGGGATAACGCGGTTTGCAGACACACTGCGGAGTGTTGCATTTCGGGGTTTAATCATGCACCGATGAACGTATGAAAGACCATATTTGAAATAAGAAAAACTATGTCCGATGTAGAAAAAACTACATCAGACGTAGGAAAAATTATATCAGACCTTTTTTAGCCCCTTGCAACACACAGAGAAGCAAACTGTTAATGCGATGCGAAATAAAGCGGCTTGAAGAGGACGGAAATCGCACGGAAAAGTTTATATTTGCAAATAAAATACTCATAAAATAAAATGCCAAAGAATAAGATTTTACTGGGTGCGATACTTGCCTTGTCGCTCACTTTTTGCGCCAATGCCGAAAACCGCCCCAAGGGAGAAAGAGTTTCAAAATACAGTACCGTAAGTTTTGAGAATATAAAGGTGGGAGGCGAGTTGCGGGAGCGGCTTATGCGTAACTTCAACCGTCTGGAAGAAACAAAATACCAGCCCGACAATGTATTCCTTACCGAAGAACAGTCAGGCTATTGGCCGGGCGACACCGAGGGGCGCACAATTCTGGGACTTGTAATGGATGCCTGTGCTACGAGCAGGGCACCGCTGTATCTTGACGAAATAATAAGGCGTGTGCCGGCAAATCTCAACGAGCTTGGATATATGGGCACCATTCACAGGGACTCTGTTGACGAGCAGCAGCTTTCGGGAAACGGTTGGATGCTTCGCGGGCTGTGCGAGTATTATCTTTGGAAGAAAGACGCCGGCCTTTTGCCGGTTATCAGCAGAATGGCCGACAATCTCTTTACAGGCGGCGAAAAATATTATGACGCTTACCCCATTTCGCCCGAAAGCCGCAAAAAGGGAGTGGGGGCGGCTTCGGGAAGTTTGTCCCAGATAATCGGGCATTGGCGTTTGTCAACCGACATTGGCTGTGTGTTCATAGGGATGGAGGGCATGCTCCACGCCTTGCAAGTAACGCAGGACGAGAAGCTGCACCCGGTTGCGGAAAAGCTTGTGGATTTGTTCCTGAAAGTTGACCTTACCGGCATTAAGGCGCAGACCCATGCCTCGCTTACGGCGATGAGGGGGCTGATAAGGTATGCCGACATAAGCGGGAAGCCGGAGTATGTGAAAGAAGTGGAGAAACGGTGGGACGTTTACCGCAAATACGGCATGACCGAGCTGTATGGAAACTACAACTGGTTCTGTCGCTACGACACATGGACAGAGCCCTGCGCCATAGTGGACGCCTTTATCGTGGCTTCGCAACTTTGGCAGCATACGGGCAAGGCGGAATACCGCGATGACGCAGAGCGCATATACTATAACGCCATTTGCCTTGCACAGAGGAGCAACGGCGGCTTCGGCTTGGAGAACAGCCCGGGCAAGGCGAACAACACGCACTCCGTAACAATGAACTGCGACGAGGCTCACTGGTGCTGCACGATGCGCGGAGGCGAAGGGCTTGGACGCGCAGCCGAATTCACGGCTTTCAAAAAGGACAACGAACTCGCACTTCCGTTTTTCAGGGATGTAAATGTGTATGAAAAAATTGCAGGGGGCGATGTTTGGATGGATATGACAACAGCGTATCCTTTTGGCAGCGGAGTGTCGGTTAAGATTAAGGCTGCACCTCGCAAAAAAATCACACTCGCGTTGGAGAAGGCTTCGTGGATGAAGGAGTATGTCGTGAAAGTGAACGGCAAGAACGTAAAATATTCCGAGGCGGACGGACTTGCGAAAATCACGCGGCGTTTCAAGGCTGGCGATGATGTTGCAGTATCTTTTCAAATGGCGCCGCATTTCGTGGGAATGCTGAATGCCGAAAACAGCAATGCAGGTGATTTCAGGGTAATGTATGGTCCGTTGGTGCTTGGCTGCACAGTCGGGGAAAATGGCAACGTTGCCTATGGCGAAGAATTTGACGGCAGTGTGAAAGATGCTTTCAAAGGGAAAAAGAGCGGCGTGGAATTGTCCCCGATATACCATTTGATGTCTCCGAAAGTGAATATGGCGGCAAAACCGGCTTTTTCGCGCCGGATAGTGTTCACGCGGTGAAAAACAATTGCTAATAAAAACATTTCAATATGTTTACGGAAGAAGACAGAAAACAATTCGCCCAAAAGGGAATTGACGGGAAAATGGTTGAAAGGCAGCTTGGCTTGTTCAAGACGGGTTTCCCTTTCAAGAAACTGTATGCTGCGGCATCGGCGGAAAAGGGAGTTTCCAAATACGACGAAAGCCGGCGGCTTGCCTATGTGGAGGAATGGGACAATTATTGCAGGATTGGCAAGGCAAAGCTTGTGAAGTTTGTTCCCGCTTCGGGCGCGGCAAGCCGTATGTTCAAGAATATGTTCGCGTTTCTTGACGCGGGATACGATGAGCCAAAGACTGACTTTGAGAAAAAATTCTTCGGCAACATAAGTCATTTCGCATTTTGCGAGGCGCTTGACTCCGTTTGTCGCAAGCTGTATGGCAAGGATATACCGGCACTCGTGAAAACAGGCAGGTGCAAGGACATGGTGGCGGCAATGCTCGGGGAGCAGGGGCTGAACTATGGCAAAAAGCCCAAAGGCTTGCTGCTTTTCCACAGTTACGATGACGGCGCACGCACTCCCGTGGAGGAACATTTGCTTGAGGGAATGCTGACGGCGGCGCAGGACAATGGGGAGGTGAATTTGCATTTCACGATTTCACCGGAGCACAGGGGGCTTTTTGAAAAGCTCCTTTCCGAGAAAGTTCCCGTTATGGAGCAGAAAACCGGCTGCAAGTTTAATGTAAGTCTTTCGGAACAAAAACCCAAGACCGATACCGTTGCGGCTACTCCCGACAACAAACCGTTCAGGAATGCTGACGGTTCAATACTGTTCCGCCCCGGAGGACACGGCGCGCTTATAGAGAATTTGAACGATATTGACGCGGACATCATATTTGTTAAGAATATAGACAACATAGTTCCCGAAAGGCTGATGCCCGACACCGTAAACTACAAGAAGCTGCTTGCCGGCAAACTGGTATCGGTTCAAAAACAATTGTTCGCCTATCTGGAGGAACTTGAAAGCGGTCTGCCCGACGACGAAACGCTCAATGAAATGAAAAGCTTCCTCGAAACGGAACTTTGCACAATCCGTCCCGGTGTGGAATTTGAGAGCAGCCTTGAACTTGCCGACTATCTTTATTGCAAGTTCAACCGTCCGCTGCGCGTATGCGGCATGGTGAGAAATGTGGGCGAAGCCGGCGGAGGCCCGTTCCTTGTTTATAATAGCGATGGCAGTATTTCTCCCCAGATACTCGAAAGCTCGCAGATAGACATCGCAGACGAAAAGAGCCGCAATATGTTTGAGAACGGCTCTTACTTCAATCCTGTGGACCTGGTTTGTGGCGTGAAGGATTACAAAGGCGGAAAGTTTGACTTGCGCAATTATGTTGACCATACGGCGGGATTTATTTCCCACAAGTCAAAAGATGGCAAGGAACTCAAGGCGCTTGAACTGCCCGGACTTTGGAATGGCGGAATGAGCGACTGGAATACGGTTTTTGTAGAAGTGCCGCTTTCAACGTTTAATCCCGTAAAAACGGTGAACGACCTTTTGCGGCTTCAACACCAATAGTAATATGTACGGATACAAGTATCCTCATCCTGCCATGACGGCGGATTGTGTGGTTTTCAGCGTGGATTTTTCGGGCGAACCGAAGCTGCTTTTGATTGAGCGTGCCAGCGAGCCGTGCAAAGGCAGGTGGGCTTTTCCCGGAGGCTTTATGAACATTGACGAAACCGCAGGGCAGTGCGCATCACGTGAGTTGTTGGAGGAGACAGGTCTTGAAATCAACAACTGGAAAGAGGTCGGCGTTTTTTCCACGGTTGACCGCGACCCGCGTGAGCGGGTTGTTACCGTGGCGTTTTGCGCTGTAGTTTTCGGCGAAAGCCTTTGCGAAGTGAAAGGCGGCGACGATGCGCACTGTGCAGCGTGGTGCAAACTTTCCGAACTCCCGCCTTTGGCTTTTGACCACGAACAGATTTTGGACAAGGCTCTGGCCATGACAGGCTTCAGCCGCACAAAACATTTGACAAACTTGCTGCTTGGGGCTGCCGTGGGGGACATTTGCGGCTCGTCATACGAGTTCGCCCCTTGCAAGGACTATGACAGGCTCGACATTACCAATGAAAACTCCGATTACACGGACGACACCGTATGCACATTCGCCGTGGCAAAGGCATTGATGGACGGTGGGGATATGCCGCTGTATTTGCAGAATTTTTGCAAAGAGGATATGTTTCGCGGCTATGGCACGGGCTTTATGAATTGGCTTTTCAATCCAACGCCCAAACCTTACGGAAGTTATGGCAACGGTTCCGCGATGCGTTGCAGTGCCGCCGGTTTTCTTGCCAAAGGCGAGGAGGAATGCGCGTATCTGGCGGAAAAGACGGCGGCTTGCACCCACAACCATCCCGAAGGCATTAAGGGTGCGGTTGCAACGGCTTTGGCGATATACCATTTGCTGCACGGCAAAGACAAAGGCTATGTGCGCAAAAACGTATTGGAGCATTATTATCCCGAATGGGCAGACTGCACCATAGATGGGCTGCGCGCGGATTACGAATTTAATGAAACCTGTCAAAAAACCGTCCCCGTAGCCCTGCTCGCCTTTCTTGAGTCGGCGGATTATGAGGACTGCATAAAGAAAGCCATTTCCATGGGCGGGGATGCCGACACGCTCGCCGCCATAGCAGGACCAATGGCTTACGCTTTCTACCGCCACATTCCCGAGAGGCTTTTGAGGCTGACATATTGCCGCCTTCCGCAAAAAATGCTTGAAATAAATTGCAGATTTGACGCTTTGGCAAATATTCCCTTACAAAGGTGAAAAGTTTTACAATATGCCTTGAAAGCAGCCGTTCTTTAATAAAAACATAGAAAGTTTTGGATATGCTCTTATATATGATAATAGGCTTCGTGGTGAGCTTGCTGTTCACGTTTTTCCTCATGCCCCATGTGCTGAGGTTCTGTAAGGAGAAGCATCTCTACGATATGCCGAACGCACGTAAAATACACCATTGCGCCGTGCCGCGCTTGGGCGGGACTTTATTTATGCCGGCAATGCTTGTCGGGATGATTCCGTCGCTGATGGCCTATATTTTTGTGTCGTCAGAAAGCAAACTGATGCAGATTTCCTCGTTTGTGCTTATTGCGGGAGTTTTCATCATATATATAATAGGGGTGGTTGACGACATTATCGGTGTCAGGGCAAGCCGCAAGTTTCTTGTTCAGACGGTGGCCGCCTGTTTCTTCCCCGCGTGCGGGCTTTATCTCAACAACCTTTACGGGCTGTTCGGCATATACGCCATTCCTGCGGTGGTGAGCTATCCCCTCACGGTTTTCCTCGTGCTGGTGGTGGTGAACGCCGTTAATCTCATCGACGGTATTGACGGTCTCGCCTCGGGGCTGTGCTTTCTGATAATAGGGGTGTTTGCGTGGCTGTTTTGGAAGATTGCCCCATCTGTTTATTCTATAATGGCGTGCACGCTGATGGGTACGCTCGCCTCGTTTTTCTATTACAACGTGTTCGGAAAAGTGGAGAAAGGCACAAAGACCTTCATGGGCGATTCGGGAAGTCTGATACTCGGTTACGCCATAGCCTATCTCGCGCTGAAATTCGCGATGTACAATCCGAATGTGCTGCCATACAGGGGGGACGCACTGTTGTGGTCATATACAATTTTGATAATCCCCACTTTCGACCTTGCCCGCGTGGCTTTTGGCAGGATAGCGCACCACCGTTCTGTTTTTGACGCAGACAAGACGCACATACACCATTTGATAATGGGGGCGGGCTTCACGCAGCATCAGGCTCTTGCCATTATTCTTTCGTTTTTTGCGTTGTTCTGTTTCATGAACGCCGCCCTTTATGAGGGTGGGGTAGGCTTTACAGCCATTTTGGCAATCGACGTTGTGGTATATGCCGCCTTTTTCGCGGGATTGACTATGGTGAAAAGGACTGAAGCCAAAAAACAAGGACGGTAATACCGAAAGAAACGGCTGTTTTTGTTGAATGCCGGTATTTCAGATCGGGTATAAGGGTGAAAAATCCCACGATGCGCCGACAAACTGCGTAAATTTTTGAAGCATAGAAGAATAAAGTGAAACAGATATGCCAGTATAAGCATCTGTTTTTCTGCGGATTGTAAGGCGTAAAAAAAAGGTCTGATGTAGT
>DKDC01000031.1:363-27732 GCA_002451695.1 Prevotellaceae bacterium UBA6858 | reverse complement strand
CTGATGTAGTTTGAATTATGTCAGATATAATTTTTTTTACATCGGACGTAGTTTTTCCCATATCCGATGTGGTTTTTAAGGGTTCGGGGTGTTTTCCCGCCATGTTTGTAATCGCGGGGGTTTTTCTGTTTTGCCGGCAAACTTTTGTTTGATGCCAGTGGAATTTGCGCGTCCAAATATTGCGGACTTGGATAATTTGGTTTAACTTTGCCCAAACGTATTTTTTTGACAGCAATGAGACGAACGGTTCTTACTATAATCGCATCTGTTTTAATTGCGGCTTGCGCTTGGGCGCAGGTGTTGCCGCGCCATTTGAGGGACAAGGAAGTGAAGCCAACGTACAACGAAACGGTGGTCAGCAAATATATTGACACCATGGCGGTTGTGGTGGCGGTCGATTCCGCAGCCAGAGCGGCAAGGCAGGAGGAGACAGTGCTCAATAACCCTTACTATTATCCTTTGCTGCTTCACCCCACGCTCTACAACTCCCCGGTGAAGGATGTCATGAAGTGCGACTGGAAACCGGCGCGTCTCGGGGTGGCTGCACCTTTGCTGCCGCCGGCAAACACGCAGTTTGGCGACAGCGTGGAGCAGAGTATGCTCAACACGATGATGTGGGCGTACACCAATGTGCCGTGGCTTGTGGGAACAACCCAAAAGGACATTGACAACGCGGCGGGAATAAGAAAGGAGATAATCGAAAGCCCCGTGAAGGAGGTAACGCACATAACACCGCAAAGGGAGGAGAAAATAGATCTCGGAATAGAGGATGCCTCGTATAAGGTTGTTACGCGCCGTCCGAACTTTTGGACGTTCAACGGCAGGCTTTATTACAGCATGGGGCAGAACTATTTCTCCTCAAAGGGGGTGCAGAATAACAACACGTTCAGAGTGGAGACGGAGTTCAACGTAAATTACGACAATTCGCGGGGATTCAGCCAGAAAAACAATGTAAAGGCACGTTTGGGCTTCACAAGCCAAAGCAAGGACAAAAAGCACAAATACATAACGAGCGACAACCGCTTGGAAATGACCAATGAGTTCGCTTTGAGAGCTGTAAAGCATTGGGAATATACGTTCAGGGTGGTGTCGTGGACACACCTTTATCCAAAATACGCGAGCAACAGCGACTATGTGACTGAAGATTTCCTTTCTCCGCTTACAAGCAACTTTGCGTTGGGTATGAAATACAGCATTGACTTTAAGACAAAGAAACGCGCCAACGTGTTTCATTTTGACATAACATTGTCTCCGCTTTCATACAACGCGATATATTGCGACCGCAAGGCGCTGCGAAACAGCAAGGGCATACCCGGGAAACACCATGCCTATAATTCGTTCGGCCCTTCTGCAAATCTGAATTATACTTGGAACATCTCGAAGAACATCAGCACGCGGGGCAACATATATTACTATTCGGATTATCACCGTGTGGAGGCGCGTTGGAGCAGCACAACGAACTTTACCATAAACAAGTATCTGACGAGTTCCCTGTATTTGTTCCCCACCTTCAACGACAACCGCTTTGTGAAAGGCAAGCGTGAGCTGTTCAATATTCAGGAGACGCTTTCAATGGGCCTGACGATAAACTTCCGGTAAAAATGAAAATAAGGGGAATAGTTGGCTGCCTTGCCGGTTTGGCGGTTCTTGGCTGCATTAAGATTTGCGGCAATAACGGCGGTGAAATAACGGTCTCAAAAAGTGTGGGGCGCACTGTGGTGCAAAAAGATGCCTGTAAGGACAACGGCAATGCAAAGACGGCTTCCCGGAAGAACAAGGAAAAAGCAAGGCAAAAGGACAAGCGTCTCATTGAAGTTCCTGCAAAATTGCACGGCACGCCAGAGCGTCTGCTCAAGCGCATGGCTTATACGCTCTCTTTCAACCGCGAGACAAACCAGCCCAATTGGGTGGCGTGGTGTTTGGAAGGCAGCGAAACCGATGGCAATATAAGGCGGCGCGATGAATTTCTTGCCGATACCGACATACCGTTGCCACACAGGGTTGAACCGAGTGATTACAGTTACAGCGGATATGACCGTGGGCACATGGCTCCTGCGGCCGACATGAAGTTTGACGCACAGGCGATGAGGGAGTGCTTTTACATGAGCAACATTTGCCCGCAGACGCATGAGCTTAACGCCGGCGCATGGAGCAAACTTGAAAAGGCGTGCCGCCGTTGGGCGGAAAAGTTCGGGGAAGTGTACATCGTTTGCGGCCCGATATTCTATAAAGGCAAACACAAAAGCATTGGCAAGAACCTTGTGATACCTGTGCCGGATGCCTTTTTCAAATGCGTGTATGGAGTGAATAACGGCACACCACAGGCGATAGGTTTTGTTATGAAGAACAATGCATCGAAACAGAACATGAACGCTTCGGCAATGACCGTTGACGAGGTGGAGGAAATAATGGGCATGGATTTTTTCCCAAACCTCCCCGACAAGACTGAATACAAGGTGGAGAGCGAATGCTCGATAAAAAGCTGGCAATAGCCTCTCGGGACAGGGAAAGCAAAAAAGGCACTTCTTGGTTGGGAAGTGCCTTTTTTGTTAATTGCAGGAAATTATTCCTTGTAGTAAACCCTTTTCACACGTTCGCTGACAGAGGTGAGTATTTCGTAGGGAATTGTCCCCAAAGTATCACTTAGAACGGTAACAGGCAGGTTGTCGCCGAAAATCTCAACGCTGTCGCCCTCTTTGCATGGTATGCCGGTAACGTCAATCATCGCCACGTCCATGCAGATGTTGCCTACGTAGGGGGCTTTTTCGCCGTTGACAAGGCAATATCCGTTGCCGCATCCAAGATGTCGGTCAAGTCCGTCGGCATATCCTATTGGAATGGCGGCAATCCTGCTGTCGCGTGTCAGCAGTCCTTTGCGCGAATACCCAACCGTGTCCTCTTTCCTTACGTTGTGGATTTGGAGTATCGTTGTGCGCAATGCAGCCACATTGTGTATGGTCTTGTTTGTAAATGGGTCGATGCCATACAGCCCAAGTCCGAGCCTCACCATGTCAAGGTGGTATTCGGGGAAACGTTCTATGCCCGCAGTGTTGCAGATGTGTCGCAGGATTTTGTCGGGAAAGGCTTTCTGCAACTTCAGGCTGGCTTTGCCGTAGGTTTCAAACTGGTGTTTTGTGAAATCGTTGAATTTCTCGCCGTCGCTTCCCACAAAATGCGAGAACACCGAGCGTGGCACTACGGCGTTTTGTGCTTTCAAACATGATATAAGTTCGTCAATTTCCTCTGGCAGAAAACCCAAACGGTGCATCCCCGAGTCTATTTTCACGTGAATGGGGTAGTGGGTGACTCCCTCGCGTTTTGTTTCCTTTATCATCGCGTCAAGAATCCTGAAACTGTAAATCTCGGGTTCGAGATTGTATTGCAGCATTGTGCGGAATGCGGTCATTTCCGGGTTCATCACCATTATATTCGCCGTAATTCCTGCGTTGCGCAGCGCAACTCCCTCGTCGGCAACTGCCACTGCGAGATAGTCCACGCCATGTTCCTGAAGCGTGCGTGAAACCTCAAGTGCGCCGCTGCCGTATGCCGAGGCCTTCACCATGCAAACTATCTTTGTGCCGTGCTTCATGAATGAGCGGTAATGGTTGAGGTTTTCAACTATTGCGCCGAGGTTCACGTTCAGTGTCGTCTCGTGAACTTTTTTTGTGAGCAGGTCGTAAATTCTTTCAAAGCCGAACTTCCTCGCCCCTTTCAGCAGCACTGTGTCTCCGTTGAGGTTTTCCAGAACTCCGCTTTCTGTCAGTTCTTCGGTTGTTTTGAAGAACATGGAGTTTACCTTGAAACATTCTGCATTTTCGCCAATCTCTTTCCCCACGCCGATAAACAATTGCGGTTTGCGCGAGTTCACCATTTCTGCCACCTTGGCGTAAAGTTCCCCGCTTTCCATTCCGCTTTGCAGAATGTCGCTTAATATTACAATTTGGCGGCTGTTGGCTTTTGCGCTGCGCCGGTTGAGGAAGTCAAGGGCAATGTCGAGCGAATTTACGTCCGAGTTGTATGAGTCGTTTATTATTGTGCAGTGGTTTATTCCCTGCGTAACCTCCATGCGCATTGCCAGCGGCTCGAGGCGTCCCATTCCTTTTGCTATTTCATCCGGGGATTTTTTCAAATAAAGGCAGATGGCGAGGCAATGAATGCTGTCGTTTACGGATGCGTCGTCAATGAAAGGAATTGAGTATCTCCCCGGGCAGCCGTTGTATGTGTATTCTATCTCCGTCCCGTTGTCTTTTTTGCTGATGCCGCTTATGAACAATGTGGCTTCGCGGTCTGTTTTCGACCATGCAAAAAGACGGTGGGAAATTTTGCCCAATTTTACGCAGCGGTCAATGATTTTGTCATCGGAGCAATATACGAGAATTTCGCAGTCCTTGAACAGGCGCAGTTTTTCGCGGCACTTTTCCTCGATGTTGCGGAAATTTTCCTGGTGTGCGCTTCCCAAACTCACCATGACGCCTATCGTAGGCTGCACGATGTCGCGCAGGGCCTCCATTTCACCGGGCCGGGAAATTCCGGCTTCAAATATTCCGAGCTGCGTGGTCTCGTCCAAAAGCCATACGGACAAAGGAACGCCAATTTGCGAGTTGTAGCTGCGCGGGGAACGGGTTATTCTTGTTGTCGGGGACAGAAGTTGGTTCAGCCATTCCTTTACCATTGTTTTGCCGTTGCTTCCCGTGATGCCTATGACAGGAATGCCGTATTGTTCGCGGTGGCGTTCGGCGAGGCGTTGCAATGCTTTTAACGCCGAGGGTATTTGCAGGAAATTTGCATCGGAATATGCCGTTTCCCAATCCTGTGGCAGTGTGGTTACAACAAAGTTGCGGACACCGCGCATATACAGTTCGGGAATGAAGTCGTGTCCGTCTCCCGAGGATGTCTTTATGGCGAAGAACAATGATGTTTCCGGGTAAACAAGCGAACGGCTGTCGGTAAGCAGCCACTCCACTTCGGTTTCAGTGTGTCCGTAGCGGTGTGCGCCTGTCAGCGCAACTATTTCTTCTATCTTGTATTTCATCTTTCCGTCGTTCATTGCGTTTGGGTGAGGATTTCGTTTATTTTTTCCAAGTCTTTGTCAAACCTGACTTGGGGGTATTCTTTTTCAAGTTGGGCGAGTTTCTCTTTGGCGGAGACCATTAACGCCCTGTATTGGCTGCTTTGCGGAAACTGCGGCTTGTGGAGCAGAAGTTTGGCAACTGCGCCCCATTGCTTTGCAAACCCCATTGCTTTTGCGCTGAATGCGTATTCCGCAAATCTTTCATAGATATAGTCCACTGCCTGTTTGGAGGGGTGCACCATGTCTTCTGCGTAGAAACGGTAGTCGCGCAGTTCGTCGTTCAGAATTTCAAATGAGGGGAAGTAGCCGCATTTGCCGGGGAAACGGTTCACAATTCCGTCCACGGCAAGCATGAGTACCGCCTTTCCGAGGTTTGAACCGTGCAGACCGTATTTTATGTACCTGTAAGGGCTTACGGTGAACACAACGTTTAGCTTCGGGTTGAGCGCGAACAATTGTTCAAGCGTATGGCAATATGCCGACATGATTTCATCTATGCCCAAATCCAATGTCTTGAAATCAGCGGCGGGTTGTTTGTGGCAATTTGCCACGGCAAACTTTTCGCCAGCAGTGTTTCGGAAATAAACGCGGTTTGTGCCGAACGTGATGATAAGAAGTTTGGCGCATTTCAGCGTTCCTGCTGTTTGCCTTAGCGATTCGGCTATGTTTGCTTCCAATTCCTTTTTTTCAGAAGCAAAAAAGTTTGTGGAATGGAGCCAGCTATACCATAAGCCATTGCTTTTGAAAAGCCGGCTTCTTATTACATTCTTGTCGGGATTTCCGCCGTTTTCAATGGCATCGGTGATTGTTTGCAGGCTGTTAAGGATGGATAGCGGGTTGTAGAGCACCCCGAACGGATTGCAAATGCAGTTGAAACGGTTATCCTGTAGCTTGCGTCCCACTTCGTCAGAGAAGCATGAACCTAACAGTAAGATGCCGTCCCCGGCTTCAAGGGAGAATGCGGCTTTGGGAATTTGCAAATCGGTTCTGAACTTCATTGGCTTGCAGGTAACTTGTTGCGACTACAAAGTTAAAAAAAAAGAGCAAACTCGCAGACTAAAGCCCACTTGTTTTTGAAAGCAAATATAAACTATTCCGTCCCTTCTAAGCGGTTTCATCCTGCAAAAATTAAACTAGTTTTCATCCCGCACTAACAGCTTGCTTTTCTGTGTGTTGTAATGGGCGGAAAAAGGTCTGATATAATTTTTTCTACGTCCGATGTAGTTTTTTCTACATCAGACATAGTTTTTTTTTCTTTCAAACAAAACAGTCCGGCAATAATCGCCGGACTGTTTTCGTGTATCGTATGAACAAGTTTCTTTAGTCGTTGTTGCCTTCTGTGGGGGCTTTGTCTATGAGATCCATGAACTGGTCGAGTTTCGGGGTGATAATAATCTGCGTGCGGCGGTTGCGCTGTTTGCCAAGCTCGCTGTCGTTTGCCGTCAGCGGGTTGTACTCTCCGCGTCCTCCGGCGGTGAGACGCTTGGGGTCGATGCCGTAGTTGTTTTGCAGGTATTGCACCACGCTTGATGCCCTGAGGCAGCTCAAATCCCAGTTGTTGCGTATGTTCTGGCGGCTTATGGGCACATTGTCGGTGTTTCCCTCCACAAGCACATCGTAGTCCTTGTAGTCCTGGATGATTTTTGCGATTTTGCTCAGCGTTTCGGCTGCACGGTCGTTGATTTCGTAGCTTCCGCTCTTGTAGAGCATATTGTCGGCGAGCGAAATGTAAACCACGCCTTTAAGCACCTGTACGTTGACCTCCTTTTGCTCGCTTTGCGACAGGGAGCGTGTGAGGTTGTTTGTCAGCACCATGTTAAGCGAGTCGCTCTTGCTCTTCACTTCCACCAAATGGCGTATGTACTGGTTCGACTCGTTTATCTGGTCAACAAGCTTCGAGATGTTCATGTTTGTCTGGCTGCCGGCCGTGAGGCTCTTGTCGAGCGAGGACTGCAACCTTGCGTAGTCTTCTCGGGCTTGTGCAAGCTGCTCCTGCAAGCTCGAAACACGCGCCTTGCTTGCCGCCAGTTGCGACTGCACATCGGCGAGCTTGTCCTTTGTGTTCTGGTAGTTGGTTGACAGTACCTTATTTTCGTTTTGGCAATTTTCCAAACTTTTCTTGCTCGCGCAGCTGCTAATCAAAATACCTGCCGCAATGAGCGGTACAAACAATAAAGCGTTCTTTTTCATTGTTTCTGTTTTTAATGCGTTATTAATCACGCCAAAAGTATAAATAAAAAACTGAATGCCGCCGTTGTGGAGCTGTTTTTAATTTTTATTGTGCGGAAACACGCCGTATTATACATATTTTAAGTGGCAAAACGCCTTTGGCTTATTGTTTTTGTGAAGAAAACAATTGCAAGATTATACGGTTTCGGCAATCTCGCCAAGTTCCTTGCGTTTTTTCTCACCGTGCGGGCAGTCTTCGGCTATGTGTCCTATTGGGATTATGGCAACCGCCTCGAAATTGGGACGGGGGAAGTTGCGGCTGATTTTTTCCGTGTCGTAGTTGCACACCCAGCAAGTTCCGAGACCGCGCTCTGCGGCGGCAAGGCACAGGTGTTCCGTGGCAATGGCGACATCTATGTCGCCATGGGGCTTCTTGTCGTCAGGGCGCACCCAGTTTGCGGCGGTGTCCTTCATACATATTATATATAAAGGCGCGGATTTGAACCATTCGCGGTCGTAGCACTCACAGAGCTTGGACTTGCTTTCTTCAGAGGCCACAACTATGAATTTCCACGGCTGCCTGTTGCAGGCCGACGGCGCAAGGCGCACGGCGTTGAGAATATAGTTGAGGTCGCTTTGGCTTACGGCCTGCCCGGTGAATTTTCGCGCTGAAAAACGCTTGTTGCTTAACTCTAAAAAATCAGACATGGTTTTGTTTTTTAGTTTTTTCCTTGGGTTATTTCTTCTGCACGCTTCAAGGCTTTGCTTATGTGGTCGCAGATGTTCTCTTTTCCAAGCAGATCGTAAAATTTTGCGTGTTCCAGCTGGGCGTTTACCTTTTCGCTCACGCCCGAAAGCACAACCTGTATGCCTTCCTTTTTGCTCATGAGGCAAAGATTGGTGAGGTTGTGTATGCCTGTGGAGTCAACAAACGGCACTTTACGCATACGAATTACGCGCACTTTGGGACGGTCGCCGAACGCCGCCATCACTTCCTCGAACTTGTTGCCCGCGCCAAAGAAGTACGGGCCGTTTATTTCGTACACCTCCACGTCCTTGGGTATGGTGTAGTGGTCGAGGTCCGTGGCGAGAAAGTCGAATTCCTTGTTAAGGTCTATCTCGTCGGTGATTGCTTTCACGTCCGTAGTCTCAGCCATACGTTTCATGAACAGCAGGCAGGCGATTATAAGCCCCACCTCAATGGCAACCGTAAGGTCGAAGATTATGGTGAGGAAGAATGTTATCAGCAGCACGGTAACGTCGCTCTTGGGGTTTTTCATCAACGCCACGAACGAACGCCAGCCGCACATTCCGTAGCTTACAACCACAAGCACTCCGGCAAGGCACGCCATTGGGATGTATTTTGCCAAGGGCATGAGGAAAAGGAATATCAGCAGCAGTACGATGGCGTGTATAATTCCGGCTATCGGGGTTTTGCCGCCGTTGTTGATGTTGGTCATGGTGCGTGCGATAGCCCCCGTGGCGGGAATGCCGCCGAAAAGCGGGGACGCTATGTTGGCAAGACCTTGCGCCACAAGCTCGGTGTTTGAATCGTGGTGGTCGCCTGTTACGCCGTCTGCAACCGTAGCGGAAAGCAAGGATTCTATAGCCCCAAGTATGGCGATGGTCATGGCTGGCGAAACAAGACTTTTTATTGTGTCCCAATTAATGTCGGGCACTTGTGCGGCGGGAAGCACGTTGCTTATGGCGAAGCGGTCGCCTATGGTCTCGATTGAGGAAACGCCCGCAAAGTTCTTGAGCAGTAGTGCCACTATGGTCATCACAATTATCGCAATGAGCGAGCCGGGGATTTTTTTGCTGAACTTTGGAGTTATGGCTATTATGGCTATGCTCGCAACGCCTGTCAGTGCGCACCAAATGTCGGTGGTGTTGAAATTTTGCAGATATACGCCCCATTTCTCGATGAAATCGGAAGGGTTTGACGGCAGGGTGAGACCGAAAAGATCCTTTATCTGTGTGGTGAAAATGGTTACGGCTATTCCGCTGGTAAAGCCCACAACAATGGGGTAGGGAATGTATTTTATGATAGTACCGAGGCGCAGAAGCCCGAACAACACAAGGAAAAGCCCCGCCATGAGCGTGGCTATGGTAAGCCCCTCTATGCCGTATTTTTGTATAATGCCGTAAATAATGATGATGAACGCTCCTGTGGGACCGCCTATTTGCACCTTGCTTCCGCCGAACACGGAAATGGCGAGTCCCGCCACAATGGCGGTGATAATGCCTTTTTCGGGAGTTACGCCCGAAGCTATGCCAAAGGCTATTGCCAGCGGCAGAGCCACTATGCCTACGATGATGCCCGCCATGAGGTCGGACATGAATGTTTTTTTGTTGTAATCTTTAATTGAGTAAAATAGTTTGGATTTTAGTGTGAATGCCCTCATCAGCAATTTTGTTGGAGTTGGAACTGGCGGCTTTTACGGCTGCCGTCTGAAATGGAATGCAAAAGTACGAATATTCCGCAAAATGGCAAAAGTGCGCAATAAGGGTGTGGAGTATGGCAAGGATAAAACGGGTCGCAGGAAATGAAGCAAAAACAATATGGGACATAGAAAAAACTACGTCCTATGTGGAAAAAATTATGTCTGATGTAGTTTTTCCTACGTCAGACATAATTTTTGCCTTTGCAACCGTCTGAGCAACAAAAAGTTATGTGTGGTTGCGCAAGGTGGGGCAAAGTTCTGGGAATCAGAATCTTATTTATTCCCGATTTGGGCGGAAGCCTTTGTTTTGCCGGTTGCCGTTTTCCCCTTCGTTTGTTTTGCAGGTTTTTCTCCGGCTTTTGTCTTGCTTGTTTTCTTGACGCTTTTTCCGCTTTCGCGTGTCAGTTTGTCGATTATGGCATGGAGCTTCACGATTTCCTTGTCCTTCATCTCAAGTTCCTCTTCCTGGTTTCTTATTGAGGTGAGGAGAGATGAAAGTTCCTCGTTGTCGATGTCGGGATAGAGGTCGTTAACTCTTGTCATGAAGTCGCCGAGTATGTTCATGTAGTTGATGAAAGCGTCCTCGGGCGTTTCGTATATTCCGCGATAGCCGCCCTCCGCGCTGGGCTTGGTGTTCATGAAGCGGAAGTTGTTTGTGGCCTGCAGGTAGTTCCAGTCCTGCTTTATCTGGCGGTTGTCGCATATCCTCACACGGTCGGCGATGCTGTAGAGCTTCTCGAATGCTTCGCGCTGCATGATGTTGCCGAGCCATGCGCTGGTGTCCCTTTCCTCGTCAACCCACGAAATGGGGTAGGGAACGCTGAGGCTTCCCGCGCTTTTGGTCTTGGAGCATATTTCCGAAGGTGTGGAGAATGATATGCCGCGCTTTTTTGCCTCTTCGGGCAGGGCCTTGAAAAATTCAAGAATGTTTGAGGACAGCGGCTGGAATATCCCGAGGGCGCAAAGTTCCATGAAAATGTTTATCACCTGCTCGTCCTCGGGCATTTTGGCAATCCAGTCCGTGTATTTGTCGGCAAGGAGCGGGTATTCGCTCCATGAGGAGTTGTTGAACCTTAGGCTGATGTCCTCGGAAAGGCGGTGGTCGCGCAAAAGAAGCTTCAGCTTGGGGGCTATTGAGCAGTTGTAAACAAAGTGCGGGCTTTTCCAGCCGAGAATGTGCCTTGCCCCTTCGGTAAGCATTCCCTTGAATCCCATGCCAGCCACAAGCTCGCCGATTTCATCGGAGTATATAAGGCATGAGTTGCGGAATATTTTCGGTGTTGCCCCGAAAATGGAGTTCACCTTGCGGCAGAGCAATTTTACGTCTTCCTTGAAGCATTCTGTGTTGGCAAGGGATGAAAGCCCGTGGGAATACGGCTCCGCCAAAATCTCGCAGCACCCGGTGTCGTAAAGCCTTTTTATCAGGTCGAGCACTTCGGGCGCGTGGCTCTCAAGCTGCTCTATGGCGCATCCCGAAAGCGAAAGGGCGCATTTGAAGTAGTGCTTGTTGCTTTCCGCCATGCTTATGAGTGCCTTAAGGGCGGGAATGTAGGATTTCTCTGCGGTCTCGGTTATGCTGCGGGCGTTCTCGTAATCATCGTAATAGTAATGATCCGTCCCGATGTCGAAGAAACGGTAACGTTTCAGATGTATGTTCTGATGTATTTCAAAGTACAGGCATATCGTTTTCATGTCGTTTCCTTATTTTTCAGTTGTGGTAGTATCTGTGAAATGTAAGTTCGTATAGTATCCGGATTTTCTGCCCCACCTTTTCCCATGTAATTTGGTCAACTTCCTTTTTGCCCTCGTCCTTGAGGTATTTGTAAAGTGCGTTGTTGGTGCAGATTGAATACATTGCGTCGGCCATTGCGTTGATGTCCCAATAGTCGAGCTTTATGCAGTTTTTCAGAATTTCGGAGCAGCCGGATTGTTTGCTTATTATCGAAGGCACTCCGCACTGCATGGCTTCGAGCGGCGATATTCCAAAAGGCTCCGACACGGAAGGCATTACGTAAACATCGCTTTTGCTGTATGCTTCGTAAACTTGGTTGCCTTTCATGAAGCCGGGGAAATGAAAACGGTCGGTTATGCCACGGCGTGCCGCGAGTCCTATCATTGCGTTCATCATGTCCCCGCTCCCCGCCATGCAGAATCTGATGTGGCGTGTGCGTTGCAGCACGAGCGCAGCCGCTTCCACGAAATATTCCGGCCCTTTTTGCATGGTGATTCTCCCGAGAAAGGTTACGATGCGCTCCTTGCGTTCCTTGAGCGGAAGGCGGTGGGCGATGATTTCCTCTTTTTCGGGTTCGAGCGGATATACCGCGTTGTGAACGGCAAAGCATTTGTCGGGGTTCTGGTGGTAATGATTTATGACCGTCTGCCGTGTGAGTTCGCTCACGCACATTATGCAGTCGGCGTGGTCCATCCCGTCTTTCTCGATTCCGTAAACGGTTGGGTTCACGTGTCCCCTGCTGCGGTCGAAATCGGTTGCGTGAACGTGTATTACCAGCGGCTTGCCCGAAACCTGCTTTGCGTGTATTCCCGCAGGGTATGTGAGCCAGTCGTGCGCGTGTATGATGTCGAACTGCTGCTGTCGCGCTATCACTCCCGCCACTATGGAATAGTTGTTTATTTCCTCGTTAAGGTTGTCGGGGTATCTCCCGGAGAAGTTTATGCAGCCGAGGTCATCGGTGTAGCGGTAGTTGAAGTCTGCGTAAATGTGGTTTCGCAGGTCGTAGTAAAGCTCCGGCGACATTCTGTGTCCTATCCGTTGCTCAACATATTCACGGTTGACATCGCGCCATACCACAGGCACGTTGTTCATCGGTATAATGTTGAGGAAAGAGCGGTCTTCGTCTCCGTGCGGGTTGGGGAGGCACAGGGTTATGTCCATGTCTCCTTGTTCCGCAAGTCCTTTGGTTATTCCGTAGCTCGCAGTTCCAAGACCGCCAAGGATATGGGGAGGAAACTCCCAGCCAAACATTAGAACTTTCATATTGTTTCCTCTTTATACGGATTGTTCTCGTTGTATTTCTCAAGCAGCCTTTCCGCCCGCAGAATGCCGCTCACGCTCATGGCGAAGGCAAACGCGCCTCTTCCGTGGAAAGGTGGGTCTCCGTCAAACAGTTCGGGCAGCGTACCTATGAAGTGGTATGACATTTCCTCGTCGAAGCCTATCAACTGGCGTTCTATGTATGTCAGTCCGCTGCGTTTGTAAACTTTCAGGTATGCCTCCAGATAGAACCCCATGAGCCACGGCCACGCAGTTCCTTGGTAGTAGCAGCGGTCGCGCTGTTGTGGCGGTCCGGCGAATATGGGGTTGTAGCCTCCGCTTTTGGGGCTTAGCGAGCGTATTCCCTTTGGGGTTACAAGCTCGCGGGTGCATATGTCGAGCACGGTCTTTCTGTCGGCGGGCGAAAGTGGCGAGTGGTCAAGTGCCACGGCGAATATTTGGTTTGGCCTTACGCTCCAGTCGGGCGTAGTGCCGTCAACGTAGTCGAACAGATAGCCGTAAGTGTTCAGGAAAGTCTTGCTGAACGAGGCTTCCACCTTTGCCGTTACCGATGCAGTCTCATACAATGACGCTGTTTCCTCTTCAGTGCCGAATTCCTTTATAAGTTCAGTCTGGAATTTCAGAGCATTGTACCAAAGGGCGTTAAACTCCACGATATATCCCGAGCGCGGCACCAACGGCTTTCCGTCAATCGTGGAGTTCATCCAAGTAACCGCCTTTTCGCGCCCGCCAGAATATACAAGACCGTTGTCGTGTACTAACAGGTTGGGGTGCTTGCCCGCGATGATGAAGCTTATGATTTCGTTGAGCAGCGGGCCGTATTTTGTGTAGCATTCTTTGGGGGACACGAGCTTGGCGTATTGCTGTATGCACCATGTCGCCCACAAAGGCACGTCGGGCTTCTCCATCTCGTATATGTCCACGGAGAGGGGGCGGCTGCCCATGAAGTCGCGTATGCCTTTCGCAAAGGTCTCCATGTAGGCTTCAAAGAGCTTTGTCTCGCCAATGTTCAGTGTAAGCCCAGGCATTGCCACGAGCATATCCCTTGCGCGGCATTTGAACCACGGCCATCCTGCGATTATGTAGTGTTCGCCGTTTTCCTCAATCTTGAACTGGTGGGCGGCGTGTACGAGGCATTGGTAGAAGTTGCCAATTCCTTCGTGCTTGTCAACCTCCTTGTCCATTTGCTTTTTCATTTGGGCGGGGCGCATCTCGCCCAGCCCGGCGCTGAACACAATCTGTTCGCCCTTGCGTATGTCAACCTCGAAATAGCCCGGGACCACAAGGTCTTCGTTTGCCTCGTAGCCGCGTTCGCGTTCGCGCGGATAGTCAAGGCCGAGATACCATTGCGGGTCGTAAACAAACTCGCTCTTTTTGTTGAGCTGCATATACAGGTCGGGGTAGCCGTTGTAAAGGCACATCCTTATGCCGTTGGCTATCGGGGTGTAGTTAAGGTTTGCCGCCCAGTTTTCGTGGGTGAACTGATTGGCGCAGCGGAATGCGAGAAACGGCTTGAAGCGCAGCTTTGTCTTTGAGTGCGCGTCGAGCAGGGTGTATCTGATGAGTATTCTCGGCTCGCCCGATTGGAAGGCGATTTCCTTTTGCAGCACAACGCCTCCCACGCGGTATGTGGTTATTGGCACGTTGAACCACTCGAAGCGGGTTATGTATTTGTGTCCCTTGGGACTGTAGTTGTCGCCTTGGTATTTGTGCAGACCCAGATTGAATTCCGCACCGTGCTGTATCACCGTTTCGTCGAGCGATGAAAGCAGCACATGGTTTTTGTCGTCCATCGTCGGTATGGGGACTACAAGCAGGCCGTCGTATTTGCGGATGTTGCAGCCGACAAGGGTGGTCGATGCATACGAACCGCCTTTGTTGGTCAGCAAAACCTCTTTGTACAGGCTTTCCTGAAGGTTTGTCATCTGGGGCTTGTCGAACTTTAGGTAGCTCATGGTAACGTTAGTCTTGTTTTGTTTTCAAAGTTAGCCCTTTTTTGTTGAAATGCGCACATTGCAAACATACTTTTTTATGTTTTGCAACTTATTTTGCGGCAGCAGCGGAAAAGAAAGCGGAAAAGCACAGAAGTTATTTATCTGGATGCCAATACGCGCCATAAAGACGGCGGAAGCCGGACTTTCGGACAAGGCTGTCTAATCTGTTGAGACACAGGAATTTGTCCGTCCTGTGGCGAATGGATGCAAGTTCTTGTTTTTCAGAGTTTTGTAAAAGGAAAAATTATGTCAGATATAATTTTTCCTACGTCAGACATAATTCAAACTGCATAGGACATAGTTTTTTCTACGTCGGACGTTGTTTTTTGCGGTATGCACGTATGCGTTATGCCGTGTGTGTTGCAGGGCTTGTGTTGGGCTTTCCCCAAATTCCTATAACGGCATCGGCGGTTTCGTCCAACGATTTGGATGCGTCAATCCAGTGCAGCTTTATCCCGCGACGCTCCATTCCGCGAAACCATGTCATTTGTCGTTTGGCGAATTGCCTTATGGCGATGTTGAGTTTTTCGAACATTTCTTCGTGGGTGATTTCCCCGATGGCGTAGAGCGTAACGTATTTGTATTCCAAACCGTAGTACATCAGTTCTTCGGGGGTTATTGGGGCGGGGGATGCCGCCCGGCTTTTGCCGGCTGCTGTTATTCCGATTAGCGACTTGATTTCGTCAACCATGCCGGCTTTGAGCCTTTCTTCAAGTCTTTTGGTAATTCTCTGCCAACGCAGTTCCCTTGGGATCTCAAGGCAGAAGTTCTCGCTTTCGGGTTTGGAAAACTCCTCGGGCTTCACAGGGTGCTTGCTGTAATAGTCCTCAATCTCTATTGCGCGTATGGCGCGTTTCGGCGTGTCAACGTCGGTTGTGTTGTGCAGTTTCTTGCCGTAGCTTTTCAGTATCTCCGTAAGTTCTTCAAGCCCTTTCCCGGCAAGGCTGTCGCGCAGCGGCGCGTTCTCGGGTACGGGTGTCATCCTGTATCCCCTCAGCACGCATTCCACATACATTCCCGAGCCTCCGCATAGTATGGGCGTTTTTCCGCGTGAAACAATGTCTTCGTATGCCCGCGAGAAATCGTGCTGGTAGTTGTATATGCTGTATTTCACACCCGGGTCAACGATGTCAATAAGGTGAAACCTGATGTTTTTCCCGTTGATGTTGTATTCCTCAAGGTCTTTCCCCGTGCCGAGGGTCATGCCTCGGTAAATCTGCCGGCTGTCCCCGCTAATTATTTCTCCGTTTATCCTGTCGGCAACCTTGACGGCGAGTGCGGTCTTGCCGCAAGCCGTCGGCCCGATTATGGTGAGCATCTTATGTTCCATTGCTTTGTTTTTCCGCCTTTGGGCTTCCAAAGTTAGGCATATAATATTATATAAACGCAAAACGCCCCCGCACAAAATGCGCAGGGGCGTTTTTATTGTTACAGCAAATATGGTTTACTTGCTGTTGTGCTTGTTCATGATCTTGATGAGGTCAACCACCTTGTGGCTGTAGCCGATCTCGTTGTCATACCATGATACAACCTTAACGAACTTGTCGGTGAGGTAAACACCAGCGTCAGCATCGAAGATAGAGGTCAACGGGCAGCCGAGGAAGTCGGAAGAAACCACCTTGTCTTCGGTGTAGCCGAGGATGCCCTTCAATTCGCCTTCAGAAGCGGCCTTCATTGCAGCGCAGATATCTTCTTTGGTTGCAGGGTTCTTCAAGTTTACGGTAAGGTCAACAACCGACACGTCAAGAGTCGGAACACGCATTGAGATACCTGTGAGCTTGCCGTTGAGTTCGGGGATAACCTTGCCTACTGCCTTTGCTGCACCGGTCGAGGAAGGAATGATGTTGCCTGAAGCAGCACGGCCGCCACGCCAGTCTTTCAGGGAAGGACCGTCAACGGTGCGCTGTGTGGCGGTTGTAGAGTGAACGGTTGTCATCAAACCTGTTTCGATGCCGAACTTGTCGTTCAGAACCTTTGCTATGGGAGCAAGGCAGTTTGTTGTGCAGGAAGCGTTGGAAACGATCTTCTGGCCGGCGTATTTGTCGGTATTGACACCGCAAACGAACATATCTGCCTGACGGCCGTCCTCACCCTTCTTTGAAGGAGCGGAGAGCACTACATATTTGGCGCCAGCCTGAAGGTGCTTCTCGGCACGGTCCATTGTAAGGTAGAAGCCGGTTGACTCTACAACATATTCTGCGCCGATTTCGTCCCACTTCAAGTCAGCGGCGTCCTTCTCTGCGGTAACGCGGATGTGGTTGCCGTTAACGATGAGCTCGCTCTTTTCAACGTCAGCCTCGATTGTGCCGTTGAACTGACCGTGCATGGTGTCGTACTTCAACATGTATGCCATGTAGTCAACAGGAAGAAGGTCGTTGATACCTACAACTATAACGTCATTCTTGTTAGCGTCCTCAAGTGTGGAACGGAAAACGAAACGGCCTATACGGCCGAAACCATTAATACCAACTTTAATCATGTTTTTGATGTTTTAATTAGGTTGTTTGTTTACTTATTTGGCGCAAAATTACGAAATTGTTTTTACTTTTGCCGAGTTTTAATGCAATTAATTTGGACATGAGTAAATTTATAAGAGAATTCAAAGAGTTCGCAGTTAAGGGAAATGCCATCGACATGGCAGTTGGCGTGATTATAGGCGCGGCTTTCGGCAAGATTGTGTCGTCTATCGTGTCGGACATAATAATGCCGCCGATAGGCTGGCTTATTGGCGGGGTGGATTTTTCAGATCTGAAGGTTCAGTTGCCTGTAAACCCGCTTAGTCCCGACGTTTCCGCCACCATCAACTATGGCGTGTTTGTGCAGACGGTTATAGAGTTTGTGGTTATAGCCTTTTGCGTGTTCCTGCTTGTGAAGGCAATAAACACTCTGGCACGGAAAAAGAAGGATGAGGCTGAAGCCGCTCCTCCCGCTCCAACGAAAGAGGAGCAGCTTCTCACAGAAATCCGTGATTTGCTTAAAGACAAATAATCCGCTTGCATAGCGCAAATTTGACCAATGATGAAAAACTACGGCTTATCGTTGCGCAACGTTCTTTTTGCGGCAATGGTTATGGGGTGTGCTGTTGCAGATGCGCAGTTTCTGAAGTCCGACACGTGGGCGGTTACGGATGCTCTCGGTAGAAAGGCTTTGCAAGACCCGGACAGCGTAAGGCAGCGCAAGGAAAAGGAGGTTGCCATATTTTATTGGACTTGGCATCAGTGGAACTATCCACAGGGAATAACTGACAGGAACATCAGCAAGATACAGCGCGAGCAGCCCGAAGCTATGGAAAGCTATGACCATCCGGCATGGAAAAACTGGCGTGCGCACTATTTCTGGGAAGAACCGCTTTTGGGGTATTACAGCACATTCGACCCATGGGTTCTGCGCAAACACGCCGAAATGCTTGCCGACGCAAAGGTGGACGCTGTGTTTTTTGACTGCACCAACGGCGATTTGACGTGGGATAAATCTTACAAAACCCTGCTGCGTGTGTGGCATCAGGCGAGGCTTGACGGTGTGAACACTCCAAAAATAGCTTTCATGCTTCCGTTCGGCTATAGCCCGGATTCGAAAAAATCGCTCACCCGCCTTTACCGCGAACTGTACAAACCGGGGCTTTACAAGGATTTGTGGTATTTTTGGGACGGCAAGCCTGTGATAATGGCTTATTGCGACAATTTTGACAATAGTGTGCCGGAAGAAAAGGAGATACTCGAGTTTTTCACGTTCCGTCCCGGGCAGCCGGATTACGTGAACGGCCCTGCCGACAATCCCAAGTGGAAGCAGTGGGGGTGGCTTGAAGTTTATCCGCAGCACGGATACGTAAAGACCGAAAACGGTTATGAGCAGGTTACGGTGGGTATGGCGCAGAATACAAGCGATGCCACAAACGGGCATTGCTCTGCCTTTAACGTTGACGGCAGCAGTTACGGCAGGAGCTATTCAAAACTCAAAGGTTTCGACACCCGAAAGGATGCCTATCTTCACGGCTGGAATTTTAGCGAGCAATGGAGCCGGGCTTTTGAACTCGACCCCAAAATGGTTTTTGTTACAGGCTGGAACGAATATGTTGCCGATATGTTCAAAAACGGCGAGATTTGGAAAGGGCGCAATTTCGCCTTTGTTGACCAGTTTGACTGGGATCATAGCCGGGACATAGAGCCGAACAAAGGCTGGGGCAACAAGGGCGATGTTTATTATTATATGCTTGTTGATAAAGTGCGCCGCTTTAAGGGCATTGAGAAGCCTGGAAGAACTTCGGCGGCAAAGACGGTACGCCTTGACGACCTAAAAGCGTGGAATGACGTAAGCCCTGTTTACAAGGATTATCGTGGCGATGTGATGCACCGATATTGCAGCGGCGCGTTCAACATTACGTATTCAAACAATACTGGCAGGAATGACATCGTTGAGGCGCGTGTGGCGCGTGATAAGAAGAATGTTTATTTCTATGTGCGCACCGACAGCTTGCTCTCTTCGCGTTCCGACAAAAACTGGATGGTTCTTTTTGTTGACATGGACCGCGACAAGGCTACGGGATGGGAGGGCTATGACTTCGCCATTAACCGCAAAGTTTCTTCGGACGGTTATGTTTCTGTGGAGAAAGGCGAGGGAAGCGACTGGAACTGGAAAAACGCTGGCAGGGCTAAAGTTGTCGTGTATGACAAGGTAATAGTTATAAGTGTGCCACGGGAACTTTTGGGAAGCAAGGGCAAGAAACTTGATTTTGAGTTCAAGTGGAGTGACAATATGCAGGAGGAAGGCAATCCCATGGACTTTTACGTGAATGGAGATGTCGCGCCTTCCGCACGCTTCAACTATGTTTATAGCGAGTAGTCGTCATGAAATTAGCGGGACTTGTAATGCCAAGTTCCGCTAATTTGTTGCAACTTTGCATTTCTCAATATTCAGGAAATGGAAATTCAGGAAATGGAAGAGAATAAAATAAAATTACCCGAAATAAGCAGAAAAGAACTCGAGGCCGCAAAAAATGCGGGCGTGGGTTCTCTTTGCGAATTGGCGGCACAAAAAGCGTTGGAGAGCGTTGGCGGCAAACTTGACGCGGATTCCATGCCGAAGCTGAACTCATCGCAGATAACGGTTATTGCATATACAGTGTTGCGCCGTGAATTGCTTGAGGGCGGTTTCGTGCAGCTTATACACAACGGCTATGGTCCTTTTATTTTTGAGAACCCTTTTGCAAAGGCAATGCGGTTGTGGGGGCTGAAGGACTTGTGCAATACCCTGTATGACGCAAGGCGTTTATACGAAAAGACAGCAAAGGCGATTGTGCGCGACTGTTCTGACGAGGAATTCATGGCACTTTACGAGCAATTCGAGAAGTATGATGAATACGATGACGATTTTGTGGAGCGCGAGGCGGAATACACCGCAGAGGTGGAAGATTATATTGAAGGCAATATAGAGGATTTTTTGACGGTAAGGTAGAATATGGCGTTGACGCAAAAGAAAATTGAAATAAAGAACAAGCGTGCCGAGCATGACTATTTCGTTCTCGACACATACAATGCCGGCATTGTGCTTTGCGGCACGGAGATAAAGTCGATACGCGCCGGGAAAGCCGGGCTTACGGATTCGTTCTGCTATATCCGCGACGGCGAGATATGGGTCAAGAATGTTTATATCGCAGAGTATTTTTACGGTTCGTTTTATAACCACGAAGCGCGCCGCGACCGCAAGCTGCTGCTCAACCGCCGCGAAATAAGGCGGTTGGCGCAGGAAACGAAAAATCCGGGTCTTTCAATAGTCCCGCTTTTGCTGTACATAGACGAAAACAACCGCGCAAAACTCAAGATAGGTCTTGTGCGCGGCAAAAAGGAATACGACAAACGGCAGTCGCTAAAGGAAAAGGAAGACAAACGTATGATGGCGGAGAAATTCAAGGCCATAAACACAAGACGATGACAACGAAAGAAAGAATTGTAAGCCTTATGCGCGAAAGAGTGCTGATACTCGACGGCGCAATGGGTACAATGATACAAAACTACAACCTTACCGAGGAAGATTATCGCGGTGAGCGTTTCAAGGACTTGCCGGGAATACAGAAAGGCAACAACGATTTGCTGGTGATTTCTCGCCCTGATGTGATTGGCGACATACACCGGCGTTACCTTGAGGCGGGGGCGGATATAATAGAAACCAACTCGTTCAGCTCGCAGCGCATATCAATGGATGACTATGGGGCTTGCGAGTATTGCCACGAGCTGAATGTGGCGGCTGCAAGGCTTGCACGCAAATATGCAGACGAGTTTACCGCCAGAAATCCGGAAAAACCGCGTTTCGTGGCAGGTTCTATAGGCCCTACAAACAAGACCTGCTCCCTTAGTCCTGATGTGAACAATCCCGCTCTGCGAAACATAACCTTTGACGAGCTTGCCTCAGCCTACAAAGACCAGATAAAGGCTTTGGTTGAGGGTGGCGTGGACATTCTGCTTATTGAAACCATTTTCGACACCCTCAACGCCAAGGCTGCGTTGTTTGCCGCCCGCGAGGCGATGGATGAAATGGGCGTGGAGTTGCCCATAATGCTTTCGGTTACGGTTGCCGACAAGGCGGGGCGCACCCTGTCGGGGCAGACGCTTGAGGCTTTTGTGGCTTCTGTTGATCATGCGGGAGTGATGTCGGTCGGGCTCAACTGCTCGTTTGGCGCAAAGGACATGAAGCCTTTCCTCGAATCGCTTGCATCGTTCGCACCTTATTATATATCGGTATATCCCAACGCCGGACTGCCTGACGAAATGGGAAAGTACAGGCAAACGCCCCGGGAAATGGCTGTGCAGGTGCAGGAGTTTGTTGACGAAGGGCTTGTGAACATTATTGGCGGATGCTGCGGCACTACCGACAAGTTCATTGCCGAGTATGAGGGGATAATACGCCATGGCGGAAAATTCAAAGCCCCCCACGTGCCGGTCAAACGCGACCACAATCTTTGGCTGTCAGGACTTGAAGGCAAACGCCTTTTGCCTGGAAACAATTTCATGAACATTGGCGAACGTTGCAACGTTGCGGGCTCGCGCAAGTTCCTTCGTCTGGTAAAGGAAAAGAAATACGAAGAAGCCCTGTCCATTGCCCGCAAGCAGGTTGAGGACGGAGCGCAGGTTCTCGACATTAATTTTGACGACGGACTGCTTGACGCAAAGGAGGAGATGACGCATTTTCTGAACCTGCTCACCTCCGACCCCGACATAGCGCGTGTGCCGCTTATGATCGACTCGTCAAAATGGGAAGTTGTTATGGCAGGGTTGAAATGCGTGCAAGGCAAGTGCATCGTAAACTCAATATCGCTCAAGGAGGGCGAGGAGAAGTTCCTTTCCCACGCCCGCGAGCTGCGCATGATTGGCGCGGCAACGGTGGTAATGGCGTTCGACGAGGTTGGACAGGCAACGTCGTTTGAGCGGAAAGTGGAAATTTGTTCGCGTGCCTATAAGCTGCTCACCGAAAAAGTGGGTTTTCCGCCCGAAGACATTATTTTCGACCCGAACGTGCTTTCAATAGCCACGGGAATGGCGGAACACGACCGCTATGCGCTCGACTTTATAGAGGCTACAGGGTGGATTCGCAAGAATCTTCCTTACGCCCACGTGAGCGGCGGTGTAAGCAATCTCTCATTCTCTTTCAGGGGAAACAATTATGTGCGTGCGGCACTGAACGCCGTGTTCCTTTACCATGCCATTGGCGAGGGAATGGATATGGGAATAGTAAATCCGTCAACATCTGTAACCTACGACGACATAGACAAAGACCAACTAAAGGTTTTTGACGATGCCATAATGTACACGTCGCCCGAAGCTCCGCAAAGGCTGATTGACTTGGCGGACAAGTTGCTTGAGGAGCAAAATGCAGGTGGCGGAAAATCTCTGACCTCAAACCATAATGCGGCGGCAGACGCATGGCGCAAGGAATGTGTGGAGAAACGCCTGTCATACGCCCTGCGCAAGGGAATTACCGACCATATAGAGGAGGACGTAAAAGAGGCTCTTGAAAAATACCCAAGGGCGGTTGACATAATCGAAGGTCCTTTGATGGATGCCATGAACGAGGTGGGCGTGCTGTTTGGCGCGGGCAAAATGTTCCTGCCGCAGGTGGTTAAGACGGCACGCACCATGAAAGCCGCCGTTGCCGTGTTGCAGCCGGTGATAGAGGCGCAGAAAAAGGCGGGCGATGACACCAAATCGTCATTGCCCGAAATACTCATCGCCACTGTAAAGGGCGATGTACACGACATAGGCAAGAACATCGTGGCCACGGTGCTGTCGTGCAACAATTTCAATGTGATAGACCTTGGCGTGATGACCCCGCCGGAGAAAATAGTTGATGCCGCCCAAAAAGAGAACCCCGCAATAGTGGCTTTGAGCGGACTTATCACGCCGAGCCTTGAGGAAATGACAAAGGTGGCGGAAATGATGGAGGCGGCAGGTTTGAGAATGCCGATAATGGTGGGCGGGGCCACGACTTCCGAACTTCACACCGCCTTGAAGATAGCTTCGGTTTACTCCGGTCCTGTGGCGTGGACGAAAGACGCCTCGCAGGCGGCAATAGTTGCCGAAAAACTTGTGAACCCGCGCACCTCTGCCGCCTATATATCTGAATTGGACAGCCTTTACAAGCGTTTGCGGGCGGAGCATGAGCAAAAGGAAAAGACCCCGGCGGGCATTTCGCTCGAGGAGGCAAGAAAACGCAAACTGAAACTGTTCTGACCCGGAAACAAACACATAACCGTCCGCACGCCACAGGTGAAATTCCGCCAAGGCGTGCGGACGGTTTTTGCGGGCTGTGAAGAAAACAGGCTCTTCGATGCGTGTTTTATGCAACGTCTTGATTTGTAGTGATTTGCGTGGAAATGGAATGGGCGTTATAAGAGGCTGTCTTTCAGTGGTTTGTAAAAGGCGAAAAAAGGTCTTATGTAGTATGAATTATGTCTGATATAATTTTTCCTACATAGGATGTGGTTTTTCTTATGTCCTATGTAATTTTTCGGTGTGTTTGGGAAAGAGCCACCAGTTTGAAACTTGCAGGAATTGCATGAATGAAGCAATTTGTTGATTATCGCATATTGCATATTTGTAGGGGTGTATGGCATGCGCCCTGCACGCCGCCGGTTAATGCGCATTGCGCAGATGCCGCAGACATATTTTCAAATACTTGAACGAATTGTATTTCACATAAAGTGTTTCATTTGCCAAATATATGTCATCCACGCAGAAAACGCCATATTCCTTTAACTTCAGCTCGCATAGGCATGAGGTGGATTTCCTGTCAATTTCCCATATCTCCAATTTCCCCTCCCAATCAGTGTGGCTTCCTTCAACACATAAGATTTTATCTCCATAAATCTTAGGTTTTCCCACAAGCGTATCCAATGCTCCGCTTTTTTCATTTATCAGGTAATACTTTTCTTCGTTATAGCCGGTGCATGATATTAGTACCCAGTCTCTCCAACGCCCTTCATAGTTGTGTTCGCTATAAAACCTGTCGGATTTGTCGTCAACAAAACTACGCCCATCCACCTTAATCACGCCATCTTTCTTCCTTAACGCAGATTTCCTTTTATCAAAAAGGAGGCAAGGGCTTTTCTCCTTGTAAAATTCCGTGCTGTCAATCACATTCGGATTACACAATATGGTGTCCGTTTCCTTTTGTTTTCCCGCAAATGCAAACGAGACATGAACAATCGCCGCCAACACAAACACATACAGAATATGACATCTCATGATCATTGTCTTTTCATTTTGGTCTCTTGGCACTTATGAGCGACTTTATCACATAGCTCGTGCGGTTTATCTTTATATCCCTGCAGACGCTGAGGTAATCCAAGGAACTAACTCCTATTCTTATTGAAGATTTACGTTTCCAGAAAAATCCGTCAATGATACAGCACTTCACTTTCAATGTCGAGCCGTCCCTTAGGTTTATATCGCTTTCTTGGAATTTGTCATAAATCTCACTTTCTATATACATCCAATCAGCCCTTGACATCATATTCACAATTTCAGCATCATCCAGATGCTCACTATACATGGAACTATGCCCAAAATAAATAATAGGTACAAAATATGCCTTTTGGTAGAAACGTTTGGCAAACTCCTTGGTATTTGCCAAGCCTTCCCCCTTAACGACTACCGGGCAATCAGAGACACCCCTGATATAATGTGCATGAGAAGCTGGATTATAGACATAAATTTCGTAAAGATAAAACATGCGCCTTTCCACAGGCGGCATCTCTGGATAAACTCCAATTTCCATACGCGGCGGATATTTTGGCAAGGTCGTCATATACGCAGACCGGCATCCGTCCAGCAGCATTATTGCCGCAAATATCAAAATCGCGTTTCTCATCAATTTTATAATTTTGGCAAGTACCCGATTTATTAATGGGGCATATGCTCCACGGTCAGCGAACCGCCCCATATTTTGCGTATCTTGTTATTTTTGTCATACAGCAAAGTCAACACCGGCTTTATGCGTTTGCCCGGCTCCACCACTTCCGACAATTTTGAGACAAACAGCGAGTCGCCCCAACTCCGTATGCGCACGTGCCGGCGCGAACCGTCCTGCAACTCGGCATTGACAAATCTCCCCTTGTTTGACATTACGAGTTCCGGCTTCCCATTGTATCTGCAATAGTAGTCCCCGCCTTTGGGGTATAATCTCCACAATACCGTATCCGCCCCATTTGCCGATGCGCTTACCTGTATTGTACCGCGCAAATATCTGACAGTATAGCATTCCACTTCGGGATGGCTTTCAAACCGTGTCTCTTCCCTTGTGTTTTTTGACGAGCATCCCACAACCGCAAACACAGCCAACGAGACCAATGCCGTTTTTAGCATCTCCTTGCCAATATAGCCCCATGTACGCATTTTTCGCGTCTCACCACATATATTCCCCATTTCCACATCCTTCTTTAGGGTATGCAACGCTGTCGTATTGCCGCCCTGCTTCCTTGTCCACATAATCCATTATAATAAGGTTCTGACATATCTTCAATATATTGTAGTTCCGGTCATAATATGTTTTTTCCGCCGGATATCCGTTCCCCTTCTTTCTCGTTAGTCCATACCAATATTCTGTTGTGGAAAAAAGCGAGTCGTTTTCCCTGCGTATTCGCCAGGATCTGTCCAAAGACTTTAAGGCAACGTATGCAAACGTCTCCGTTTCCCTTTTGCTGGACATGAAGAGATATTCCCTGCCACGGTAGTTGTAATAATACTCCCCGCCACGCATATACATTTCACGGCGGTCTTCTCCCAATTGGCGGTTGTCGCTTCGTTGGAATTTCTGGGTTATCAGTATGGTGTCTTTTTTGTAAGCCACACTGTATTCATCCAAGCTCTGAGGATAGAACTTCGACTCTGCCTCTCCGTTCCCATTGCCGCAGCCGCAAAACGCCAATGCAAACAACATCAAATACGCATTAATAGTTTTTCTTGTCATCGTCTATTGCTTTTTCTGTCTGCAAGCCTTTCACTACACGTGATATATTGCCACACCATTCCTTTCGGTATTTTTCCCTTTTCTCATCAGACGTACAACTTGCAGGGGCTTTTTCATTTTCAAAATAATAGCATATCTTTCTATTCTTATATACTACAATCTTTTGGAGGTTTAGCGGAGGCACAAACGCTAGTCCTGTCTCAGACTTTGTCACGCCGCACAAATCCTTAAAGTAGTAATCAAACATAGCAGAATAGTTCTGTACCGCTTTATCCACCCATATCCTGCTTAGTTTTTGTTTCCCCGCCTCCCCACATAGATACCAGCACATAACGCCATCCCCCTTTTTTATGAAAACTACAGACATACGCCTCTCTTCTTCCGCTGAAACCGTATAATAGACAAGCTCTGTAGAATTTGAGCGGTATCTGTTGAAAAGGCTGTCTACAATCTCCATATCCGGCAATTTACTGATGGGTGCGTATCTTCTCGCCCTAATATGCGGAAAAGCGCAAAACAGGGCGTTCAACAAAATCAAAATGGCGATTTTCCAAGACTTACTTAAACATTTTCCATCTGTGTACATGCTTATTATCTGGGAAATATTTATATCCTCCTGCTGTTATGTTTGACCAATCATCAGTGATCTTTGCACTAGTGGGTTTACCATTTTTCAGATTTCCATAAATCAATTTTGTTGGGTTTATGTCTAATACATTTACAATATGATTTGCTGGTCTTGTCAATATTATAAGATCCCCTGGCTGTCTTAATTTTTTATCAATAATTTGGGTGTTCACGTGTATATCTTGGGCTGATAAAGACAAAACTCCCGATGTTTCCTTTGAGCCGTTTTTATAATCTTCTACAGAATTATAATCATCAGAAGCAGAATCATAAACATCCCCCGAAGAAGAAAACAACTTTAATGGCAATCCTTCTTCACTGGCATAATCCACCAATACAGACAATGCCAAATCCGCGCAATCCAATTTAGTTTTATTGTTATAGTAACTATTTAATTTTTCTTTGGCAAATTCAGAAAAAAACTTTCGTTCATAGGCTTCCCAGTCCCTCTTTATACTCCATGCACTGTCTCCGTTCAAATCTATTGCATTTATCGGATTGTTCAGACAAAGGACATATGGGCTCAAATGGTAGTATTTCTCGCACAGGGGGTCGGGGCTTGTCCAGCGGCTTGCGGCGGGGTCGTAGAGCCTC
>DKDC01000031.1:0-288 GCA_002451695.1 Prevotellaceae bacterium UBA6858 | reverse complement strand
TTGCCGCTGTACTTCCACGGCTGAAGGCCGACATTAGTGCCGGCGTCGCCCCAAACGCCCCCGAACGGGTGGTAGTAGAGCTGCTGCAGCACGTTGCCGTCATCGTCAAGCACCACGCGCACGCTCCCCAGGTGGTCGCGCACGTAGAAGCGGTAAGCAGCCGTGTTCTGCCCCGAGGCGATGTCGATATACCCGCCGTCAAAGAGGTGTTTCGAAAGCCTGCCGTCCTCAAACACGTAGTTACCCGCGAACTCCCGGCTGTTCTCAACGTAGCCGTATATAGGTGTA
>DKDC01000030.1:49670-50859 GCA_002451695.1 Prevotellaceae bacterium UBA6858 | reverse complement strand
CCTGTGCCATGTGAACATGCGCAGGGAGCAGGACCAGGTGGAGGCCGAGCATGTCGCCAATCCCCACATGACCCCCCACAAGATGACCCTCGAGGCCACCAACAAGGCGCTCGACGGACGCTCGGTGCTGCAGATAAGCCAGTTCCTGGGCCGCGACTTCGTCATCACCCGGCTGCTGCATGACGGCCAGGTGTCCATCCCCAACCGCGACACCCTCATCCATGTCCACGACAAGATGTACATCGTGTGCGCCGAGGACGACGCCGAGGCCATCATCGCGTTCATCGGAGAGCCTTGCGAGGTGGAGTGGGAGGAGCAGCGCGTGGACCTGGTGAGCAAGCACATCCTGGTCACGCATCCCAACATGAACGGCAAGACCTTCGGCTCGCTGCACTTCAGCTCCATGTACGGGGTGAACGTGACACGCATCCGCCGCTCGGGCATGAACCTCTACGCCGACCGCAACCTGCGCATGCAGGTGGGCGACAAGATAGTGGTGGTGGGCCCCGAGGACGCTGTTGACCGCGTGGCCGCCCTGATGGGCAACTCGGTCAAGAGCCTTGACCACCCCAACCTCTCCACCATCTTCATCGGCATTGTCATGGGTATCGTCCTGGGCTCTCTGCCCATCGCCCTGCCTGGCGTGCCCACACCTGTGAAGCTGGGACTGGCCGGTGGCCCTCTGATAGTGGCTATCCTGATAGGACGCTTCGGCTACAAGGCCAAGCTGGTGGCCTATACCACCACCAGCGCCAACCTCATGCTGCGCGAGATAGGGCTGGTGCTCTTCCTGGCCAGTGTGGGTATCAAGGCAGGTGCCACCTTCTCCGACACGGTGCTCAAGGGCGACGGGCTCACCTATGTGTGGTGCGGGTTCCTCATCACGGTGATCCCCCTGCTCATCGTGGGCGTGGTGGCGCGTCTGCGGTACAAGGTCAACTACTTCACCCTGATGGGCATGATAGCGGGAAGCACCACCGACCCGCCAGCCCTGCCGTTCGCCAACCAGGCGGCGGGCAACGACGAGCCTGCGGTGGCTTACTCCACCGTGTACCCCCTGTGCATGTTCCTCCGCATCCTCACCGCGCAGATTGTCATCCTGCTCCTGTGCGCCGTGGCGTAGGGGGACAAGCGATTCCTGCATACGGGCGAGCCCACCCCAACTACTGGGGCGAGCCCCCTACCAGCC
>DKDC01000030.1:36822-49581 GCA_002451695.1 Prevotellaceae bacterium UBA6858 | reverse complement strand
GCAGTGCGCTGCATCCGCCAACGCAGCGTAGTGCGTTTTTCATGCTGTCGAGCCACAAGGCCAGGACAAGGGTGTTCCCTCCATTGCGGGGGAGGTGTGGATGCTGCTATACGGGGATGTGGAAAACGTCAATGCACCGTGCAGCTACGGCTGTAGAAGCACGGTGCATTGTCTGCAATGTAGCCTGCTGTTGTTCCCGGCTGTGGGACAGGAGGGGGCTCCCCGTCCTATTGTATCCCCTCCAGGATGCGCTTGATGACCACCTCGGCCGACACCTCGCGGTTGGCGGCTTCGGGGATGACCAGGCTTTGGGGGCTCTCTATCACGTCGTCGGTGACGATGAGGCCACGGCGCACGGGCAGGCAGTGCATGAACTTCCCGTCACGTGTCCACGACATGTGCTCGCTGTCTATCGTCCACGACTTGTCGCCGCACAGTATCTTGCCATAGTCCCCAGGGCGTGTCACGCCGGGGCAGCTCCAGTTCTTGGCATATACGAAGTCAGCCCCCTCGAGAGCCTTCATCTGGTCGTATTCCACGGTTGCGCCGCCCACAAACTGCGGGTCGAGTTCGTAGCCGTGGGGGTGTGTCACCACAAAGTCCACATCGGCGGCGTTCATCCACTGTGCGAAACTGTTTGGCACGGCTTGCGGCAGGGCTTTCGGGTGGGGCGCCCATGTCATTACCACTTTTGGGCGTTTCTTCTTTTTGTACTCCTCAATCGTGATGAGGTCGGCAAACGCCTGCAATGGGTGCACCGTCGCGCTCTCCATGGAGAACACGGGGCGGCCGCTGTATTTCATGAACTGGCGCAGTATGTTTTCGTTGTAGTCGTCGTTGCGGCTGTCGAAGTGCGCGAAAGTCCTCACGCCGATAATGTCGCAGTAGCTCCCCATAACAGGGATTGCCTCGAGCAGGTGCTCGCTCTTGTCGCCGTCCATGATAACCCCGCGCTCGGTTTCGAGTTTCCACGCGCCCTGGTTCACATCGAGCACAATCACGTTCATGCCGAGGTTAATCGCGGCTTTCTGTGTGCTGAGGCGTGTGCGCAGGCTGTTGTTGAAGAATATCAGCAGCGCGGTGCGGTGTTTGCCGAGATGCTCGAAAGCGTAATGGTTTTTCTTCACTACGGCAGCCTCCTTGAGGGCTTCCTGCAAATTTCCCAAGTCTTCGGGGTATAGGAATGATTTCATGCTCTTAAAATTTTATTTGTGCGGCACGTCCGCCGCCACACCTGCAAAATTAGCACTTTCCCCCCAAACACCGCACGGCAACGCACCTAAATCGCCCCAAACCACGATAGGCTTGGAATGTTTTACGGGAATATCCAATATTATTTGTATCTTTGCTAATGTTCGGTAAGCGGATGCGAAGTAAAATCCTATATAATAGTAAAATTAGATGATGAGTGATAAAGTAATTGCACCAGGATTATTTGCTCAAGACCATAATAATTCCAATAGAGATTATTCGCAGGAAAAGTATTGGGGGAAGAATCAATTTAACAGTTCTTTTCCTGCTTCGTTAGTGGCATATATGGGGTATAAAGGAATTAAACCTGTTTATCTTAAAACGGATACAAAAAATCATGTTTTACATTCTTCAATTGCTTCGTCCGAATTGTTTAGGATAGACCCGCTTTGCCAAAATGCATTTTATAATTTTGAGGCAGGCTATGTGGGATTTGAAAAGTTTTATATTGGTGAAAGAGAGAAAATAGATTTAGTGATGGTTAATAGCGACACCAATGAAAGCCTTATTGGGTTGGAAATCAAATTAACCGCAATACCAGACAACACGACGAAAAAATTATCAGAAGACAAATATAGCAGTGAGATTGTGGTACGTCCCCCAACCATCAATTTCTTGGCTTGTAGCTTATGTAGTTGCTTTGCTGGGGTTAAAGGCAGGAACACGTTACGTGAGTTACTCGGAACAGTACCCCAAATTAACCATTGGGAAGAGATAGTTTCTGTTCTTCCTCACTATAAAAAGATTTTGGATGCAATTCAGAACGTTAGCCTGTATTTGCAAAAGAAGCAGACCCCTTTAATAGTTCAGCCTATATGGAAAACAATAAAAGGAAGTGCCGTATTAGCAGACGATTGTTTAGATGTTTTTGTATGGTCTAATTTGTCTGTTATACAAATGTGCTGTCTTCAAGAAGCAGATAAGCAAAAGATAAACCGACCAATGAGGACGATTATATGGCTATATCTTATGCTTTTTGACTATGCCGTGTATGAACAATTTGACTATAAAAGAATAGTGAGGCTACATTCATATAATATAGCAAATGACAAAGCCTTTGCTATTAGCGGAATACAAAGCTACGAACTATTAAAAAGTTCGCAATTGGCTCATCCGAGAATTTCTAAAAATGAAATCAAAAATATTATTTTAGGTGGTGGGCAGAATTTCTTAAGCCCCGAAAGGCGCTTTGATGCGGTTATTGTATATAGCCCAGGTTTATTTGATTAATATGAGGGTTGTAGATTTGTTTAGTGGCTGTGGTGGTTTAAGCTTGGGCTTTGAACGCGCAGGTTTTGAAATAGTGGCAGCGTATGATAATTGGCAACCGGCGATTGATGTTCACAAAGCAAATTTTGCGCATCCAATCTTTAATATGGATTTGTCAGAAGAAGAACCTGCAATAAAACATATAGGAGCATATAGACCTGATATGATTATAGGCGGACCACCCTGCCAAGATTTTAGCAGTGCCGGTAAAAGAAACGAGAATAACGGACGAGGGGATTTGACCGTTTCCTATGCTAATATTGTGTCAACATTAAAGCCCTCTTGGTTCGTGATGGAAAATGTATCTACTATAACAAAATCAACGAAATTGGCTGTAGCACGAGATTTGTTTAAGCGGTCAGGATATGGGTTGACACAAATCATTCTTAATGCTGCATTGTGCGGTGTCCCACAAAGGAGAAAAAGATTTATTATGATCGGATTATTAGGGGAACAAGATGGTTTTATGCTTGAAACAATTAAAAGAAAACTCTTAGCAAAAGAAATGACTGTAAAGGACTATTTGGGAGAGAAGATAGATGTACAATATTATTATAGGCATCCAAGAAGCTATGCAAGAAGGGGCATTTTCAGCATAAACGAACCTAGTCCGACCATAAGAGGTGTGAACCGACCAATCCCTGCCGGGTATAAATTACACCCAAACGACCCGGTAAAAAGTTTGGCAGGCATTAGGCCCTTAACGACAAAAGAACGCAGCAGAATACAAACTTTTCCAGAGAATTATGTCTTAAATGGGAAGAAAAGCGATTTGGAACAAATGATAGGGAATGCTGTACCTGTAAAATTGGCTGAATTTATTGCATCGGCTATTAACAGCTATATAAATGCTTAAAGTAAAATAGCGGATTTGTATTAATATAATTTTCCTTGTTTATTGTTGATTTGTGTCAGCCTTTTTTAATCCACGATAAGCAGTTTTGCCATATTGCTGCAATGGTTTGCATAGTTTGTGCAATGCGTTTTTGGCGGTGGCATACAGGGCGTATGCCATATGCCCCTACAAATGGCGCAAAACCAAAATTGACAGCTCTTTCCAATATTCCCCGAAAACTACATAGGACATGGGAAAAACTATGTCCTATGTAGGAAAAATTATGTCTGATGTAATTTAAACTACATCAGACCTTTTTTCGCCTGTTGCAAACACCTGAAAAACAAATCGTTACAAAGAATATTCTTTATGCGGTTAACTTTTTGGAAATAAGTGTTTTACGCAGAATTGGAACACTCTTACGTCTCTTTGGCATAAAGACGGCTGCATGGGTGTGCCGTGGGGTACACCGGGCAACCTTGGCTTTTATGATTTCTTGCCCCAGACGAAGGTCTGTATCGGCTTTTTCTTTTCATGATTTGCGGGTGTTTGTTGTGTGAGGCTATTCCAAATATTTTGTGTAAGTTTGCAGAAATGTCGAACTAAGTTTTATGCAAAGATGAAAAAAGCTTTTTTACTGGTGGCTTGCGCGGTGATGGCTGTGATGCCGTCGTGTGCGAGGAAGAACGCCCCCACTGTTGCCAGCGCGGACAACACCGAGCAGGTTGCCGCTGACAAGAAGAACTTCAAGGTGAAGACCCTGCCGCTTGCCGTTACGGGCAAGATTCTCGAGACGATACAGAATGACTACAAGGGAAAGGTGGTGTTTGTTGACCTTTGGGCTACGTGGTGCGGCCCTTGCCGCCACGCCATGGTTTCGGTTGACTCCATAAAGCCCGAGCTTATGAAGAAGGGCGCGAAGTTTGTTTATATCACCGGCGAGACTTCCCCCGAAAAGACCTGGAGCGAGATGATCCCCAACATAGCCGGCGACCATTACCGCCTGACCAAGGCGCAATGGAAAACCCTTTGCGAGGAGCAGGGCGTGCGCGGCATTCCGTGCTACAAGCTCGTGAACAAGGACGGCTCGACGGCTTTCTCGAACCTCACGGAGGGCGGCTATCCCGGCAACGAGGTTATAAAGCCCGAAATAGAAAAGGCTCTCGGAAAGAAATAATCCCGCGCTGGCGGAACACACCTCAGGGCTTGATGCCCTGGGGCTTTTTTGACATTGAAAGAACAACATGAAAATGCCTTGCAAAGGCAATATTATATGACTGAAGAAGAAAAACTGAAGACCGAAGAACGCATTGTTGAGGTGCTGAAAACCGTGTACGATCCCGAAATCCCGGTGAACATATACGACCTCGGGCTTGTTTACAAGATTGACTTAAAAGAAGATGGCACTTTGGACGTTGACATGACGCTCACCGCCCCGAACTGTCCCATGGGCGACTATATAATGGAGGATGTACGCCAGAAGCTCGAGGGTATAGAGGAGGTGAAACAGGCTAACGTGAACCTTGTGTTCGACCCGGTTTGGGATCAGTCGATGATGAGCGACGAGGCAAAGGTTGACCTTGGATTTATGTAGGTTTTCCGATGAAGAACGTGTATTTCATTTCGGACGCGCACCTTGGCTCGTGGGCCACAATGCACCGCCGCACGCAGGAGCGCAGGCTTGTGCGCTTTCTTGACGACATAAAGCCCCACGCCGCCGCCGTTTACATGCTCGGCGATATGTTTGACTTTTGGTACGAGTACAAGTACGTTGTGCCAAAGGGCTACACGCGCTTTCTCGGAAAGGTGAGCGAGCTGACCGACAGCGGGGTGGAGGTGCACTTTTTCGCTGGGAACCACGATCTTTGGCTTCTTGACTATTTCGAGAAGGAATGCGGCATGATTGTCCACCGCGAGCCGATGACCGTCGAGATATACGGAAAGCTGTTTTTCCTTGCCCACGGCGACGGGCTGGGAAACCGCGACAGGAAGTTCAGGATGCTCCGCACCGTTTTCCACAGCCGCGTGTGCCGGCGGCTTTTCTCAAACCTTCATCCGCGCTGGGCGATGCAGTTCGGGCTTTCGTGGGCAAAGCATTCGCGGCTCAAGCGCGTTGACGGCAAAGAGCCTACTTTTCTTGGCGCGGACAGGGAGCCGCTGATAAGGTTCGCAAGGGAATATCTGGCAACCCACCCGGAAATAAACTATTTCATTTTCGGACACAGGCATATTGAGATTGACGTGAACCTGTCGCAGGATTCCCGGCTTCTTGTAATAGGCGAATGGATGTCGCTTTTCACTTACGCCGTGTTTGACGGCGAGCATCTTTTTATGGAGAACTACGTTGAGGGAGAGAGCAAGCCGTAAGTTTTTTGCAGTTTGCCCCTTCCCGCTTCTCAATCTGCCTTTTTAAGTTCCGCAGACACAACCTTGGCGTTACCGCCCTCAACTCCGAGCATATAGTCCCCGGCGTTTTCTATCGTAAATTCGAGGACCGTCTGCCTGGCCTCGCTGCCGGCAAACTTGCATGATGCCACGGTTGCGCTGTTCTCGCTGTTCACGGCCTTTATCTCCCCGTTCCCGGATGCTTTTACCGTCAGGGCGTATTTGCCTTTTTTCAGCGTGAGCCCTTGGAAAAGGAACTGCCCTGCCTTTATTTCCGCCCCGCTGCGCGTAATACACACATCTCCTCTGCGGCTCCAATAGCAGCGTCCGTCCTTGAAGTCACCGTTGAGGATGGCGGAGCTTGAAGGTATGCCGCAGTCGTTGCGGAAGTTGGTGGGCGTAACGCAAAGCAGGTTGCACTCGTTTACGTATTCGTTGTTGAAAATCCAGAAGTCCTGCACGGTTGAGAAGTCATCGGTCTCGGAATTGTCGAAAGGCTTGCCGTCAAATGGGTTGTCGGGCCAGGTTCCCACAGAGTAGCCCCCGGCAAGGATGCAGTCGGTAACTTTCACACTGTCTATAATCTGGTTTTGCGGCTCCGGGTTTGTAGATCCCCACGGTATGACCGCAATCGCCTTTCCTCCCCCGCTGCTGAAATAGGAATGCTCCACCGTAACGTTTCTTGCGCCGTGCGGGCTAAGGTCGTGGTAAGCACGCCACGGCGAAACGTTGTTCCTCGGGTCGCGATACGAGGACGAGAGCGTAACGCCGTCGTCGTTCGACTCGAAAAAGCAACGCTCGATTTTCACCCTGTGCGTCCCGCTGCTAAGTCCCAGCCCGTCGCCGCTCACACAGGCGGCGTCGTACATCTTCACGTTTCCCACGAAAAGGTTTGAGTCGTTGTCCAAACTTGTGTGGTAACAATTTGTGCGCACAATGTCGAAATCCTGCAACACAATGTCGTGGCAGTCGCTGAACACCACAGGCACGATGTGTATCCTGTCTTCGCAGTTTGTGGCATAGTGCGCAATGTCGGGGTCTTTGGTGTATGGGTCGTTCATCCTTATTGTGCCGCCTCCGCATATCTTTATGCGGTATTGGTTTTTGGCAAACAGCAACGGCTTGTTCACGAAGTGCGAGTGCGTCCAGGGAATGCCGGGGATAACCATGTCGTGCCCGTAGAGCGGCGGATAGCCGTAGTCCCTGCGGTCTCCGCTCTGCCACAGCACAGCCCCTTTCTCTATCTTAAACTCCACGTCGTGCTTCAGCTCCACGCTTGTAATCACGTACCGCCGTCCGTAAGGGTTGTCGCTCCCCGGCACTACAACCCTTCCGCTTCCCGCCCCGCTTGCGGCGTTCACGGCCAGTTGGAAGGCTCGTGTGTCGTCGGTGAAGCCGTCCCCCTTGGCCCCATAGTCCAGCACGTTGAAGTTTTCGTTTGTAACGAGGAAGTCGTATGGGTTCTCGGTGAAGTCCTCCCAGTTCTCTATATAGAAAGGCGAGCCTACCGGCACTTCCTCCCTGCCGTTTGACAGTGTGGCTACGAAGCGCGATGCGAGGTGCGTCATGTCGGGCCTGTCGGCGCGCATAAGCGGCAGGTCGTCTATCCTGGTCTGCGCCGCGAGCTTTCGGGTGGAGTAAACTTTCCTGCCTTTGCCGAAGTCGCCGAAGTGCATCAGCGGCAGGGTGTATATGTTCAGTTCGCCGTATTCCCTTGCCGCCTCCGCACCGATGTCGGCAACGATGTGTATCATCGGGCTGTCGGCCCTGCACGAAAGTATTCTGCCTATTTTCCTGCGTATCGGCTCTTCGCGCTCAAAGGTTATGCGGTCGATAGCCATACTCCCCTTGCCCGCGCCGAGCGGCTCGAACATTATGCCCGCGTAGTTGCCCTCCGTGGGTATGTCGGACATATTAAAGAAATAGTTCTTCCTGCCCTCGTCCTTTGAAATGGCGAAAACCTTTGAGTGGTTCCTGAACACGCTGTCCTTGTCGGTGGTGTAGCTCACGCGTATGCTGTCCGCCCCGCACCGGTTGTCAATCACGGCGCGTATGGTGTTGCGTTCGCTTGCCGGCGGACTGAATATGCTGTTTATGCTTCCCGAAAGCACATCGGTGTAAACCGCCCCCGGCTTCTTGAAAGTGTAAACAATGGCGTCGTCGGCGTATGAAAGCTTGCCGTTTGTGGTCTTGAACGCGCCTATGCTTTGCGGAACGGTGAAGTCGAAGTCAATCGGCGCACCCGCAACTATTCCGTCAACAAGAAACTCCCTATAGTCGCTCCACACGTCGGGCGTGGGGGTGTAAAGCCCAATCTCCATGTCATCCACCTTGCTCAGAAACTTGCACTCCGTGCAGTCGAAAGCCACCGTGCGCCAAAGCGTGGGTATTATGTGCGCCACACAGTCGAAGCTCTCCTTTCCGCTTTTCAGTGTCAGCTTAACGAAGATGTCCTGCACAGGGGCTGTGCGTGCGAAAATCCCGAACTGTATGAACGGCGTTTTTTGCAGGTTGAGCGGTTTGCCGAAGCTGCGCCCTATGGTGCGCCATGTGTCCCCGCTCACAGCCTTGCTCCTCACCATCATCACCTGCTTGCCCTCGTGCACTGTGGGGTAGAAGTCCTTGCCGTTGGTAATTTCCACGCCATCCACTCCGCCGCGTGCCTCAAAGCCGTCAGTGCCGGTCTCAAACAGGGCTATCGCCTTTTTGTTCACGAGCGACACCCTGTGGGAATAGTCGTGCAAGGGTTTTACTGTTTCCTGCGCCATGACGGGCAAGGCGGAAAATGCCAAAAGCAGTGCAAGTGCAAAGAAGTTTCGTTTCATGATAAGCCGGTATTTTTGTCGGATTATTGCGGTCTTTATATTGCTGTTGCGTGCAAAGTTAATGAAAAAATAACTTTTTGCGCCGTTGCCGCGAAAAGCGGAAAAACCAGAAAGAAATCAGGGCATGAAACAAAACTTTTGCGTGCAAACAGCCTAACATCCTGAATGACAGAATTTTGGCCTGGCACAGAGCCGTCTGCGTAACTTTTTGGATTACAAGGACTTGTGATGAACGAAAAAAGGTCTGATGTAATTTGAATTATATCTGATATAATTTTCCCCACGTCCTATGTAGTTTTTCCTGTGTACGACGTGGTTTTTATGGTATGCGAAAAACAGGGGGCTATTAATATTTCCGAGGAAATTTGTTACGGTGTAATCCTCCCGAAAAACGGGCGGAAAAGCGTAATTTTGCATTTCACAGCTAAAAAGGCAATGGAGGAGCAAAATCATTTGGGAATGAAGCCGCAGATAGCGGTTGTGTGCCGCAACACGCTTGCCGCAAACGGGCTTGCATCGCTTATAGAGAGCGTGATGCCCATGGCGGAGGTGTGCGTGTTCAACAGCATGGGCGAAATACGCGAGCCGCAGGTTTCAGTTTTTTTCCATTTTTTCATATCCGCAGACATTCTTGTTGAAAACCGCGACTTCTTCATGCCCCTGTGCCACAAGACCATTGTCATAACCGAGGGCGGAGAGCATTCTGTCATTCCCGCGTGTTTCCGCACGCTCGACGCAACTCTCGACAGCCGTTCGCTGCTGCGGGAGTTCCTGAAAATGGAGCAGATGGCCCACGGCGGAGGACGCAGACTGCCCGAGGAGGTGAGGCGAAACGCCGGCGGGGCGGTGAGACCGCAGGAACTTACCCCGAGGGAGGTGGAGGTTTTGCGCGAGCTTGTAATGGGACATATCAACAAGGAGATTGCCGCCCGGCTGAACATCAGCCTCACCACAGTGATAACCCACCGCAGGAACATAATGGAGAAGCTGCACGCAAAATCCGTGGCAACGCTCGCCATATACGCCGTGATGCACGGCATAGTGTCGGCCGACAAAATCTGACGCGGAAAGGCAAGGCGCGTTGCAGGGCGGGTGTGCAAGATTGCGAAATAAGTATTACCTTTGCCAGATTAAAGAAAGGCAAAAATGGAGCGACTTCTGCACTACACTTGGCAAAACAGGCTTTATCCCGACGCAGGGCTTGGGACAACCCATGGCGTGCCGCTTGAAATAATAAGCCCGGGCGTGCATAACCATGACGCAGGACCGGACTTCATCGGAGGCGCGGTGAGGATAGGCGGGACGGAATTTGCGGGAAACGTGGAGATACACACGAAAAGCAGCGACTGGACAAGGCACGGACACGACAAAGACCCAAAGTATGCCAACGTTGTGCTGCACGTGGTTTCGGAAGCCGACACCGAAGTGTTTGACTGCAACGGCAGGCAGCTGCCGCAATTTGTCATGCGTGTGCCGAAGTATGTTGAGGACAACTATTCGGAACTAAGCCGCGAGGAACGCTTTCCGCCGTGCTGGCGCAACGTGGGCAACCTGCCGGAAATAAAGGTCAGGGGCTGGCTGTCGTCGCTCCATGTGGAACGCCTCGAGGCAAAGGTGGCGCGGATATACGACTGCCTGCGCCGCTGCGGACACGACTGGGAGAAAGTGTGCTTCGTAACCGTGGCGCGCAATTTCGGCTTCGGCGTGAACGGCGACGCTTTCGAGGAATGGGCGTACAATGTGCCGCTAAGCGCGGTGGGGAAGCACCGCGACAATCCCTTTCAGGTGGAGGCTATGTTCCTTGGCCAGGCGGGGCTGCTCGACGAAAGTTCAGTTCCGTCCAAATACCGGGAGGCGGCGTTGCGGGAAGGCTGGTTCTCCAAGCTTGCCGGCGAATACGCCTTCCTTTCCCACAAGTTCTCCCTCTCGCCCATGCCCGTGGAGCATTGGAAGCTGCTGCGCACGCGCCCGCAGAATTTTCCGCACATAAGGCTGTCGCAGCTCGCCGCCCTTTACGCCAAGGGCGCAATATCACTTGCCGCGCTCACCGCCCCGGGCGGGCTGAAGGAGGTGAGGAAGCGGCTCGGAACCGGGGTTACGGATTATTGGCGGACGCACTACCTGTTCGGCTGCGAAAGTCCCGAGGGCGACAAAACCCTGGGGCTGCGCTCGCTAAACCTGCTTGTGCTGAATTCCGCCGTGCCGCTGCTCTTCGCCTACGGACGCTATCGCGGCGAAGCCGACATGGAACGCCGCTCGCTCGAACTGTTCGCCTCGCTGCCCGCCGAGGACAATTTCATAACGCGCACATGGAAGTCGCTCGGCATAGCCCCGCGCTCCGCAGCCGACTCACAGGCGCTGATACATCTGAAAACCCGCTACTGCGACAGGAGAGACTGTCTGCGGTGTTGCTGGGGATACGAATACCTTATGTCAAGAACGACAAAACAAGTTTGAAAATGAAAAAGCCGGAATATATCTTTGAACTAAAAATGGAGGTGCGCGACTACGAGTGCGACCTCCAGGGAATTGTGAACAACGCAAACTACCAGCACTACACAGAGCATACGCGCCATGTGTTCCTGCATTCGATAGGCATGAGCTTTGCCGAAATGCACAACGCGGGGACTGACGCGGTGGTGGCGCAGAACAACATGCGCTTCAAAGTCCCGCTGCGCAGCGACGACGAGTTTGTGAGCCGCCTTGCAATGGAGCGCGAGGGGCTGCGCTATGTTTTTTACCAGGACATATTCCGCCTGCCCGAAGACAGGATGGTTTTCAGCAGCCGTGTGGATGTGGTGTGCCTTGTCAACGGCAAACTCGGGCTTTGCAGGGAGCTTGACGAAAAGGTTGCCGCCCTTGTGAAAAAGCCATGATTTCACGCGAGACCCTTTACGGAACGGCGATAGCCTTCGTGTTCAAGTATTCCCCCGCCAATGCCTTGGAGCTGTGGCGCAGGGCGGGAAGCGCGACCGCCGTCTGGGAGAGCCGCAGCGACATCAGGGACGCTGTTCCCGAAGCCTCACCCAAACTTGTCGGGGCGGTGAGAAAGCTGGACGACATCCTGCCTCTTGCCGAAAAGGAACTGGAATTTGCCGAAAGCAAGGGGATACAGTGCCTCGGCATAGGGGACGCCGGCTATCCTGCGCGGCTCAAGGGGTGCGCCGACGCACCTCTTGTGCTGTTTTACAAAGGAAACGCGAACCTCAGCTCACGCAGGATAATATCGGTGGTGGGCACGCGCCACTGCACCGAATACGGCAGGGACTTGTGCGCCTCCTTCACACGCGACCTTGCCGCCCTGGCTCCCGGCACTGTGGTTGTCAGCGGCCTGGCTTACGGCATAGACATCAACGCCCACCGTGGCGCACTCGCGGCAGGGCTTCCCACAGTCGGCGTGCTTGCGCACGGACTTGACACAATTTATCCCGCAATGCACCGCGACACTGCAAGAAAGATGCTTGAGAACGGCGGGCTTGTTACGGAGTTTCCCTGCGGGACAGTTCCCGAAAAGACGAACTTTGTGAGGAGAAACCGCATTATCGCCGGGCTTTCCGACGCCACGATAGTTGTTGAGAGCGCGGCAAGGGGCGGAAGTCTCATCACGGCATCCGTGGCGGAAAGCTACGACCGCGAAGTGTGCGCCTTTCCGGGGCGCGTGGGCGATGCCTCCTCCGAAGGATGCAATATGCTGATTATGGACAACAAGGCGCGGATGATAACCTCGGCGGAAAGCCTTGTAAAGGCGTTGTGCTGGGATTGCGAAACAAATCCTGCGGCAGTGAGGCCGCCAGCCCCGGAACTGTTCCCCGAACTGAGCGATGAGGAACGGAGAATAGCCGGTTCGCTCGAAGGCTGCGACGGAAAGCAGATAAACCTGATAACGGTGGAGACCAACATCCCCATGTCGCGGCTCATGTCCGTGCTTTTTGAAATGGAGATGCGCGGCATAGTGAAAAGCCTCAACGGCGCAAGATACAGGCTCAACCGCTGAAAGTGTGCTTCAACCGGAAATAAGGCGCGGAAAAAACAAGTTTGTTTACACAAAACAGCTTGCAGAGCCAAAATTGCGCAAGCCTCTGGATTTCAACAAAATAACCGCACAAGAATATTTCTTGTAATGACTTGTTTTCCAAAACGTTGCAAAGCGGCGAAAAAAGGTCTGATGTAATTTGAATTATATCAGACATAATT
>DKDC01000030.1:32867-36784 GCA_002451695.1 Prevotellaceae bacterium UBA6858 | reverse complement strand
ACGTCCTATGTAGTTTTTCTTACATCAAATGTAATTTTAGCGGTATTGGTTTTGCAGAAATTGTAGGGGCGTATTTCATACGCCCTGTACACTACCGCATGAACCGCACCGCAAGACAATATCGTGACAACGCAAACCCGGGCTATTCAGGGCGTATGCCATACGCCCCTACGGCGGCGCAATTTATTTGTTGATTGGATGTTGGATGTTTGCAGGGGCGTTTTTTATTCTGCGGTTTTGTCAATGTCCCATTGGGCTTCGAACTCGTCTTCGCCAACCAGCATATCCGTCTCTATGTCCGACAAGGTGTATTGCAGGATTACCGACATGGGCGGGTCGGACTTGACAAAATCCTCCGCGTTGCACTCGTTGGCGTCAACTATGCTGCGGCTGCCGTCCGGGTGTATGCTTACGGCTCTTGAAATAGTCGCTCCGCTGCACTCGCCATAGCAAACGGCATCGAATATTCTTGTCTTGAAATATATTTCACTCACGAAAATGGTGGCAAGCTGCCCTTTCAGCCCGACAAGCAGGCGGGCCAAAAACAGCAGGAGCTTCTTCTTTGCGTCCTCCTGCGTCATGGTCAAACTAAAACTTCTGCCGAGCTGGCCTTCGGAACGTGCCTGAAATTTTACGTTTGTAGCTTCACGGTCAAGTTGGCTTTTGAGGTTTTCCATAGCCTTGTCCCAAATTTCCGCTTGGCTTGGAAATACAACGTAGGTGTAGCTGCACAGGCGGAATTCGTTTTCTTCCGGGTTTAGCTGGATGAAGAAGTTTTCCTCGTTGAATGAGCAAAACAGCGGGTCGCCTTGAAACTGGTATTCATCGGAAGGGCGGCTGCAAACGGTCTGCAATGTTTTAATCCTCGACTTGAACCATCTTTTGTGGCGTCCCTTGTGGCGCATGGAGATTACGAACATCGCCAGAGTGAAGATTAATGCCGTTGGCTGTATGTAGTCGCCGGCATGGAAGGCGGAGAATATGCCTATGCCGATGGCAATTAGGATTACAATGCAGACGCAGGCTATGGCTGCCTGGAATATTATCCTTGACTTTTTCGCGTTCATGACATATTTGTTAATCGTTTTTTATGGCTTTTGGATGCGGCCGGCATTATATGCAGCCTCGCCGGTATCCTCGGCGGCTTTCAGGGTTTCCCCCGTGTCTTCGCAAACGTAGGCGGTGTGGCTTTTGAGGAAGATGTGGTTCAGCGTGAAGGCGAGGCTTTCCAATGTCTTTTCCCTGCATTTCGGCTTCAGCTCGCATTCCCATACAACAATCACGTGCCAGCCCATTTGCGCCAGGCGCAGGTGCTCCTCGGCATCGCGCTCGCGGTTTCTCGCGATTTTCCTTTCCCAAAACGGCGTGTTTGTCTTGGGCATCTTGAAACTTTTGCAGCCTTCGTGTCCGTGCCAGAAGCATCCGTTTATGAAAATGCACGTGCGGTATTTCCGCAGCACCAGATCGGGATGCCCCGGCAGCCGGTCGCTGTTCAAGCGGTAGCGGAAGCCGCACGCGAAAAGATACTTCCTCACCACAATCTCCGGCTTTGTGTCGCGGCTGCGTATGGCGGCCATGCAGCGGTGCCGCTGCTGCGGCGTTAGCTTGTCCATTGCCGCCGTCTGCTATTTGACCACCGCCTGAAAGCCTTTGATGTAGGTCTCGCCGCCCGAGCTTACCGCGTAATACGGCTCGTATGAAATTTTGTTTGCCCCTGCGATGTGCCGCCCTGTTTCCGCAATCACGAGGTCCACACTTACATCGAGTGCGCCCTTGCCCACTTTCTCGGGGGAATAGAATGCGAATTTGCACAAATTATATGCGCCGTAGGGATTGGTGTATCCCTCGTTGAAAGCCCATGGTGCCGTTTGCCACGGCGTAGTTCCGCCATAGGCGTACCATGCGTCGCAATATTGGTTCCAGCCGCCCCCGCTCTTTTTAAGCATGCAGGTCTTGAGGAAAAGCAGGCCTTGCAGTTGGCATTCGTACTGGTTTTCGCTTTGCATTCCCAACGTGGTTCCCTTGCACCAGGCTCCGTATGGGATTTGCGGATTGTTCGAGGTGTATGTTCCAAGATACTTTGCGCCGGTAAAGCGGAAGGAAGGTTTTTGGTCGTATTTGAGCTCTATCGGCACAGGCTCGCCATAGGCGGTCTTGAAGTCGCTCAGGTTATAGCCGGTGGTGTATTCAATGTAGGAGCAAACGGTGTAGTCGCCGTCGGTAACGGCTGTAAGGCTGTTGTAGTCTATGAACATTTCATTTTCGTCCACAGAAAAGTTTTGCGTTGACGTGGCGGAGGTTACGTTGCCCGAATTTTGGCCGTCGCTTTCGGAAATCATGGAAAACTTGTGGAAGCTTTGCCCCGAACGGAATATCTCAAATCCCCAGTCGCGTATGGCTGTGATGTTTTTGTTGCCGTATGCGTTGCAGGTGGCGTTGAACTCGAACTGGAAATGCACCTTTTTGTCCTCGTAGCATTCGTTGTCGTGTGAGTATGTCGCCTCGCAGCTTGCCGCAGTCTGCCTGAAAGTGAAATCCACGTCCGACACCGCCAGAGGGACAGTTTCGCCGTGTCTCACAAAGTCGCAGCTGAGCTTGAACCTTTCCTTGCCGAGGAAGTCAAGGTCGGAAATAAGATAGGGGCGCAGCTTTATGTGGTCGCCTGTGGGGTAGATCACGAGAGTGTATTGCACACGGTATTCGCTGGTTTTGCCCACGCGGATTTCGCCCGAGCGCACATCGGTGCGGTTGTACCAAGGATCAATGACATCGCGTGCCAGCACTCCGCAATAAACGTCGTTGGTGTAGATTTTCTGCACGCACGCCCCCAGTTCCGTATGGTTCTGCGTTATTTGGTTCGGGATGTTGTTTGCCCCCTCTATCTCCACCGTAACGTTGTATCCGCCGTCGCTGCGTTTCTTCACGTCGGTTATCTTTATGCCGGCGTTTCCGTAGAGAAATTCCTGCACTTTGGACACCTGCGCCTCGTATTCCTGTGCGGCCCAGCTCAAAGGCAGCGTTGCCGCGCCGGCAGAAGAGCCGGCCGTCTTGCTGATGCCGGCTGTCAGGATGGTGAGCGAGGCTTTCACCCATTTCTCGTCGTGCATATCCTCTGTGAAGTTGCACGCGGTGAGCAGGTCGTCAAGGTGCGGGATGTTTTTTGTGAGCAGCTTCTCAATCATCGATTTCGTCCAGTCCCCCAGCAGTCCTTTCGTGTGTGCCGCCCGGCTTGACGCAGGCTGCGTGGCGGTGTGCTTGTCCGTAATCTCCACAGTGCGTGCGTCCAGTTCGTCCGAATTGTTGTGGCTTACTTCAAAGACTGTCAGCTTGCCGTCTGACTCGCACACTTCAGACATCAGGTCAAGTCCGCCTATCCTGAGTATGTGGTTGTCTTCGGGGTCAACCTCGAAAAGAACCGCCTTGTATGTGTAGTGTTGCGAATTGTCAAGATAATAAAGTATTGTGCCTTTGCTCCTGTTGGCATGAGCCATGAGGAACGTGCCGTTGTAGTATATGCCCTCCTCCCAGCCGTTGGCGGTGTCCTGCACGGCGTAGTAGGTGTTTTTCTTGAACTGCGATTTCTCGCCGCTGCCGCCTCCGTTTTCGGAGTCCTGACACGAAACGAAAGCTGTAAAGCCTATGACGGCGGTGAGAATTGTTAAAAGATGGCGTAAGTGCATAGCTGTGACTTTTTGATTGGAACAGACGTTGTTGATGATTGCAAAAATACGAAAATACTGCTAATTAGTACGGCATTTGGCTTGGCTGTTGCAAAATAATGTGCCATGGGCAAAATTTTCGCGCCCCGCTTGCCCGAACGGCGTAAGCCGTTGAGCTACAAGAAAATACCCGCACAAAAACAAAATACCATAACGTTTTGTTTTTCAAATGTTTGCAAGCGGCGAAAAAAGGTCTGA
>DKDC01000030.1:2195-32807 GCA_002451695.1 Prevotellaceae bacterium UBA6858 | reverse complement strand
CGTCCTATGTAGTTTTTTCCATGTCCGATGTAGTTTTCGGGGCTTCCTTTCCCCAACTCACGCATATTATCATTATTTTTGCACATGAAGAATAAAAACCATGAAAATAAGAATATCCATTTTTTTAGTTTGCGCGGCCGCCATTTGCGGAACGGCGCAAAACAACCTGAAAACAGAGCATCTCGTTTCGCCTCTCGGCATTGACAACGCCGCGCCGAGGCTCTCGTGGCAAACTTCGGGCGAGAGACAGAAGAGTTATTCGATTGCCGTGGATACCGACAGCGTTGCTGCCGCCTCGGGAAAGGGCGGCGTGTGGAACACCGGCGTTGTGGAATCCGACAGCCAGAGCGCCGTTTACGCGGGAAAGCCCCTGAAACCGTTCACAACGTACTACTGGCGCGTGGCTGCGGTTGCGGCTGACGGGAAAACGTACGTTTCACCTGTGGCGAGGTTTGAAACCGGGATGATGAGCGTTGAAAACTGGCAGGGGTCGTGGATTGGCGACAACAACAGCCGCGACCACAAGCCGGCGCCCTATTTCAGAAAGACGTTCAACGTGGAGAAACGCGTGAGAAAGGCACGGGCGTACATTTCCGCAGGAGGGCTTTTTGAGCTTTCAATAAACGGCAAAAAGGCGAGCGACCATTTTCTCGACCCGGTATATACGCGGTATGACCGGCGCTGCAAATACGTAACCTTCGACGTAACGCCGCTGCTCCACGACGGCATAAACGCCATCGGGGTTCTGCTCGGAAACGGCTGGTACAACCATCAGGCTCTTGCCGTGTGGGACTTTGAACGCGCTCCGTGGCGACAGCGTCCCGCCGTTTGCATGGATTTGAGGATTACATACGAGGACGGCACGGTTTCGGTGGTTTCCTCGGATTTGAGCTGGCGTTCCTCGTCAGACGGCCCGCTTGTTTACAACAACATATACACAGGCGAGCATTTTGATTTCAACAAAAGCGGCCTTAAAGGCTGGGACACTCCGCAGTATGACGACTCCAAGTGGGGCGGCGTGAGGCTCCGCCAGGCTCCCGCGCCGATTGTGGGCGCACAGGTCATGGAGCCGATACGCTTTGTGGAGGACATTGCGGCGAAGAGCATGAAAAAACTCAACGACACCACTTATATATACGATTTCGGCAAGAACATGGCGGGCGTTACCACAGTAAGGCTTCGCGGCGACAGCGGCACAATTGTCAGGGTGGCGCATGGGGAGCGTCTGCACGCCGACGGCTCGCTCGACCTGAGCAATATCGATGTTTATTATCGCGGCGACAGAAACGCCGAGCCTTTCCAAACCGACATCCTGACGCTTAGCGGCGGCGACGACTGCTTCACCGCCTCGTTCAGCTACAAGGGTTTCCGTTATGTGCAGCTTGTGGCTTCGCGCCCCATAAGCCCTGACCAAAACAGCGTTGTTGCGCATTTCACGCACAGCGACGTGGCTTCGGCCGGGAGCATAAAGTCATCGAACCCTCTGCTTGACAAGATTGTCGCCGCCACACGCCAGGCCTACATCTCCAATTTCATGGGCTACCCCACCGATTGTCCGCAACGCGAGAAGAACGGCTGGACGGGCGACGGGCATCTGGCGATAGAGACCGGGCTTTACAATTACGACGGCTTCACGGTTTATGAAAAATGGCTCGCAGACCACCGCGACGAACAGCAGCCCAACGGAGTTTTGCCCGACATAATCCCCACCGACGGCTGGGGGTATGGCACGGACAACGGTTTGGACTGGACGAGCACCATAGCAATCATTCCCTGGAACCTTTACCTTTTCTATGGGGACGAACGTCCGCTGCGCGACTGCTACGACAATATAAAAAGATATGTGGATTATGTTGATCGCAACAGCCCTTCGCACCTTTCCTCTTGGGGGCGCGGCGACTGGGTGCCGGTAAAGACACGCTCCGACAAGGAGCTTTCGTCCTCGATATATTTCTATGTTGACGCGATGATACTCGCCAAGGCGGCAAAGCTGTTCGGGAAGTCGGACGACTGCGAATACTATTCCCGTCTGGCACAACAAATCCGCGACGCCATAAACAGGAAATTCCTTAACCGCGAGACAGGCGTTTATGCCGGCGGCTCGCAAACGGAGCAAAGCATGCCGCTGATGTGGGGCGTTGTTCCCGATGACATGAGAGCGAAAGCGGCTGCGGCTTTGGCGGAAAGCGTAAAGGCTGCCGGCTGCCACATAGACTGCGGCGTGCTTGGCGCAAAAGCCGTGCTGAACGCCCTGAGCGAAAACGGCTATGCCGGCATTGCCTACAAGGTGGCTGTGCAGGACACCTACCCTTCCTGGGGCTGGTGGGTCGTGAACGGCGCGACCTCCCTGCTGGAGAATTGGGATTTGAAGGCAACGCGGGACATTTCGGACAACCATATTATGTTCGGCGAGATAGGCGCGTGGCCCTACAAGGCTCTTGGGGGCATTTTCCCCGACGAAAGCCGCCCGGGGTTCAAGAACATAATCCTCCGCCCCAATTTTGTGAGGGAACTCGGCTCGTTTGAGGCGCGCCACAATACGCCATACGGCGAGGTGGTCTCGAAATGGGAATGGAACAAAAGGCGCAGCGTGGTGGAATATACGGTAAGCGTCCCCGCAAACTCAACGGCCACTTTCCATGCTCCGACGAAAGACGGCGCAGGCAAGGGCGAAGTGCTGAAAGCCGGCTTGCACCGCATGAAGTTCAAGGCATCGGAACTCGCGCAATAAGCTTGCAACATTTCGGAACAAGGGAAATACCGGGGGCGTGTTCATGCCATGCCCCCGACCAATCTCCCGCGAAACGGCGGATACCGCCAAAATTGCATAACACATTGGATTTCAAAGACAAACCTTTGGCAAAACTATTCACTGCAAGTTTTTGTTTTTCAGATGTTTGCAAGCGGCGAAAAAAGGTCTGATGTAATTTGAATTACGTCAGACATAATTTTTTCTACATAGGACATAGTTTTTTCTGCATCAAATGTAATTTTCGGGATATTTGGGAAAGAACAGGCGATAATAGTTTTGCAATAATTGCAGGGGCGTATTGCATACGCCCTGTACGCCACCGCGTAAACCGCATCGCAAGTCGCAACCACAAAATTGCGTAATCACCGCAATTAAGGGCGTATGCAATACGCCCCTACAGCAACGCAACTTATTGATTAATTATGATTTATTTTACGGCTGGGTTTATGCGTTGAGCTTGTAGCGTCCGTTTTCAACGGCAACCTCGCCGTTTTGCACCATTCTTTGGAGAGTTTCCGAAACGGCTGATGCGGAAACTCCGGGAGCCGTGATCTCTGCGGCAAAGTGGGAAAGGCGGTCGCCGAGAATCGACCTGATTGCCGCAACAGCCTCCTCCTGTTCCGCTTTTGGCGGTTTGGCGTGCTTGCGCGACAGGCACACCTCGCATTTCCCACAGTCCGGCGCGTCTTTCTCCCCAAAATAGTTGAGCAGGAAACGGCTGTGGCACTCGTCTCCGCAGCAATAATCGAGCATTGCCTGTATGCGTGCGGAATATTCCTCTTTGCGCCGCTCGTAAACCTCCTTGCTGATTACGAGTTCTTCGGAAAGCACGCGGCGTTGCAGGTATGTAACCCTTGGCGTGCGCTTGTGGGGGATGAAATGTATTATCCTCTGGTGCGACAGGCCTTTCAGAATCTCTATTATGCGCTCACGCGACATTCCGCAATAGCTTGCCAGCACCTGCTCGTCAATGAAAACATAGTCGGTGAACACCCCGCCGTAGTTGCGCAGCAGCGCCTGGATTACGCTCTCGCTTTCGGGCGACGTGTTGTGAAGCCTGTAAAGCTGCTCCCTGCTTACCATGAACACCACCCTCGGCTTGGTGTCCTCCTCCTCGCTGTAGTGTATGTAGCCGGCGCGTGTCAGGATGTGCAGCGAACTTTCCACGGTTTCGGGAAAGAAACGGTAGCGTGTGCAAAACTCGGTGAGGTTGAAATCATACGACACACCGTAGCCATCTCCCACGGCAAGCTCGAAGAAATACGCCATATGGTCGTAAACATTGCGTATGGTGGAGATTGGCGGAAAGTTCTGCGCCACCCTTCTGAGCAGCTTCGTGCGGTCGCCTTTGTTGTAGAGAAGCACGGCATACGACTGCCGCCCGTCCCTTCCAGCCCTTCCCGCCTCCTGGAAGTATGCCTCGGGGGAATCCGGCGACTCAATGTGGATTACAAGCCTTACGTCAGCCTTGTCAATACCCATGCCGAAGGCGTTTGTAGCCACCATGACGCGGGTTTCGCCCTCGTTCCAGCTTTTCTGGCGCAGGTCCTTGTCGATGCGCGTGAGACCGGCGTGGTAGTTGAGGGCTGTGATTTTGTTTTCCTTGAGGAATTTCGCCACTTCCGAAGTCTCGCGGCGGTTTCGCGTGTAAACAATCGCCGAACCTCCGTAGCTGTTCAGAATATGCAGCAGTTCGCCCGGCTTGTCCTCGGTGTTCCTCACAACGTATGTGAGGTTTTTGCGCTCAAAGCTCATGCGGAACACGTTAGGCTCTTTGAAGTCCAGCCTTTTTTGTATGTCCTCCACAACTTCCTTGGTGGCGGTGGCGGTGAGTGCCAGCACGGGGGCTTTTGGAAAGAGCTTGCGTATTTCGTTTATCTTAAGGTATGACGGGCGGAAGTCGTAGCCCCATTGGGATATGCAGTGGGCCTCGTCAACGGTAATCAGGCTTATCGGCATCTTGCGGGCTTTCCACAGGAAGTACTCCGACGCAAGCCTTTCGGGCGACACGTACAAAAACCTGTAGCCGCCGAGAATGCAGTTTTCAAGAGCCGCGACAATCTCGTCCTGCTTCATTCCGTTGTAAACGGCTGTGGCTTTTACGCCGCGCAGCCTCAGAGCCATCACTTGGTCTTTCATCAACGCCACAAGCGGCGTAACCACAAGGCAAAGCCCCTCTCCCGCAAGCGTGGGCACTTGGAAAGTTACCGATTTGCCGCCGCCTGTCGGCATAAGCCCGAGCGTGTCGCGCCCCGATGCGATGCTTTCGATTATGTTGCGCTGAATGCCGCGAAAGTTGTCGTAGCCCCAGTATTTTTTCAGCGTTTCCCTGAATTTGTCGCCCATAGGTTTTTCAGCACGTCCGTTGCCGCCCCTCCGCTATTCCGCTGCGGGGCGTATGTCCTCTATCTGGAGCTGCAGCTCTCCGTGGCGGTGGGTGTTCTCCTCAATCGAGTAGCAGATGTCAAAGGAGCGTTTTGTCTTTATGTACCTTGCCTGTGAGCTTTGCCCGAACGCGATGCCGTTCACGATGTTGTTCGACTTGTTGTCAACAAGCTCGAGCTTGATGTGTTCCTGCTCGCGCCCCACGACTTTGCTTGTGCCGTAGTCGTAAACCTTTTTTGTGCAGAAAAGCGGCTTCGGATTTCCCGGGCCAAAGGGATTGAAGCGTTTCAGGTCGTTGCGGAACTTCACGGTAATGTCGCGGAAATCTATTATAGCCGATATGTCGAGGCTCGCCTCGGTCTGTTCCTCGCTTATGTTGCTTTCCACGTACTGTTCAAAGCGGCGCTTGAACGCGCCAACGTTTTCAGGCTTCAGCGTAAGCCCCACGGCGTAGGTGTGCCCCCCGAAGTTTTCCAGCAGGTCGCGGCAGCTTTCCACGGCCTTGTAAACGTCAAATCCCACAACCGAGCGCGCACTTCCCGTAGCCAGTCCGTCGCTAAGCGTAAGCACCACGGCGGGGCGGTAGTAAACCTCGGTCAGCCTTGAAGCCACGATGCCCACGACGCCCTTGTGCCACGATGGGTCATACACCACGAGCGAGCGCAGGTTGTCGAGGTTGTCTATGCCGTCCACAATCTTGTTCGCCTCCTCCGTCATCTGCTTGTCGATATCCTTGCGCGCCTCGTTGTAGAGGTTAATCCTGTTGGCGCGCTCTATGGCAGGGTCGTGCTCGCGCTCCGTGAGCAGGGCCACGGTTTCCTTTCCGTTCATCATGCGTCCCGAGGCGTTTATTCGCGGCCCTATCTTGAACACAATGTCGTTCATCGTAAGTTCCTTCCCCTCAAGCCCGCAAAGCTCTATTATGGCTTCCACGCCCATCGAGGGGTTGCTGTTCAGGCGGCGCAGTCCGTGATAGGCGAGTATGCGGTTCTCGCCGGTTACCGGCACTATGTCGCTGGCGATGCTTATTGCGCACAGGTCGAGCAGCGGCATGAGCTTGTTGAACTCTATGCCGTTGTCCTGGGCAAAGGCCTGCATCAGCTTGAACCCCACGCCGCATCCGCAAAGATGGTCGTAGGGATAAGTGGAGTCCTTGCGCTTGGGGTTGAGAATGGCAACGGCATCCGGCAGCTCCTTGTCGGGCACATGGTGGTCGCATATAATCACCCCTATGCCCCGCGAGTTGGCGTAGGCCACCTCGTCGTTGGCCTTTATCCCGCAGTCGAGCACAATCATCAGCTTCACCCCAGTTTCGCAGGCATAGTCGATGCACCGCTTCGAAAGCCCGTAGCCCTCGTCGTAGCGGTCGGGGATGTAGTAGCCGATGTTGGAGCAGTAAGCCTTCAGGAACTTGTAAACCACCGTAACCGCCGTGCATCCGTCAACATCGTAGTCGCCGAACACGAGAATCCTGTCGTTGTGCCCCACGGCATGGTTCACGGCATCCACCGCCTCCCTCATGTCGTTCATCAGGAAAGGGTCGTGGAGGTCTGACAGTTGCGGGTGGAAAAATCTTTTCGCCTCGGCCGGCGTCGTTATGCAGCGGTCAAGGAGCAGCCTCCCCAGTGTGGGGTGAATGCCCAGCGTCTCCGCAAGCGAGCGGGCCGCCTCTTCCTCCTCCGGTGAGGGAGGGGCGTATTTCCATTTGTAATTCATTATATATAGTCATTTTTATTTTCTGATTTATAAAACATTGCAACGGCGCACAGTTGGCAAAAGGCTGCAATAACCCAAATTTACAAGCGTAAAGATACAAATAAAATGGCAATCCCGCTTTTCGGCACTGTTAAAAATGCGGCGCAGACCCTCTTTTTGCGAAAGTCTGCGCCGCCTGTGGCACGGCAATCATCCTGTAAGCCAAGTTCTGTGGGCGGTTTCAGAAACCGCCGTCTGCCATTTGTCTAAGTCCGCAGTCGCCTGCGGACGCTATCGTTCTACCCTCCGGCGCAACTGCTGTTTCGGGCGGACAACCCTCAAGCGCCGGTTTACGCGAACTTTCAACATCCCGGCTGCACGGCACGCACATCGCCATGCGCCCGGTGGGCTCTTACCCCGCCTTCTCACCCTTGCCGCCCCCTGCGGGCGCGGCGGTTGTTTTCTTCTGCAGCTTGCTTGCCCTCGCGGACAACTTCCGTTTCGGAAGGGGACCGTCCTGTGTTGCCCGGACTTTCCTCCTGCGGGTGTCCCCCGCCGGCGGCAGACCGGATTATTGCCGTTTTTTGTCGCGGCTGCAAAGTTAAGCAAAAAGCGGCTTTCGGCAAACATCGCGGCCCGCGCACCCCACAAACCGCCTCATTTCCCCAACACCACGAAAATTACATGGGACATGGGAAAAACTACATCAGACATAATTTTTCCTGCGTCCTATGTAGTTTGAATTATGTCTGATATAATTTCTCCGCTTGCAAAACCCTGACAAACAACGACTTGTGCAGCCTGCCAAAAAACACGGCTAATTTATTGGAAAACAGCTTTTTGTAAAAAGTGACAGCATTGGGGCGGATAAAGTTAGAACCGTAACTTCATATTATATGGGTAGAGGATATTCGTTCCTCTCTTTTCATCCGTGTTGTGCCTGTACGTAAAGCCTGTTTGTTGATTCCATATAATTTATAAAATCGCTGATTTGGTATGGCCTGATTACAAGTCCTTTGTCATATTGGACATAACCGATTTGCCGTGCAGTGTCATTAAATATTGTTGGGGCTACAAATATACATTGGGCTTCCGAGCATCCGGGGTTTTGCCTGAAATCTTCAAGATGCCGTTCTATTGGCCATACTTCCATTATTGTTTGCTGTCGGCCTTCCGCCATGGTTGCCTCTACGAGAACTCCGTTGGAATTTTCGTAGCACTCAATGTCTCCGATATTACCACCGGCTGCTGATGTAGGCAATCCTTCGTCATCGCATGGGTAGTTGGGAATTACTTGTACATCCGGCATTTTTGATTTTATGGCGAGGGCCGTTAAAAATTCCAACCGGGCGGGAGCTGCAATGAATTTCAAGACATTGTGCTTGGAGGATCTTTTTCTGGCCAAGTTGTTTAGTTCTGTTTTTATAGAATCCCATGAATAGGCTTTGGCAAGCTCAGAAAGTTTTTTGGCCACATTGGCTTTAGGCGTTTCAACAGTTTTAATGGAAAACAGATTGTTGTCAATCTTTGCCATATAGTCGAAGTACTGCCGGGGTGGCGTATTTTTCATACCTTGCATAGTTCTCAATTATATAGCAGACTCTTTCGTCTTCCTTATGGTTTATGTCAATAAAACGGCCTCCGCCACGAAAAGATATTAATCCTGTCATACGCATTTTACGTACGAAGTCATCCGGGTATTCAGAAACGATTGACTTGAGGCTGAATTTTTTATACCCACCAGATATTTCATTGACACAAATATCTTCAATAGTCTCGCTTGAGGGGGTGTAGCCATATTCTTTGCGAAGCTGTCTGATTCTATGATACAGCTTTTGGGCGTTGTTGTCCTTCCAGAAAAGGATTAATGGTATTTCTTTGTAGGAAATGCCGCTGCCATTGAATTCGGAATCTGCGTTGAGACATTTTATTACCTGCAAAAGCAGAATAAGAGGAATATTGTCGTTCAGCTCCTTTATAAAAGGATTGCACCTTTGCTGTTTTGCAAAAGCCTGCATAAACGCCATTTTCTCATATTGTGGATTTACGATTTCGCGGGAGATGCCGTTGGTGCTTGTTTTTATACTCACACTTGATGCGAGGCAATTTCCTGTTGGGGAAAATTTGACAGGCTCGTCCATGTTGTAATAAACAAATCCAAGGACTTTCATCAGTTTTAGTTGAGTGTCAAACCTGCTGGGCCAACCATGGGGGAAACCGGCTTCTTTGTGTCCTTTTATATCTGCGTTACACTCAGGATCGTTCATATTATATATTTCTTCCGCTTCTGCATCTGTTAGTGGCTTTTCTGCAAATTCGCCTTTTCTCGTGGTTGACCATTTCTTTTTAACAACTTCCGGCAGTTTCGCCGGGCGGAAAAGCCCGACCTTGAAAAGTTCCATCTCAAAGGCTTTTATGGTGTTCTCTGTAAGGATTTCTCCATCAAACCGCTTGAGTATATGCATGAAATCCTTAAACCTTTCCGGGTTGCGGATGGTTGTAGTGTAAAGCAATGGCTTGTACTTTGCAGAATGTTCCATAATCAATAGTTTGTTACCAGAACTTCGTTAAGCGTTTTGTTTGTATTGTCGTGATAGCTGATGTAATTGCTTTTGATTGAATGAACCTGGTATTTGTCCGACCAATTAAGAAAAATGGAATTTTCTTTGCCTTTATAATAGGTAACATTTGATATTGCGAATTTAATATTTTTCTCTGAAAACCAATCAAGAATCTTAAGCAAGTCCTTTTCCGCCTGTTCGTTCCAATGTTTGTTATATTCACTGAATGTTATCAAGTAAGGAGGGTCTAAGTAAACGAAGTCGTTGGCAGAAAGTTTCAGCCCCTTAAAGAATTTGCGGAAATCTTGATTGTGCCATTGTACGTTTTTGTTTGCCACCTCATTGAAGTAACCCATCAAGGCGTTGTAAGTGTTTTGATTGAAATCAACATTGCCGACAGGCAGGTTGTAGTCTCCTTTTCCGTTAAACCGCAGCATACGGTTGAAACCGTAAATCAGCAGGACGTACAGAAGAATTGTCTCCTTTTGGTGTGCTGTGTTGAAATCGTTTCTCAATTGGCAAAATCCGTTTTTGTTGAACTTGGCAAAGTATGTTTTTTTGAATGTCAATTTAAGTTCTTGGGGGATGTCGTTGTGGCGGCATGAACACGAAAGGCCATAATAATCAATAATCTTGAACACCGCATCGAAGAATTCTGCCTCATGCCCGATTTGCGATGAAAGAAATTTATGAATCGCAATGACGTTTGAATCCAAATCGTTCAAAATGAATTTTTCCGCGCTCACGTTCAAAAACACTGAACCTCCGCCGACAAACGGTTCTACAAAGCATCGTATATGCTGGGGAAAGTGTGATTTGATTTCGCTTATAAGTTTATATTTGTCACCAACGTAAAATAGAGGCGAACGATTTACTTTTTCTTTTTTCATCGACTTGAGTAATGAACAGAAGCTCTTTATGGTCTGCAAATTCTGTTTTTCCTGTGTTGAACGCGGCATGACTGTGCTCATATACAGTCGTTTTCCCGCATTTTTCAAGGATGCGCATGATATCCTCCAAACGAATCTTATTTTCTGAAGACTTGCTTTTTGAATGGTACGTATTGTTGTAGGAAACAGCCAGATACCTTGCGCTTGCGTTTGCAACCAAATCTTCAAAAGAATAAACAGCTTTGCTTGTGCAATACCTGCTCATGTTTTCCGGGGCCGGTTTAAGAGCAGTGCCATACAATATGGGCTTGTCCCATTTTACGAGCGTTTCATACAAATGGTAAAAGCGGCAATACTGCCGTGAATTGTACGGCGGGTCAATATAGATGACATCCGCATTTAAGGTACGGACAAGTTCATTGGAGTCGCTTCTGTGTATTTCCACATTGCCGTAGCTTCGCGCATCTATCAAACGCATTCGCAAAGGCTGCTCCTTGATAGGCTTTTTAATATATGCGTCAAAATGTCCAACGGTGTTTGCCTGTTTGTCTATGTTGTAAATCAACGTCGCCAAAAGGATGCAATATTCTTTTTCGGACAATTCATGCCTCATGTCCTCTATGTCCTGACGGATATAGCCTATAACCTTTGACAGATTATATTCAAAGAATTTCCCGCCGTAGTTTGCGGAAAAATAATTGTCGTGCAGGGTGGCAGGGTCTATGGAATTGTAATATGATATAATGTCATGCATTTTGTCGCGTCTCCATTCTCCTTTTCCTAAAAACGCTTTATAGATAACGTTGTTTGAATACAGGAAATCGTTGACGATTACTTTGTCAAACATTCCGATAGCCTTATGGGCGACAGAGCCGGTTCCCGCAAAAAGGTCGCAAAAAGTGTGTGCGTCCATCGCATGGGATTTTACTGTTGTCATAATCCAGTCAGTAAGCTTCGCTTTGCTTCCAATGTACCGGCGGCTTTCCAAACTAATGGGATGCGGGAAAATCGTTTCTTGGAACAGCGACAAATACCGTGTGCCATATTTTATTTTGTTTTCTGCGGCCTGGAACGTTTCTGACGCTATGTCAGAATACTCCATTGTGCTGACAATTCTGTCGCTTTCGCGTTGCACCAACAGTTTGCGCTCGTCAAATCCGTAAATTTGCGAAAGCAATTTTAGCTGTTCTACCGTGGGAAGCCTGTGTCCGTTCTCAATTCTGCTCAACAGCGTTTGGTCTATGCCGGAACGCCGTTGCACTGACAACAGAGGGATATTCCTGTCTTTTCTTATTTCTTTCAGTATTCGTCCTAAAGTGTACATATTGGTGCGGAGACCTGCTGTTTTTGTTGACAACTGTTGACAAAGTTACAAACAATTTCCACCGCGAAGAAGGCAAAAAGACAAAATTATTTTCCCGAACGGCCCTTTCGTATTACAAAACAAGTTTGCCCTAACTGCGGCTACTCAAGCATGACAAGGATGCGTTCGGCAGGGTAAGCGGTGTATGGCGGTGTGCTATTAGCGATGCCCCTGCCGTTTTTACGAAAGCGGCATACAAAAAGAACCAAAACCACATGGGACATAAGAAAAACTACATGGGACGTGGGAAAAATTATGTCTGATGTAATTCAAATTACATCAGACCTTTTTCTTGCGGTTTGCAACGCACTGAAATCCAAACGCTTACAAGCTCTTTTATTTTCGCGTTCTGCGTCTGTGTATCAGCGTGTTACATTTTCCGGCTTCTGTCTGGTCATTCCTTATCCAAAAGGATTTTTATCATGTCCGCATCCTCAATTTGCCGCGCGAAATCAAGAGGCGAGCGATTGGCGTTGTTTTTATGCAATGCGTCAGCACCGTGTCTCACGAGCAATTCCACCATTCGGTAATCGTCGCCCGCATTAAACACCGCAGTCCACAACGGGTTGTTTCCGTATGTATCGGTTGCATTTACATCAGCCTTATTATTCAGCAAAAGCACCGCAACGCGGATATTAAGATATTGCGCACAAAAGTGTAACGGAGTCAGCCCTTGGCAATCCTGGTGATTGACATCTATTCCCCTATCCACCAAATCGACAGCAATGTCGTCCCTGTTTGAACTTATCGCCTCTTGCAGAAGGTTTTGACCGTACTCATTCCGGCAATTAACGTCCACGCTTTTTATTGATTCCTGATATTGGTCATACAGTCCGTTTCTGACAACAGAAAAGATATTTTTCTCTTTCATATTCATGGCTTCTGTCTGTTTGGTATTGCTGCGCCCGGTTATTGTTGGCTTTTCCGTATTCTCTGGAAAAAAACTGCAAACAAAAAGGCGCACTCCCTTTGGGAAATGCGCCTCATAATTTCCTATACCGCCGCCGGCTTATTTCAAGCCGAGCTTTTCGCGGATTTTCTTTGTTACGTCCTCGCTGAGGCTCTTGCTGATGTAGGGGATGCCGCCCGTGGTGTCCATGATGTAAACATACTTGCCCTCATCGCCCACTGCCTTTACGGCGTTCACGATTTTCTGCGTGATTTCGCGCATCTTGTTTGCCGAAGCCGCCTGAAGGGAGTCGCGGTCATCGTTTGATGTCTGCTGTATGCGCTGGTAAAGCTCCTGAAGCTCCTGCTCGCGGCGTTTCTTAACGTTGTCGGGGAGCGAGTCGTGCTGGCGGTCGTATTCCTGTCCCTTCTTTGTAAGCTCGTCCTGCATACGCTTGATTTCGTCCTCGAACTGCTTTGAGAGGTTCTGGATTTCGGTCTGCGACTTGGCGTATTCGGGCATTGCCTTAACTATTTCAGAAGAATCGAAATGTCCGAATTTCTGCGCAAAGAGGCTCAGCGGTAAGAACAGAAGAGCCGTTAGAATTACCTTTTTCATTGTTTATTGTTGGTTTTCTTATTTATATTCCGTTTTGTATGGGGTGCAAATATAATGATATTAATTGGAATAGCCTAATTTGGCGAGTACCTCGTTTGAAATGTCTATCTTGGGCGAGGCGAAAATAATCGCGGTGTCGGAGGCGCGGTCGAGGATGAGCTGGAAGCCCTTGTTCTGCGCAATTTCCTTTACGGCGTTGTAAATTTCGTCCTGTATGGGCTGCACAAGGCTCTCACGCTTTTTGAACAGCTCGCCTTCGGGGGCGAAATACTTGCGCTTCAGCTCGGCCGCCTCCTTTTCCTTGTCAACGATTGCCTGTTCGCGCTGCTTTTTCTGTTCGGCGGAAAGGAACACCGACTCGTTCTGGTAGTTTTTGTATAGGGTCTGCGCCTGGTTCTGCACGGCCTCGACCTCCGCCTGCCATTTCTTCGACTGCTGGTTGAGCTGTTCGTTGGCGCGCTCGTATGCGGGAATGTTCTTGAGAATGTACTCCATGTCCACAAGAGCATATTTCTGCGCCTGCGCCGACGCAAGGCAGCCGAACGATGCCGCCAGCGCGATGATAAGGTTACGTAATGGTTTCATGTCTGCCTGTTTTTAATGATTTGTATTACGTTTTAGAATTCCTGGCCTATGATGAAGTGTATGTGCGAACCGCCGTTCTTGTTTGACCCGAACACCTTGTCGAAGCCGTATGCCCAGTCGATGCCCATGAGTCCCACCATGGGGAGGAACACACGCACACCTGCACCGGCGGAGCGTTTCATGTCGAATGGATTGAACTTCTTGACATCGTTCCATGCGTTCCCGCCCTCGGCAAACGCAAGGGCGTAGATGTTTGTCTGCCCTTTAAGCATCAGAGGATAGCGCAGTTCGAGCGTCATTCGGCTGTAGGCGTAACCCTCCGCGCCGTAGGGCGTGAGGCATCCGTTCTCGTATCCGCGAAGTCCGATTGTCTCGGTGGCGTATCCCGAGGAGTAGCCCGACATTCCGTCGCCGCCCATATAGAATGTCTCGAACGGCGATTTTTTGTATTTGTTGTAATGTCCGAGAATGCCGAAGTCCGTGCGCGTCATCAGCACCGGGCATTTGTTCTTGCCGGTGAGCGCGGTGTATGTGCGGAGCTTGAACTTCCATTTGTGGTACTCCACCCAACGGTATTTCTCCTGCATCTCCTTGCTGTATGAGGCGGCGCGGTAATCGCGTGCAAGGCTTCCGTAGTTCTTGCCGTCCCAAAGCGAATATGGCGGGGTGGCCGCAACCGAAAGCACGAAGTCGGAACCTCTGCGCGGGAAAATCGGGTTGTCAACGGAATTGCGCGAAAGGGTCAGGCTTAGGTTGAAATTGTTACAGTTACCATCGGTAATGATGAAGTACTGCCACGACTTCAGGTCGTACCTCTGGAATGTGGCTTCCGCAGTAAGCGAGAAATAGTCGTCGGGCCAGCGCAGACGTTTGCCCCATCCGAGCGAAACGCCGTATATCTTGACATATTTGTCGGGGTCGTAATAGTTGTAGTTGTTGTAATAGCCGCCAGATGTACCGTAGCCGTAAAGGTAGCTCTGGTAGTTGTTCCAATACGAGCTGTTGTAGTAGTTGCTGTTCACGTCAGTCTGCTTCGAGAAGAAAGCCGAAAGCGAAAGGGAGTTGGGGCGCTTGCCTCCAAACCATGGGTCGAGGAAGTTGAACGAGTAGTTCTGGTAATACGTTCCGTTGGTCTGCGCCGAAAGCGAGAGCTGCTGCCCATCACCCTGCGGGAAGAGGGCGCGGCGGTTCTTGCTGTTGAAAAGGTTCTGCATGGAGAAATTCGTGAACTTCAATCCCACAGTCCCCACAATGCCCGTGGGGCCCCAGCCGAACGATATCTGAACCTGGTCGCTTGGCTTGGGCTCGAGCTTGTAGGTTATGTCCACCGTTCCGTTCTCTTGGTCGGGCTTGATGTCGGGCTCTATTTTTTCGGGGTCGAAGAAGTTGAGGGCCGCAAGGTCGCGCATTGAGCGCATAACCGACTCCTTGCTGAAAAGGTCGCCCGGCTTTGTGCGCAGTTCGCGGCGAACCACGTTTTCGTAAACCCTTTTGTTGCCGCTGATGCGCACGTGGTTGAGCGTAGCCTGTTGTCCCTCGTAAATACGCATTTCAAGATCTATCGAGTCGCCGTCAATGTTTGTCTCAACAGGATTAAGATTATAGAAAACGTATCCGTTGTTGTAGTATTGGTTTCCTATTGCGTCCTCATCGTCGTTCAGGCGTTTTTTGAGGAATGTCTGGTTGTAAACGTCGCCCGACTTCATCTTCAGGGCGCGGGAAAGGGATTCGGAGCTGTAAACCGTGTTGCCCACCCAGTTCACGTTTCGCAAATAATACTTCTGCCCCTCCTCGAGGTTTATGTAAAGGTCCACGTGCTTCTCGTCATAAGGCACAACACTGTCGCTCTTTATGATTGCATCGCGGAAGCCCCACTCGTTATACTTGTCTATAAGGAAACCTTTGTCTTTCTTGTATTCCTCGGGCAGGAACTTTTTTGCGCGGAACAGGTTTGCGAGCTTGTTCACCTCGTGGGTTTTCTTCATTGCCTTTTTCAGCTTCTTCACCTTGCCCTGCTCCACGCCCGTGAAGTAGATGTGCTTTACCTTGACCTTTTCGTTTTTGTCGATGTTGATGTCAACAATCACCTGGTTCGCCGCCGAAACGTCGTCCTGCTGCAAGATTTCTATTTTTGCGTTCTGGTAGCCCTTTTCCTCGAAGTAACGTTTGATTATTATCTTGGCGCGGTCTATAATGTCGGGGGAAATCTGGCTTCCGGCCTTGAGCCCGAGACGCTGGTCAAGGTCCTCGCGCTGCGACTTCTTCACGCCGTGGTAGTTGAGCGTTGAAATCTTCGGGCGAGCCGCGAGCCTGATGTGCAGGTATATCTTGTTGCCCACGATGCTGTCGGCCGAAACGGAAACATCGCTGAATATTTTCTGCTTCCAATAACGCTGCAGCACGTTGGTTATGTCCGCGCCGGGAATTGTGAGGGCCTGCCCCACTTTTAGTTCGGAGATGTTGCGCAACAGCTCCTCGTCGTAATTCGCCACGCCGTCAACAACAAACCCGCCAAGGATGTAGTTGTTCTGCTGCGTGGAATAAATAATGTCGGGCTTCACGATTACGCTGTCCCGCTGCACCGAAGCACGGCAAATGACCGCAGCGGCAAAAACAGCGGCGGCCAGCATGGCTATTCTCGTTATATGTTTCATCTTCGTTATGTTGCGGGGCGTGCAAATTCAGGCATCGTCCGTCCGCCTTTATTATTCTTCAGTTTCTTTTGTGTTGTTCTCCTGCAGCATCTGCTCCCCGGTTTTGCCGAACCGCCTCTGGCGGTGCTGGTAGTCGGCTATGGCGAGCCGCAAGTCCTCCTCCTTAAAGTCGGGCCAGTAGGTGTCGCAGAAATACAGTTCGGAATATGCGCACTGCCAGAGCAGATAGTTGCTGAGCCGCAGTTCCCCGCCGGTGCGTATAAGGAGTTCGGGGTCGGGCATGAACGCCGTTGCAAGGTGCTTCGAGAAAAGTTCCTCGTCAATCTGCGAAACCTCAACCGTTCCATGCACCACATCGGCGGCGATGCTTCTTGCAGCCGCCGCGATCTCCCAGCGCGAAGAGTAGCTCAACGCCACGACAAGGGTCATCTTTGTGTTCCCCATTGTGTCGCGTTCGCATTGCTGCAGTTTCCTTTGCACCTCGAGCGGCAGCTTTCGTGTGTCCCCGATTACGCGGAAGCGCACGTTGTTGCGCATGAACAGCTCCTCCTGCAGCGAAGTGAGGACAAGCGACATCAGAGCCGCCACCTCGTCGCCCGGACGTTTCCAGTTCTCTGTCGAGAATGTGTAGAGCGTGAGATACTCCACTCCAAGGCGCACAGCCTCCTCGGTGATGCGCTTCACGGTTTCCACGCCCTCCTTGTGTCCGGCGGTGCGCGGCAGCCCGCGCTTCACGGCCCAGCGGCCGTTGCCGTCCATTATTATGGCGATGTGGCGGGGGATGCGTTGCATCTCTATCTGCGGAGCACTCATATTTATATTATATATAATATTGTCGTATCGTTCTTGTCAGTCGTTTTTATTGCACTGCGGGCATTTCGGCGAGAAGTCGTAGCTTATGTAAAACACCGCCGTGCAGTAGCTGTCCTTGTTTGCGAACCCCGACGACTTTATGCCGTAAGGGTTTTCAAAGCCGTCAAGCCTGTCGCTAAGCGAGAAGTGGTACAGCCAGTCGAAACCCAGGTTCACGCGCGGCTTGAGCTTGTACTTCACCCCCACGCCTATGGGTATCTGCAGCGTGAACGCCTTGCCGGCCGTTCCGTAGCACGCGCCGAGCCCGAGTTGCAGGAAAGGCGTTATGCGCTGCCTGCCCTGGTATCCGTGATGAAGCCCGAAAGGCCAGAAGTTGTACTCGTACGCCGCGCTGAAGTCCACAATGCCGCCGCTGAGCTTGTAACTGCGCTTTTCCTGCGACACCGCCGGGTCGGCAGGGTCGGTGGGGAAAAAGTCGCCAACACCATTGGCCGAGCCTTTTGCCGACGCATATCCGAGCATGGTCTTCACCGCCATGTAGGGGTTGATGTTCCAGCGCCCCACAGCCCCTCCGGCAAAGCCAGTCTGCCCGAAAAACTTGTGGTTGAGCTGTCCGCGATAGAAACTGCCGCCGAGCGCGGCGCCTATCTCATAGCGGTAGTCCACATCGTCCTGCGCCCATGAGCCGCCAAGGCACACAAGCGCAACCACAAGCAGAACAGCCGCCCTTTTCATCACCGCCTATTCGCTTTTCGCCGCCTTGAGCCTGTTCAGGTAGCCTTTCCAAAGCATTCCCGTCCCGCTGCAAACCAGCCATATATTGTTGTCGCCGTCGGCGGCAATGCTTGTCTCGTCAGGCTTCCCCATTCCGGCGGGAACAACCGTGGGCACTTTCACTATCTGCCAGGAACGCGCCCCGTCGGCGCTGGAGTACACGTTCACCGTGTCGCCGTTGATTCCTGCGGAATACAGCTTGCCGTCGTATTTCATCATGCTGAAACCTTTCAGGTGGGGCAGCGTGCGCGGGGTCTCCTCCGTAATGGGGCAATAGCTCCACGCATTGTCCTCGGGATAGGCCTTGTTTACTTCCTTCTTCCACGTTTCGGTCTTGCCGTCAGAATACCCTACGCTCACAATGTTCTCTATCTGCGGGTTGTTGGCTGCGGGAAGCACCGCCGAATGAACATCCTCCGTCGGGAGCGGGGCTGCGTTGTCGTCCACGCCCTCGCTTTTCCACGAGGTGAAGTCTGCGGAGCTGTATATCTTGCCCGCCACGTTTACATAGAGCCTGTCGCCAACCGCGAATATGCCGTCGGGAACGAGCGACGTGGAAACCGCCGTCCAGTTTGCGCCGTCGGCCGACTCGACAAGCCCGGAGTTTGCAACGGCCACAAACCTGCCGCCGAACAGGTTGACGCTCTTGGGCCGCAGTCCGTCCGCACCCGAAACAGATTTCCCGTCCCAGAGCGCGGCCCCGCCGTCCGTATTGCGCGTCATGACCACGGCGTTTCCGTTCTCGGTCCCCCAAAGATGCAGCTTGCCGTCCTTTGCTATCATGCGCATATTCCCCATTTTCGCCACAACGTTGTCAGCCGGCGAAGCCGCAACCCACGAATAAGCGTCGGGGTCGGCGTTGTGCACGTTGATGTCTATGGTGTAAGACCTGCTGCCCGAACCGTCGGAAGCGTAAATCGTGAACACTTTCGGAGCGGTGAAATCAAGGGTGTCCTTCACCGAATACATGGTGTCCTTGCCGCTTTCAAGGCGGTAGGCCACAATGCCGTCCGCGCTGAACGTGGTGAAATACACCTTGTTCACCGCCGTTCCCACAGGCAGGGAGTCGCTGTTGAATATGCGCTTGTTAACCTGGTCGATGTGCAGCGGGAACGCGCTGCCCGGCACTGTTATCGTGTAGCTCGTGTCCTTGCCGTTGTCAAGCCAGGTGTGATACACACGCGACAAATCCCCCAAAACTATTGCATTTATGGCGCAGTCCGAACTAAGCCCGCTGCTTTTGTTGTCATCGTCGCCGCAACTTGCCAAAAAGCCTATGGCAATGACCGACAACGCAACAAACGCAATTATTTTCCTCATATATAGTCCTAATATTAGCAATATAATCTATTTACGCGGCAAAAGTAGCTATATTATTCCTTTCCCGAAAATTTGAAAGGTTGTTTTATATTAAATGAAAGTAAAAAACATCACCGCGCCCCTGCGTGACGCACACGGCACCGCACGTTACGGCATCCGCCCCTGACATCACGCGGCGCGCAAACGGCGAAAGCCCTACCGCAATCACAAGCCGCAAAACCACATCGGACACAGGGAAAACCATATAGGACATGGGAAAAATTATATCAGACATAATTCAAACTACATCAGACCTTTTTCAGAAGCTTGCAAACACCTGAAAGACAAAATCTTACACTGCACGTCCACAAACAAGACAAACACCTGCGTTTCAACAGCTTGCGCATTTTCCGCCAAACACGGCGGCGCACAATACAAGCCTAGGCTTTTCGGGACTTCGCGCGCAAAGCATCTTTCAAAACGCTTTCCACACTTTGCATTTTCACAGCATTCCCCAAATTACCGCAAAAAAAATCACCAATGAATATTGCAAGCAATTCCCCAAATATGCGCATATTATTCATTGACACAAGAGCGGCTTTTTCACTGCCCCCGCATCTGCATTACTATATATTAATCATTATAATCCAATATTATAATCCCCAAAACACGTCTTCGCATCTCTTTACGCCCACCCGGACAAAGAATGAATATCCACTGCATAAAATCGGGTTTTATGCACAACTTTCATGTATAAAAAATTGTACGGTTTGGAAAAAACGCAGTAATTTTGCGGTATGAAACGCCATATAGACAGAATGAAAGAAAAGGAGATCCGTTTGGGCTACATCAGAAAAATCCTGAACGACAAAAACATCTGCAGCCAGGAACAACTGCTGCAGGAACTCATCAATGTGGGGCACGGCTCCACACAGGCCACGCTCTCACGCGATCTCCACCATTTGCGAGCAATACGCATCACAACACAGTTCGGGCACGTGCGCTACATACTGCCCAACAACCCAAACTACACCCACGCCGCAAAGAAAAGCGCAACCAGCAACGTTCCCCTTGAGGAGTGTCTGCTAAACTGCGAACCCGGCGGCGAGCTGATGATACTGCACACCATTCCCGGGTTTTCGGCGGCACTGGCGGGGAACATCGACAACAAGCACTTCCCCCACATTGCCGGCACACTGGCAGGGGACGACACCGTAATGGTGGTGGGCAAGAAAAACAGCACCCATCAGGAAATGCTGGACGATCTGAAGGAGATTCTTCCGCACATTGAGCGCAACCTATAAGGCGCGGCCGGAACGCGCTTCCGGAATTTACACTTAAAGAAAGGAAATGATTTACAACGACGGAATAGACGTGTTGGTTGCCGACGCGTCTCATGAAAAGTATGTCGATACAATTCTGAAAACGATAGCCGACGCCGCAAAAGTGCGCGGTTCGGGCATCGCCTCAAGGACACATGAATACGTGGCGCAGAAGATGCGCGAGCGCAAAGCCATAATAGCCCTCTGCGGAGAGGAGTTCGCCGGCTTCTGCTACATAGAGAGCTGGGAGGACAAGCACTACGTGGCAAACTCGGGTCTGATAGTGGTCCCAAAGTTCAGGCAGCACCACCTCGCCACACGCATCAAGGAGACCGCGTTCACGCTAAGCCGCCTGCGCTGGCCTCACGCAAAACTCTTCGGGCTTACCAGCCAGGGCGCGGTGATGAGGATAAACACAAAGCTCGGCTATGTGCCTGTGCCGCTGTGCGACCTCACGCAGGACGACGAGTATTGGAAAGGCTGCGGCACGCCCGAACACCCATGCTGCATCAACTGCGACATCCTTGCCCGCACAGGCAGGAAATACTGCGTGTGCACCGGGATGCTCTACGACCCCGCCGACCACGAGGGAGAGCCGCTGCCGGTGGAGCTGCCGCCCGACGTGGTGAAAATGGCAAAGGAGGCGGCGGCGAAAGGTCTGAGGTGAACAACAAAGCAACAACAAAAACTTCAATAACAGCAATGGAAAAGAAAAAGAAAGTGGTGGTGGCCTACAGCGGCGGGCTTGACACCTCATACACCGTGATGTATCTCGCGCACGAAATGGGATACGAGGTTCACGCGGCGTGCGCCAACACGGGCGGCTTCAGCGAGGAGCAGCTCAAGGCCAATGAGGAAAACGCCTACAAGCTGGGGGCGGCGAAATACGTAACCCTCGACGTTACGCAGGAATACTACGAGAAAAGCCTTAAATACATGATTTTCGGCAATGTGCTGCGCAACAACTGCTACCCCATATCCGTTTCGAGCGAAAGGATTTTCCAGGCTATCGCCATAGCGCGCTACGCCAACGAGGTGGGGGCCGACGCAATCGCACACGGCTCAACCGGCGCGGGCAACGACCAGATTCGTTTCGACATGACTTTCCTCGTAATGGCCCCGGGGAAGGAGATAATAACCCTCACGAGAGACCGCGTGCTGACGCGCAAGGAGGAAATCGACTATCTCAACGAACACGGCTTCAAGGCTGACTTCGCAAAGCTGAAATACTCCTACAACGTGGGCATTTGGGGAACGTCAATCTGCGGCGGCGAAATTCTCGACAGCAACCAGGGCCTGCCCGAATCGGCATACCTCAAGCACGCCACGGCAGAGGGCGAGAGGGAGTTGAAGATAGGCTTCAGGAAAGGCGAAATAGAAAGCGTTGACGGCAAAGAGTACAGCGACAAGATAAAGGCTATACAGGAAATAGAGAAAATAGGCGCGGCATACGCCATAGGGCGCGACTGCCACGTGGGAGACACCATAGTCGGCCTGAAAGGGCGCGTGGGCTTCGAGGCTGCGGCACCCATGCTGATTATCGGCGCACACCGCTTCCTGGAGAAATACACTCTTTCAAAATGGCAGCAGTACTGGAAGGACCAAGTTTCAAACTGGTACGGAATGTTCCTGCACGAAAGCCAGTACATGGAGCCTGTGATGACCGACATCGAGGCTATGCTCACATCTTCGCAGCGCAACGTGAACGGCGTGGTAACGCTGAAGCTCCGCCCCTACTCCTTCGAGACCGTCGGCGTTGACTCAAAGGACGACCTGGTGAAAAACCCGTTCGGAGAATATGGCGAGACGCAAAAGGGCTGGACTTCGGAAGAGGCGAAAGGCTTCATAAAGGTTACTTCAACGCCGTTGCGCATATACTACTCCAAGCACAAGGACGAACGCCGTTAACACGCAACGATGATAAAGGTAGGAATTGTAGGCGCGGCGGGATATGCCGCAGGGGAGCTGATAAGGATTTTGCTCAACCACCCGGAGGCGGAAATCGTTTTCGCAAATTCGGGGAGCAACGCGGGAAACCTTTTCTCCGACGTGCATGAAGGCTTGCTCGGGGAAACGGAGCTGCGGTTCACTGACGAGTTGCCGTTCGACAGGATTGACGTTCTGTTCATCTGCCTCGGGCATGGGAAAAGTGCGGAGTTCCTCAAGAGCAACCCCGTGCCGGCAAACGTGAAAATCATAGATTTTGCGCAGGATTTCAGGATAGCCGCGCCGGGAAACGACTACGTTTACGGACTGCCCGAAACCCACCGTGCGCAGATTGCCAAGGCACAACACGTCGCCAACCCGGGATGCTTCGCCACCTGCATACAGCTCGCGCTGCTTCCGCTGGCAAAAGCCGGGGCGTTAAAGGGGGATGTGGTGATTAACGCCATAACAGGCAGCACCGGGGCGGGAGTGAAACCGCAGGCAACCACACATTTCAGCTGGCGCAACGGGAACATGAGCGTTTACAAGGTTTTCACCCACCAGCACCTCCTAGAAATAAACCAGAGCATCAGGGAGTTTCAGCCCGGGTTCGGCGGTGAGCTGGACTTCGTGCCTTATCGCGGCGACTTTGCGCGCGGCATCTTCACCACGGTGTTCATGCGCACAGAACTGACGCAGGAGGAGATAGACAAATGCTACTCAACATACAGCGGCGAACCGTTCACGCACTACGTGGGGAGGGACATCGACCTGAAACAGGTGGTCAACACAAACCGGGCGCTTGTTCACGCACAGAAATACGGCGACAGGCTGCTCGTAACATCGGTCATCGACAACCTGCTGAAAGGCGCGGCGGGACAGGCCGTGGAGAATATGAACATTATGTTCGGGATTGCCGAAGACGCGGGGCTCAGGCTCAAGGCGGCGGCGTTCTGACAAAATTTTACAACATGAAACCATTTGACGTTTTTCCATTATATGACGTAGAAATAGTCCGCGGGCGCGGATGCAGCGTTTGGGACGCTGACGACAACGAGTATCTCGACCTCTACGGCGGACACGCCGTGATAAGCATAGGGCATTGCCACCCGCACTATATAGAATGCGTGAGCCGGCAGCTCAACCGCCTCGGCTTCTACTCCAACTCGGTGCAAAACCACCTTCAGACGGAGTTCGCGGAACGCCTCGGCAAGGCCTCGGGCTATGGGGATTATTCCGTGTTCCTTATAAACTCGGGCGCGGAAGCCAACGAGAACGCCCTGAAGCTCGCATCGTTCCACAACGGCCGCACAAGGGTCATCGCCTCCGCAGGGGCTTTTCACGGACGCACGTCGCTCGCCGTTGAAGCCACCGACAACCCCAAGATAAACGCGCCGATAAACAAGAACGGACACGTTACATTCCTGCCGCTCAACGACACCAAGGCGTTTGTCGGCGAGATAGCCAAAGGCGATGTGTGCGCCGTGATTATCGAGTGCATACAGGGCGTGGGCGGCATACACCTTGCCAGCAAGGAGTTCATGCAAGCCGTGCGCAAGGCGTGCGACGAACACAACACGGTGCTTGTCTGCGACGAGGTGCAGTGCGGTTACGGACGCAGCGGCAAGTTCTTCGCCCACCAGCACCTTGGCGTGAAGCCCGACCTCATCACCGTGGCAAAGGGCATAGCCTGCGGTTTCCCGATGGGCGGACTGCTGATTTCGCCCAAGTTCAAGCCGGTTTACGGTATGCTCGGCACAACGTTCGGCGGAAACCACCTTGGCTGCGCGGCGGCTCTTGCCGTGCTCGACGTGATTGAGGACGAGAAACTGGTTGAGAACGCCGCAGCCGTGGGTGCGCACCTCATGAAACGCTGCGAAGAAATCAGCGAGATAAAGGAAATACGCGGGCGCGGGCTTATGATAGGCCTTGAGTTCGGCAAACCTGTAAAGGATTTGCGCAAGAGCCTCATATTCGACCAGCGCGTGTTCACCGGCGGCGCCGGCACGAACATTCTAAGGCTCCTGCCGCCGCTCTGCCTCACCACCGAGCAGGCTGACGATTTCATAGAACGCCTGAAGAAAGCCCTCGTGAAATTTTAGAACATAGCAAAGCTCTTTTATAACAACTTACACAGAAATTATTACGTTTGCAGCCCGCACGAAACCACAACGGCAACGTGCGGGCTGCTGTTTTGCCAATGGGATGATTATATAAACTCCAAATAATTGTCCCTGTTTACAACATGAAACTCCGCATTGGGATATGCCTCCTGAAACACCTTTGGGGCGGAAGGCGTCTTATTCCCCCATTTGAACTCCAATGCTGTCAAGCTATGTGCATCCTCCTCTATAAGGTCAATCTCCTGCTTGTCGTAAGTGCGCCAAAAATAGAAATCCTTATGAAGCCTTCCGTTAAAATCTGCCTTGCGCCGCTCGCCGATAATGTAGTTCTCCCACAATGCGCCTGCATCCTGCCGAACGGCCAACGGTGAAAAAGCCCCGATAATTGCATTGCGGATACCGTTGTCATAGAAATACCATTTCCCCGCCTTTGCGACTTCCTTGCGCAGGTTGCGCGAATATCCGCCCAGCCGATACACAGCAAAAACCTTTTCCAACAGGTCGAGATATTTTTCAACCGTTGTCCTGTTCATGCCGAGCTGCTTCCCCAGCTCGTCATAAGACACTTCGCTACCCAACTGGAAAGCTATAAGACGCAGCAAATCGCGCATTTTGCTCGAATTTTTCAAGCCGTCAATCGCCAATATATCCTTTAGCAGATACGCTCCGACAATATCGCGCAGATAGTCGGTTTTGCGCTCATAGTTTTCCATCATCACCACTTCGGGATAAGAGCCGTAAATCAGGCGTGCTTCAAGGTTCTGGCGAGTTTCAAGGGCGGTTTCCGTTTGCGCTATCTCCCGCTGCGAGAAAGGGGTAAGCAAAAATTGCGTGCTGCGCCCGACCAACGGCTCGCCAGCTTTGTTAAGCAGGTCGAACGAAGACGAACCGCTTGCCAATACGCTTACACCGGGCACTTCGTCAACAATCAGTTTCAAGACACTGCCTACGTTAGGGACATTCTGCGCCTCGTCAATGGCAAGTAAGTCTATGCCGTCCAACAAATGGCGGTAATTGGCAACCGAGCGGTTCTCCAGCAACGCAATTGTGTCATAGTCTTCGCCGTTAAGCATCATTGTGCGACCGCGATAGCTTTCCACTATCTTGCGCATCATCACTGTTTTGCCCACACGCCGCGCCCCGAAAATCAATACCGCCTTGTTGGGGGCAATACGCTCTGTTATCCTCTCTTGAAGTATTCTTTTTATCGTTTCCATACCTTGCTTTTTCCTGCACAAATATAACAATAATTTCCCTAACTGGCGGAATTTACGTAAAAAACGTACTCCAGACTGGCGATTTTTACGTTTTTATTCTTTGTTCGGGATGAAAAATCGGTATGCTTAGGGATTCTTCGGCATGGTTGGGAAGTTGTATTCATGACACGTACAATATATGAACAGCCAATGAATTTCGCCACCGTAAGGGCGTATGCCATACGCCCGGATTGCGCGTATTTTACGGCGTTTGTGCGAATGTTTGCTTTGCTTATATGGTGCGTTCACGCGGCGGCATACAGGGCGTATGCCATACGCCCCTACAAATGGCGCAAAACCAAAGCCCCGAAAAATACATTTGACGTGGGAAAAACTACATAGGACGTAGGAAAAATTATATCAGACATAATCCAGACTACATCAGACCTTTTTTCACCGCTTGCAAACGTCTGAAAAACAAAAACTTGCAAAAGTCATTCTAAAGCGGTTAATTTCTTGTGAAACAACGACTTGGCATATCCTCCCGCTTTTGGCACAAGTCCTTCCGTGCATATGGAAAAACCGCAACCACGGCAAAATTGCCAAAGTTGCGGTTTAGCATGTTCCGTGCGGACAGCCGCCGTGCGGGACTGCCGCCGTTTTTCTTGCCGGCGGCAGGGTGTCAGCCTATGAACCAGCGGCTGCCGGGGATATACGAGAGCAGCTTAGCCGATATTGTGCAGCAGACGAACGTGAGCACGGCTATGAGGGGGATTGCAAGGTAAACGGGCACCAGCGGGTTGGCCTGGTCGCCGTTCACGAAGAACGACGCTATGGGCGCGAGGAAGAACATGTGCATAAGGTACATACCATACGTGCGCTTCGATATTCCCGTTATCACCCTGTTCGACTTGCCTGCGCCTATGCAGGTGAAAAGCAGGAACAGTCCGAATGTGGCGCAAAGCACGTTGGGCGTGCAGAACTCCCACGACCACTCCAGAATGGGGGTGTCGATAAGCTGCCCCGGCACGCCCTTCCACCAGAACGACCACGCCGTGAACGCCGCACCCGCAACGAAGCAAACAGCCCCCACAACAAGGCGTTTTTTCACCGCCCACTTTATGTGGAAGCGTATGTAGTGGGCCAGCACAAGATAGCCGAGATAGCCGGAGCAATACCACAGCATATGGTAGCCGTTCCAGAAGCACTCGCCCCAAATCTCGGGCGCGACAAACTTGTGAAGCCACGGCATAAACGTGGACAGGGCGAACAGCCCGATGAACACCCGTTCCTCCTTTGCCGAAGCCCTTTCAAGCCACGGCGATATTACGGGCATTATGATGTATAGGCTTATCAGCGGGTACATGAACCACAGATGCCCCGCCATTGATGGGAAGTTGAGCGGCAGGTGTCTGAGGTCGGCAACCGACTGCTCCCATGTCATTCCGCCCCAAGCCAGCGGGAGCAGGCAGTAAAGCACCGCGAAAAACACGAACGGCGGGAGTATGCGCAGGAAACGGCGCTTGTAGAAGCCGAGCATGGTAACGCCCCCCTTCATTGGCACAAGCAGAAACGCCGAAACAACCATGAAAAGCGGCACGCACGTGCGCGCCACGCCGCCGTCGTAGAACGCCACCCAAAAGCGGTTCGCCCCGTTTGCCAGCATCGACACGTTCCCCGCCATGCCCGAAGCGTCGGCGCCGTAGAAGTTCTCGCTCGAATGCACGAGCATCACAAGGAAGCAGGCAACCACCCGCAGCCAGTCCACAAACACTAATCTCTCCTTATTCTCCATATTATTTTCATGTTAAATTGTTAGTTGCAAGAATGCGCGAGACCGTTTTTTTCACAAAAACGGAAACTTTTGCGAAAATAGCCATAAAAAACCGAAAACCGCACTTTGCGCACGAAAAAGTGCAAACACGGGGCATCCTGCCTATGTTTGACACATTTTTTAATTTTATACTGTTTTTTTTTACAATATTTTTGCGGAACCGATTATTCTCGCTAACTTTGCCATATGTTACTTTTCGCAAAAACCGCGAAACGCGGCAGCCTGAAAGTGTAATGTCATGGAAATATGTCTAACCAAAATAAACATTGTATGAAGCAACTAAGACTTTGGACAGCGAGACTATTCTCCGCTGTCGTGCTGCTCGCGCTCGCAAGCGTGGGGCAGACGGTTGTTGCGCAGGACGATGGTCCGGAAGAGGGCTACTACTTCATTTCGAGTGCGGCCCACCCCACCGACGCGCTGCTCTACAACAACACCGGGACAGACCAGGCTCTGCGTGTGCACTACGCAAGCCACGTTGTCCCCAGCAAGCTCACCAAAGACGACAAGCCGTTCATCTTCGAGGTGAAGAAATACGGCGACGGCTACACCGTGAGAAACTACGAGGCCAACATGTACATCGGCAAAGTGGAAGGCATGGGCTACGGCGAGGGCGCGGGTTTCGTTACCCAGCCTTCCGAAATCCAGCTCCCGCCATCTGCGGCGGTTGACGGCAGCTACCTCATCGCCAACGTGAAGGACGCCCCGCAATACGGTCCGCTGCTCGGATACCAGGGCGTGTTCAAGGGAGAGCAAATCACCGGCTACTGGGGGCAATTGTCGGATCCCACCGCCGAACGCTCCTGGTTTTTCGACAAGATAGACCCCGCGCTGCTCGACGACATCGAGGAGATAACCGAAGTGGAGGGCTCGCTCGATGATGGCTACTACTTCATCAACTTCTCCAACTACAGCGACCCGACAACCTGCATGGTTCCCGTCCAGGACGGCGACCTTTGGAGACTCGGCGCATACCCCCGCGACAACAGCGGATATGACAACTCGTTCATCTGGCACGTTACAAAAAACGCCGACGGCACTTATTCCCTGAAGAACTGCGGCGCACAGGAACTGACATTCGTTGAGAACGTGGGCAAGGGCGACAAGGAAAGTCCCTATGTGATAATGACGGGTCTCAACCCCGCAAACTTCAAGCTCCAGTTCCTCAGCAACGGATGCGCGTACATCTTCTCCACCGACAACAGCTACAACTACGCAATCAACGGTGAGAGCGGCAACATACAGACCAGCAAGAGCCAGAACGCGGCCTCAATGGTGAAGTTCGTGCAGGTGCCCGCCGAAGACGTAACCAACCCGCTCAAGCTCAACGAGGCGATAACCACCGCGCTCGGCAAGCAGTTCACCGTCGGCACCAACCCCGGACAGGTTTCGCAGGGGGACTACGATGTGTTCAACGCCGTGCTTGAAAAGGCACAGGCGGCAAAGGGCAGCGAGGACGACAACTCCGCGCTCATAGCAGAGCTGGACGAGGCTACCGAAACCCTGCAGGGCAAGATAATCCCCGTTGAGGAGGGCTACTACACCTTCAAGAACGGCGAGAACGACGTTTACCTCAAGCCTTATTTCCGCGACAACATCTGGTATCTCGGCCACGACGCGGTTGATCCTTTCATGGACGCTTCCGCAGTTTGGCACGTTGTGAAGAATGCCGACGGCAACCTCGTGCTGAAGAACTGCGGCACGCAGGATTCCACCTACATCAAGTCCAACGCCTCGGGCAACAACTGGGGCTTCGTACAGATGTCAGGCACAAGCAAAACCCACAACACCTTCAAGCAGCAGTACAGCAACGTGTTCAAGCTCTATGCGAGCGACAACGACAACTTCTGGAACGCTGACGGCGGCAACCGCATCTCCTCCAACAACGACTACCACCCGCTCGACGGCGTATGGTACGTGGAGAAAGTTGCAGAGGCTGACATTCCTTTCTTCACAAAGCTCAACGAGGCTATAACCGACGCAGCCGGCGTTGTCAAGGACTCAAAGGTAGGCCCTAACCCCGGCGACAACAAAGGCGACGCAACAGAGCTTAACGGGGTTATCAGCGAGGCTCGCACAATGTACGAAGAGGCCATGGCTTCCGACGACGACGTAGACAACATGATTGCAAAGCTCGCGGAAGTTACACAGAAGTTCAACGAGCAGGATCATTCCGTAAGGGAAATTGAGGACGGCTACTACTACATTGTAAGCACGCAGGACGGTTTCCAGAGGGAGAACCGCAAGATTGCGATGTACGTGCCAACCTCGACATACCTCAGCTGGAAAGCCATTGAGTATAGCAACGGACAATACTTGTTTGAAATAAAGAACCTCGGCGACGGCACATACTCCGTGCAGAACGTGGAATTTGCGCGCTACATCGGCAGCAACTCCGCAAACGGCGTGGCTACAACGTCGGCACAAACCGTGGGCCAGAAGTTCGAGCTTCGCGGCAACGGCATCTATTGGATTTCAAACACTGTTGACAACGGCGTTTACACCCTCAAGAGTTACAAAACAGAATCAACAGGCGTAATAAACATCAACGACGGAAGCAACGTCAAGGACTGGACACTCAAGAGAGAGCTCGACCAGACTGTTATCGACAGCATACTTAACGCCTCCGCCCAAGTAAGGATTAACGAGGCAATGAACGCCGCCCTCCAGAAGGCAGAGCCGGCTTACAAGGGCGTGTTCAAGTATGTTTCCGACCGCACCGACGGACTTCTCAAAGAAACAAGCGAAACCAAACCGTTTGAGGAAGGTCAGATTTGGGGCACGCAGGTGAACGACACCTACACAAGCTATGCGCACCTTATAGACGGCGACCTCAACACCTGTTTCCAGAGTTCCTGGGACAGCGGCACGTGGGGCGAAAAAGTTGAGGAGGGCAAAGGCCAGCAGTGGTTGCAGGTTGACCTCCGCAGCAA
>DKDC01000030.1:0-2159 GCA_002451695.1 Prevotellaceae bacterium UBA6858 | reverse complement strand
CCCGTTGACAACTTCGAGTTCTACTTCGGCCTCCGCAACAACGACTGGGGCTGGAAGGAATGCTGGAGCAACATCGACATCTACGCGACAAACGACGCCGGCATTGCAGGTGTGGAAACTTTCAACGCCAACGAGTGGACCCATGTGGGCAACTACAAGGACATCACGTCCTACATAGAGCCGGAAGACGCCAACATGAACAGCACCGGACGCTACCTGTATTATTCCGTAAGGGATCTTGACCAGGCTTACCGCTACCTGCGCTTCGTGGTAAGGAGCACAATCGTTCCGCAGTCGTGCATGATGTACACCATCGGCGAATTCCAGGTTTACAAGGTTGTTCACGATGCTGACAACGACCCATACAACTATATTGACGGTCTTAAACCGCTCGCTGACGAGCTGAAGCAGCTCATCGACGCAGCCAAGACAAAGGTTGCAGCCGGCACTGTAACCCAAGAGGAAGTTGACAGAATGGTGGAACTCACCGCACAGGTTGACGCGCTCACGCCCAAGACCACCCCGCTCGACAAGAGAATTGAAGCAGTTAAGGAATATGTTGCCAAGTTCTCCGATGAGGGACTTTGGGGCGATGTTGAATCCAACGAGTTTGAAGCCATCACGGTTGCTATAGAGGACGCAGAATCCTACGATCACGAGCAGCCGCAGCAGGCAGACCTCAACACGCGCCTTGCATCCCTCAACACGGCGTTCGACCTGTACAAGAGCCAGCAGAAGATGCCTGAAACCGGCACATGGTACTACCTCTCCAACCGCGACAACTCACGTTCCGGCTACACGCAGGAAGGCGGCACCGGCGACATCTGGCAAAGGTGGTGCTACGGCAACGTGATTATGGCCCCGCACGCCAACGCTACAAGAGACGCTTATTGGGACGGCCAGAACAACGCCGTAACATGGGACGGCTTCGACCACGCAAGCCAGACACTCTCAGACAGCGTGCCCGTTGACCCATACTCAATGTGGAGGCTCGTTAAGATTGAAGGCAACGAAGATGCAAACACCTACGCACTCCAGAACCGCGCAACCGGCACATACCTCGGCGTTACCTCAAACCACGACGGCTTCGCAGGAATGACAGCAACCCCCGTGCCCTACAAGCTGACACTGCTCAAGAGCGGGCAGTTCAACATCACCTGCGGCAACGCGGCCAACACATGGAACACCCCGCTCCACGCAGACGGCCGCAAGGGTCTGCTCAGCTGGGAAGGCGGCGCCGACTCACCTTCGGCCTGGGACTTCGTGGCTGTTGACGAGACCGAGATAGAAAGCGGCGAAATCACCATACGCAACAACAGCGCAATGGTGCTCACTCTCCCTTACGCTTACGACAGCGAAAGAGTTTCCGACGCCAACACCGACAACGAGATTGCCACCTACGGCATCAAGGGCATTTCCGAGGACGGCAGCAAGCTGCTCCTCTACAACAAGCTCTCGTTCGAGGCGGGCGAACCCATGATTGTCGTTGCCGGCGACGTTACCAAGTATAACGACGGCGACGAAGGCACAAGGATGTTCCTGCCGCTCGCAAACGACTTCACCACCGAAGTCAAGACTGCAAACGGCATCATCGGCACGCTCAACTACACCAAGCTGCCCGCAAACGCAGGCATCGTGAAGGGCGACTCCGTGATTTCCATCGGCGATGCAGAAACCGCAATCATCGGACAGCGCGGCTACATAGACGCATCCAAGATTGTGAACGACGGCGAGCAGACAACCGACTTTGAGCTCAACATCAAGGGCGACATTGTCAACGGCATCTCCAACGCAGTTGCCGGAAAGTCCGGCAAGGTTAACGTTTACACCACCGACGGTGTGCTCGTGAAGAAGAACGTCAAGGCTGCAAACGCCAAGGACGGTCTGAAGAAGGGCGTTTACATCATCGGCAGGGACAAGGTTCTCGTGAAGTAAACCATAGTCCATCATAAAAGAGTCCCGCAAGCCGCCGTGGTTTGCGGGACTTTTTGTTTTTAACGGGAAACGCGCCATTTTGACACAAACCGCTGTAAGCCAGCAAAATAGACTTAAATCAAACAGCCTGTATAAGATGTTGTTTTACAGTGGTTTGCAACCGGCGAAAAAAGGTCTGATGAAATTTGGATTATGTCTGATATAATTTTTCCTGTGTCCTATGT
>DKDC01000029.1:68409-68547 GCA_002451695.1 Prevotellaceae bacterium UBA6858 | reverse complement strand
GAAATAAGGCTAATTATCTGTGTTACTGCTTTTTACGGATAGCAATCACCAAACTAGAATAATCCAATGAAGCTATAAATTATATATATCATTCTATTTTAGAATTTATAAAAAGAGGATGATAATGATTATACGCTG
>DKDC01000029.1:66341-68388 GCA_002451695.1 Prevotellaceae bacterium UBA6858 | reverse complement strand
ACGCTGTGGAAATTGTGGAAAACTGCCAGAAATAAAAAATAGCAGCTTTGCATTAAACTGAAATGCAGCAAAATAAAAAGAGAATAAGAGTGTGTGGAAAACTGTTGAAAACCTCGTTGAAACGCAGTGGATTTGCCTTCGGCTTGTCAACAAAGCAACATCGAAACCCTGAAAACAGTTGAAACTGTTCAAACGCGTGAACAACATTTCAACAGGTTTTCCACCGAGTTTTCCACCGTTTGGCTAATTTTGCAGATGTATGAGAAAATTGAAGGTTACAGAGCTAAACAGGATAGACGTTCCGCAATTCAAGGCCGCAGCGAAAACTCCTCTCGTGGTTGTTCTCGATAACGTGAGGAGTATGTACAACGTGGGTTCAGTGTTCCGCACCGCCGATTCGTTCAGGCTCGAAAAGATATTGCTTTGCGGCATAACCGCCTGTCCGCCTCATCCCGAAATCCACAAGACTGCCCTCGGCGCGGAGGAATCGATGGAGTGGGAGAGTTGTGAGTCTGCGCTCGAAGCCGTAGAAAAGCTCCATTTCGGTGGGTATGAGGTTTACGCGCTCGAACAGGTAGAGAACAGCATACAGCTTCAGAATTTCAAAACTGAAAAGGGAAGGAAATATGCCATAATACTCGGCAACGAGGTGAAGGGCGTTTCGCAGGAGGCTGTGAACGCCTGCGACGGCGCAATAGAAATCCCCCAGTTCGGCACAAAGCATTCAATGAACGTATCGGTTTCGGGCGGAATCGCCATTTGGCATTTTGCCTCCCAACTGCTCGGGCTTCAATAAAAGATGCTTTCGTCATATTTCATTAAAAAAACTGCGGCGGATCTTGGTTTCTCGGCGTGCGGAATATGCAGGGCGGAAAAGATGGAAAAGTCCTGTTCGGACTATGTGAGGAGTTTTGTTGCCGAAGGCAGGAACGGCGAAATGGACTACCTTGCCCGCAACATGGATATGCGGCTTGACCCGGCAAAGCTCGTTGAGGGAACAAAGTCAATAATATCAGTTGCGCTGAACTACTATCCCGCAAAAAAAATGGACGCAGGAGAATATACTTTTTCGTATTATGCATACGGCAAGGACTATCACACCGTAGTCAAGCAAAGGCTTTTCGGACTTTTCCGCGCATTACGCGAAAACTATGGGGAAGATGTGATTGATGGCAGGGCGTTTTGCGACACCGCCCCGGTGTCCGAGCGTTACTGGGCGTGGCGTGCCGGCGTGGGTTTCATAGGCAAGAACACCCTTCTTATAATTCCGCACAAGGGCAGCTTTTTCTTTCTTGGCGAGCTTTTCATAAACGCCGAGGTTGACAAATATGACGAGCCTTTGGCTGATTATTGCGGAAATTGCACCAAATGTATTGATGCCTGTCCGGGCAAAGCCCTTTACGAACCGTATTATATAGATGCGCGGAAATGCCTTTCGTATCTCACGATAGAGAAGAGGGGAGAACTTCCCGAAGGCACGGAAACCAAGATGGAGAACTGCATCTACGGTTGCGACCGTTGCCAGAGCGCGTGTCCCCACAACCGCTTTGCAACGCCTACCGAAGTGGGCGAGTTCGCGCCCACGGAAAGACTTTTGGAGATGAAGCGCGATGAATGGAACACGCTTACCGAAGAGGAATACCGCGAGCTGTTCAGAGGCAGTGCGGTGAAGAGGGCGAAATACTCCGGGCTGATGCGGAACATAAACGCCGTGAAAAGAAAAGGCAAAAACAATCAGCAAGATAGGCGGGAGCGATGAAAGAGTGAAAAACTTTTTGTTGCAATAAATATTTCGTCATATCAAACTAATTACATACCTTTGCAGAAACGAAGAACGAAAGGATTCCATGGCTATGCTTTGGGATTCTTTTAGTTTTTTATCCTCTTTGGAGGGGAAGGACAGAATAATAACTTAAAAAGATACAGACTTATGGCTTATATGTCACAAGAGGGCTACGACAAAATGGTGGCCGAACTAAGGCACATGGAAACAGTTGACCGCCCAGCAGCGTCGGAGGCGATAGCGGAGGCGCGCGACAAGGGCGAC
>DKDC01000029.1:65543-66278 GCA_002451695.1 Prevotellaceae bacterium UBA6858 | reverse complement strand
CTTGAGATGAAGATAAACAAGCTCAAGGCCGCACTTGCCAGCGCAAAAATCATAGACCCGAAGAAACTCTCGAACGAAACGGTGCAGATTCTCTCAACCGTCGAGATGGAGAACGTTAAAAACAAGGCCAAGATGAAATACACCATTGTCAGCGAGAGCGAGGCGAACCTCCGCGAGGGAAAGATTTCATCCCAGACACCAGTCGCCCAAGGTTTGCTCGGGCACAAGGTGGGCGATGTTGTGGACATAAAAATTCCGCAGGGCGTTGTGCAGCTTAAAATCATAAACATTTCAATCTAAGAATATGGCAGGAGTGTTTGCAAAGATTGCCGCCGGGGAGATACCCTCTTACAAAGTTGCGGCAAACGACGAGTTCTACGCTTTTCTCGACATAAACCCCATGGTTATGGGACACACGCTTGTCATTCCGCGCCGTGAGGAGGATTACATCTTCGATTTGGGCGACGACGAACTGGCGCGCATGATTGTTTTCGCGAAACACGTTGCCGTGGCCCTCAAGAAGGCTTTCCCGTGCAGGAAGGTGGGAATGGCGGTGCTTGGCCTTGAAGTTGCCCATGCCCACATACATCTTATTCCTATGCAGAGCGAGAAGGATATGGACTTCCGCCGCGAAAAACTAAGCCCGAAGCCGGAGGAAATGAAGAAGGCGGCAGAAAGGATAAGCGCGTATTTTGAAATTTGATAGAATGGCGAAAAAACTGCATGGGACATGGG
>DKDC01000029.1:35386-65485 GCA_002451695.1 Prevotellaceae bacterium UBA6858 | reverse complement strand
TGATGTAGTTTGAATTACATCAGACCTTTTTTTGCCGCTTGCAAACATCTTGAATACAATAACTTACGCCATTAAAAAGAAATAAGGCTAATTATCTGTATTACTGTTTTTTACGGATAACAATCACCAAACTTGAAAATCTACACGAAACCATAGGCATATAAATATCATTCTGTTTTGGAATTTACAAAAGGATGATGATAATGATTATACGCTGTGGAAATTGTGGAAAGCTCCGAAAAAATGGGAAAGGCAACTTTATATGAATTTGAAATAAAGTAAAATGCCATAAACTTGTTTGCGTGTGAAAAACTGTTGGAAACATGGTTGGAATGCTGTGGATTTGCCCTTTGTTTGTAAACATTGCAGTAACGAAACCCATAGAACGTTGAAACAGTTCATATTCTTGAACAACATTTCGACAGGTTTTACGCCGAGTTTTCCATTGTTTGGCTAATTTTGCAGTCGTTACTTATCTTTCCGCACTATGGTGCTAAACTATATTTGGATAGCTTTTTTTGTCATAGCTTTTGCCGTTGCCCTGGTGAAGCTGCTGTTTTTCGGCGACGCCACGGTGTTCCCCGAGATAATGAACTCCACGTTCACAACCGCCAAGACGGCTTTCGAGATTTCGCTCGGGCTTACCGGAGTGCTTTCGCTGTGGCTCGGCGTGATGAAGATAGGGGAGAGGGGAGGGCTTGTGCAGGCCCTTTCGCGTGCGCTCTATCCTGTTTTCAGCAAGCTGTTTCCCGAAATCCCCAAGGGGCATCCTGCGGTGGGCAACATATTCATGAACATAGCCGCCAATATGCTCGGGCTCGACAACGCCGCGACGCCGCTCGGGCTTAAAGCCATGGAGAGGCTTCAGGAGCTTAACCCGAAAAAGGACACAGCCACAAATCCGATGATTATGTTCCTTGTGCTCAACACGAGCGGGCTTACCATAGTGCCGGTGGGGGTTATGGTTTACCGTGCGCAGCTTGGCGCGGCGCAGCCGACGGATGTTTTCGTGCCGATATTGCTTGCCACGTTTGTCGCGACCCTCGCAGGAATAATAGCCACGAGCATTTACCAAAGGATAAACCTTTTCAACAAGACGCTGCTGCTCACCCTCGGCGGGGCGTGCGTGTTTTTCGCCCTAATAGTCTGGGGATTTTCAAGCCTTGACAAAGCCACGATGGACTTGGTGGGAACTTCGTCGGCCAACATACTTCTGTTTACAATCATAATAGCCTTCATTCTTGTCGGCCTCAGGAAAAAAGTCAATGTTTACGACGCTTTCATCGAGGGGGCCAAAGGCGGATTTGAGACAGCCGTGAGGATAATTCCCTACCTCGTCGCCATACTTGTGGGCATAGGGGTTTTCCGCGCCGCCGGGGCGATGGATTGGATTATAGACGGAATAAAATGGTTGGCTGTGCAGTTTGGCGCAAGCACCGATTGGATTGGTGCAGTGCCTACGGCAATAATGAAGCCTTTGAGCGGCAGCGGCGCAAGGGGCATGATGGTTGACTGCATGACAACGTACGGCGCGGACTCGTTCACGGGGCGGCTGAGCTGTTTGTTCCAAGGCTCAACCGACACCACGTTTTACATTCTCGCCGTTTACTTCGGGAGCGTGGGCATAAAGTTCACGCGCCATGCCGTGGCGTGCGGGCTTATTGCCGACATTGCCGGAACTATTGCCGCCATAGCAATATGCTATATGTTTTTCGGATAAAAAGTTTTTGCATACAAAATGGCATACAATATAAACCATGGCTAATCTAAAGACGCTTTTCAAGGACACCGCCCTTTATGGGATGAGCAGCATTGTCGGCAGGTTTCTCAACTACCTCCTCGTCCCTTTATATACGGCAAAGATAGCGGCTTCGTCGGGCGGATATGGCGTGATAACCAATGTTTACGCCTACACTGCGCTTCTGCTCGTAATCCTCACGTTCGGAATGGAGACCACGTTTTTCCGTTTTGTGAACAAGGAGGGCGCGAACCCAATGCGCACGTACTCCACGGTTCTCATAATGGTCGGCGGAGTCGCCTTGTTGTTTGTGGCGCTTGTACTGGCGTTCATAAACCCCGTTTCGTCATTCATGGGATATTCCGCCCACAAGGACTACGTTGCCATAATGTCGGCTTGCGTGGCGATAGACGCTTTCCAGTGCATTCCGTTCGCATATCTAAGGTACAGGCACAGACCTTGGAAGTTTGTTGCGCTTAAAATGCTTTTCATAGTGCTGAACATTGCGCTCAACATCGTTTATTTCGTTGTTCTTCCGGCTATGTACTCAAACCCCTCAACCCACGGCCTCGCGGCTTCGGTTTACGATCCTTCGGTGGGGGTTGGCTACGTTTTCCGCCTCAACCTTTTCTGTACCGGGATAATCACTTTCTTTTTCTGGAAGGAGCTTACAGGCTTCCGCTGGGTTTTCGACAAGGCCCTGTCCCGCAAAATGCTTTCGTATTCGTGGCCGATACTCCTTTTGGGAATTACGGGAATACTCAACCAGACTGCCGACAAGATACTTTACCCCATGGTTTCCCCCGGCGCGGAGGGTCATGTGCAGCTCGGCATCTACGGCGCGGCGGCAAAGATTGCCATGATAATGGCGATGATAACCCAGGCGTTCCGTTACGCATACGAGCCGTTCGTTTTCGGAAGCGCGAAGGAGAAAGGCTCACGCGACACATACGCCAAGGCGATGAAATATTTCATAATCTTCACCCTGCTTGCCTACCTTGTGGTTGTGGGCTGGCTCGACGTGCTTAAATACATCATAGGGCGCGACTACTGGGACGGGCTCAAGGTTGTGCCGATAGTAATGGCTGCCGAAATAATGATGGGCGTTTACTTCAACCTCTCGTTCTGGTACAAGCTCATCGACAAAACAATCTACGGTGCATGGTTCTCCGGGGCGGGCTGCGTGGTCCTTGTGCTGATTAACGTGCTGCTAATTCCAAAATACGGCTATATGGCGTGCGCATGGGCGGGAGTTGCCGGCTACGGCACGGCGATGCTCCTGTCCTATTTCACTGGGCAGAGAAAATACCCCATAAACTACCCTCTGAAGTCCATAGCCGTTTACGTAATGGTCGCCGCCCTTTTCACGGCGATAATGCTCCTCACCCCGCATTCCCTGCCCGCGCCCCTCCGCCTCGGCATAAACACATTGCTGATAATCCTTTTCGTGGCGCACATAATACACTACGACTTCCCCCTGTCAGGTCTGCCGGTGATAGGAAGGCATTTCAGGAAAAAACAAGGAGCAAAATAATCAGAAAATTGCGCCTCCGTAGGGGCGTATGGCATACGCCCTGAATTGTGCGAATTTGCGATATTGCATCGTCATTTACCTATGCGTTTCAAGCGGTGGCGTACAGGGCGTGTGCCATGCGCCCATGCAAAAGGTGCAAAACAAAAAATAACAGCCCTCTATCAAACACCGCGAAAACTACATAGGATGCAGGGAAAACTATATAGGACGTAGAAAAAATTATGTCTGATGTAATCCAAACTAAATCAGACCTTTTTTCCGCCGTTGCAAACACTTGAAAAACAACGTCTTATACAAACACTGCAAAATAGTAGCAACATTATGATTATCAACGGATTGGGCTATTTTTATGGAATGGGGTTTCCGCTTGGTTGTCATAGAATTTCGTATCTTTGGAAATCGGAAATAATATATGGCGATTATGAAGGATGATTCGCACAGATGCCGCGTTTGCGGGTACAGGCTTGGGTTCAAGCCTTGGGGGGAGGACGGCAAAACGCCCTCTTATGAAATTTGCCCCTGTTGCGGGGTGGAGTTCGGGAATGAGGATTACACCGTTGCCTCAACCCGGGATTACCGCGAAAGGTGGGTGAAGTCGGGCTGCGTTTGGTTCGATGACAAGGAGAAGCCCGACGGTTGGTCGTGGCAAAGCCAAATGGAAAACATTCCCGAGGGGTTCAGATAGTTTGGCGGACGTGCGCAATGTTGTGCGATGAAAAGCGGCGGTTATCGGGCTAAAATGCTTAATTTTGCAGATTGTTACGTAATGTGTGGAAATATAAGTATATAAGGATATGAAAATTGAGCAAAGCATAGCGTCTGCGGCAGCGGAGGCGGTGAGGGCGCTTTACGGCGTTGAACCTAAGGAGGGGATGATACAGCTTCAGAAGACGAAGCGCGAGTTTGAGGGTTCGCTCACACTCGTTGTGTTCCCGCTTTTGAGGGTGTCGAAGAAGAAGCCCGAGGACACGGCGGCCGAGATTGGCGAATACCTGCTGAAGAACTGCGACGCAGTGGACAAGTATAACGTTGTGAAGGGTTTCCTGAACCTTTGCGTTTCGGCCGACAGTTGGACCGATTTGCTCAACACCATCGACGGGGACGAGAACTACGGCATTCACAAGCCCGGCAAGGACGCCCCGCTGTGGATGATAGAGTATTCCTCGCCAAACACCAACAAGCCGCTCCACCTTGGACACGTGAGGAACAACCTTCTCGGGTGGGCCGTTGCCAACATCGAGGAGGCCTGCGGCAAGAGGGTGGTGAAGACCAACATTGTGAACGATCGCGGCATTCACATCTGCAAGTCGATGCTGGCATGGCTGAAGTGGGGCAACGGCGAGACACCGCAGAGTTCGGGCAAGAAGGGCGACCACCTCATAGGCGACTATTACGTGCTGTTTGACAAGCACTACCGCGAGGAGGTTGCAGAGCTTACCAAGAAGTTCGTTTCCGGGGGAATGGGTGAGGAAGAAGCCAAGGAAAAGGCGGAACGCGAGGCGCCGCTAATAAAGGAGGCCCACGAAATGCTCGTGAAATGGGAGCAGGGCGACAAGGATGTGCGCGCTCTTTGGAGAAAGATGAACGAATGGGTTTACGCCGGGTTTAACGAGACTTACAAGGCTCTCGGCGTGAGCTTTGACAAGATATACTACGAGAGCGACACTTATCTCGTGGGCAAGGAGCTTGTGAACCAGGGGCTGGAAAAGGGGCTTTTCTTCCGCAAGGACGACGGCAGCGTTTGGGCCGACCTCACGAAAGACGGTCTTGACGAGAAGCTGCTCATACGCAGCGACGGCACTTCGGTTTACATGACGCAGGACATAGGAACTGCGAAACTGCGCTATCAGGATTTCCCCATAAACAAGATGATTTATGTTGTGGGCAACGAGCAGGACTATCATTTCAAGGTGCTTTCAATTCTTCTCGACCGCCTTGGCTTTGAATGGGGAAAGAGCCTCGTGCATTTCTCATACGGCATGGTGAACCTGCCCAACGGAAAGATGAAGAGCCGCGAGGGGACTGTGGTTGACGCTGACGAGCTTGTGGAGGAAATGATCCTGACGGCGCGGCGCACGAGTGAGGAACTCGGCAAGTTCAACGATGTGCCCGAGGAGGAGAAGAACGAGACCGCAAGGATTGTGGGGCTTGGTGCGCTGAAATATTTCCTGCTCAAGGTTGACGCACGCAAGAACATTTTGTTCAACCCCGAAGAGAGCATCGACTTCAACGGAAACACCGGCCCGTTCATACAATACACCTACGCCCGCATACGCTCCGTGCTGCGCAAGGCTGCGGGCGACGGTCTGAAGATCACGGGTCCTGTGGCTGCCGGAACTCCCGTGAACGAAAAGGAGGGCGTGCTCATTCAGGCTCTCGCCGACTTCGACGCAACCGTAAGGGAGGCGGGCGAGAACATGAACCCGAGCGGGATTGCCAACTACTGTTACGAGCTTGTGAAGGCCTACAACCAGTTCTACCACGACTACTCAATATTGCGCGAGGATAACGCCGCCGTGAAACATCTGCGCCTTGTGCTTTCGGCCAACGTGGCTAAGGTGATAAGCGAGGGCATGAAGCTCCTCGGCATCGAGATGCCCGAAAGAATGTAATTAAACTAAAATATAAAGTGCGGCTTCCGGCGGAAAAACCGGGGGCTGCACTTTTTGGATTTCGGTTTCCGGCAAGGAAATGAAACGGTAACGAAAACTCGAAATGCCCCGCAAAAAGCAGAAATTCTACGTTGTCTGGTCTGGTCATAATCCCGGGATATACACTTCCTGGGAGGACTGCAAGCGCGAGACGGAGCATTTTGACGGGGCGCGTTACAAGTCGTTTGCCAGCGAGGACGAGGCCCGCCGCGAGTTCATGCTCGGAGTTCCTTCCGAACGCAGCGTGGAGGTGAAGCGGTATGCTTCCCAAACAGAGCCTCCGCTTCCGCAGGGCATTGAGAAGCGTGCGCTCGCCGTTGACGCGGCGTGTTCGGGAAATCCGGGGAAAATGGAATATCGCGGGGTGTTCTTGCAAAACCGCCGCGAGATTTTTCATTTCGGCCCTGTTTGGGGCACTAACAACATAGGCGAGTTTCTCGCCATAGTCCACGCGCTCGCCCTCCTGAAGCAGAAAGGCTTGGACATGCCCGTTTACTCCGACAGCCGCAACGCAATCCTATGGGTGAAGAAGAAGCAATGCCGCACCAAGCTTGAGCGAAATTCCAAAACCGAAGAGCTGTTCAAACTCATATGCCGCGCCGAGCAATGGCTGAGAAACAACAGCTACACTACAAAAATAATAAAATGGGAAACGTCGGAATGGGGGGAGATACCCGCCGATTTCGGACGGAAACACTAAAGACAAAAGCGTAATCCACCTCACGAGAAAATGAAAGAGTTCCTTAAAGTTCTTGCCAACTACGTGCTGCCCTACAAGAAGTACCTTGCAGGCTCGCTGCTGTTCAACCTGCTTTCGGCAATACTGAACGTGTTTTCGTTCATGTCGATTATCCCGATGCTCCAGATGCTTTTCGGAATAGAGAAGACGCAGTATCATTTCATTCCGTGGGACACCGCCGGCGAAAGCCTTAAGAACATACTTGTAAACAACTTTTATTATTACACCACGCTGCTTATACAGCAATACGGGGCTTCGACAACGCTTTTGATGATAGGGCTTTTTCTTGTAACCGCAACATTCCTCAAGACTGGAAGCTATTTCGCCTCGGCGGCAATCATGGTGCCGATGCGCACAGGCATTGTCAGGGACATTAGAATAAAGGTTTACCACAAGATACTCTCTCTTCCGCTTTCGTTCTTCTCTGACGAGCGGAAAGGAGACATTATAGCCCGCATGAGCGGCGACGTGAACGAAATAGAGAACTCCGTAACCGGCTCTTTGGAGATGCTGATAAAAAATCCGATACTCCTTGTGTGCTACTTTTCGGTTCTGGTTTACACAAGCTGGCAGCTCACTTTGTTTACGGTAATAGTGCTTCCGGTTATGGGCTGGGCAATGGGCAGGATAGGGCGCAAGCTCAAGGCCAAGTCGCTTTACGCCCAAAACAAGTGGAGCGAGACAATGGCGCAGCTTGAGGAAACTTTGGGCGGAATGAGGATAATCAAGGCTTTCACGGCGGAGAGGAAGATGAACGAGCGTTTTGACAGCTGCACGAACAACTACCGCCACGCCGCCACCAAAGTTGCCGTGCGCCAGGCTTCGGCCCATCCTGTCAGCGAGTTTCTCGGCACGGTGCTCATAGTGCTTGTGCTTTGGTATGGCGGAACTCTGATCTTCTCAAAGCATTCCCCGATCGACGCGCCCACGTTCATTTTCTACATGGTGATACTCTACAGCATAATCCAGCCGTTGAAGGATTTCGCGAAAGCGTCCTACAACATTCCCAAGGGCATGGCTTCGGTGGAGCGTGTGAACAAAATCCTTAACGCCGCAAACCCGATAACGGAAAAGGGGGACGCAAAACCTGTCGGCGGGCTTAAAGACGAGATTTCGTTCAACGATGTGCATTTTGCTTACAAGAACGGCGGCGAGGTGCTGCATGGTGTTTCGCTTAAAATAAGGCGCGGGCAGACCATAGCCATTGTGGGGCAGAGCGGTTCGGGAAAGTCCACGCTTGTTGACCTTCTGCCGCGCTATCACGATGTTACGGGCGGAAGCATAACCATTGACGGCACGGACATCCGCGACCTGAAGATAGCCGACTTGCGGGGGATTATAGGCAACGTCAATCAGGAGGCAATCCTTTTCAACGACACGTTTTTCAACAACATAGCCTTCGGCGTTAAGAGCGCGACAATGGAGGAGGTTGTCGAGGCGGCGAAAATCGCAAATGCCCACGAGTTCATAATGGAGAGCGAGAACGGCTACCAGACAACGGTTGGCGACCGTGGCTGCCGCCTTTCGGGCGGACAGAGACAGCGCGTGAGCATTGCGCGGGCAATCCTCAAAAACCCGGACATACTTATCCTTGACGAGGCAACCTCCGCACTCGACACCGAAAGCGAGCGTCTTGTCCAGGAAGCCCTCGAAAGGCTCATGAAGACGCGCACGACAATCGCCATCGCCCACAGGCTTTCCACAATAAAGAACTCCGACGAGATTTGCGTGCTTCACGAGGGGCGCATAGTGGAGCGCGGCACTCACGACGAGCTTCTGGCGAAAAACGGTTACTACAAACGCCTGAACGATATGCAGCAGCTTTGACGCGCAACTAAGAAATATTGTCATGAAGAAGCATTTTGCGTTTTTATTGCGCCTGTTCATTGTGGTGATGGCGTATTTCATTTTGTGGAAGCTCGTTTTCATGTTCTTCAACGGTTTTGCCGCCCGCAGGTGCGGACTTTCAGACTGCCTGCCGGTTATTGCCCACGGCTTTCCGCTCGACACCGCAACGGCGTGCTACATCCTGTCGCCGGTGCTTTTGCTTATGCTTCTGAACGTGTGGCTAAAAGTTCCGGCGTTGCGCGCTGTGCTTTGTTCATACTATGCCGTCGTCTCGCTTGTGTGCACTCTCATTCTTGCCGGCGACACAAGCCTTTATTCGTTTTGGGACTACAAAATTGACGCGACCATATTCAATTATCTCTCCTCTCCTGCGAGCGTTACAAGCAGCGTGAGCCCCGGCTACCTTGCTGCGGGAATATCGGCGGTGCTTGCGTTTTCGGCACTGTTCTTCTTCTTTCTGCGCAGGGCAACGCCCCGCAAATTCGATTTCCCTAAGAAAAGCAGCCGTGTAAAGACCGCAATTCTCACCGTTTTGCTTGGCGGGTTTGTTTTCCTCGGCATACGCGGCGGCATAGGACGCTCCACGGCGAATGTGGGCATGGTCTATTACAGCCAGAACCAGTTCCTGAACCATTCGGCGGTCAATCCGGTGTTCAGCCTCTTCTCCTCAATGAAAAAGTCGCAGGACTTCTCAAAGATGGGACGCTTTTTCCCAGCCACGCAATGCGACAGCGTTTATGCCGCGTTAGGCTTTTCCAACGAAAGCATAGCAGACGACACGCTCCTGACCACACGCCGCCCGAACATTCTGATAATAATCGCCGAAAGCTTCGGCGGCACGTTCGTGGGAGCGATGGGAAATCCCCACAACATCACCCCGAATTTCGACGCCCTGACAAAGGAGGGCGTTTTCTTCACCAATTTCTACGCCAATTCCTACCGCACCGACCGTGGCGTGCTTTCCATCCTCAGCGGCTATCCCGCTTTCCCCAAGGCATCGGTCATGAAACTTCCGGCGGCAAGCCGAAACCTGCCCTCGATAGGCAGCTCCCTGCAAAGGAACGGCTACTCGAACACCTTTCTTTACGGCGGAGACATCAATTTCACGAATATGCAGAGCTACCTGCGCTCCACGGGCTACACCAACGTGATTGGCGACACCCGGTTCACCCCCGCGCAGAGGCTCACCCACGGCTGGGGCGTTACCGACAGCATTACGTTCAACTTCCTTTACGACATGCTTCGCAAAAGTCCCGAAAAGCCCGGCTCGTGGCATACGACATTCCTCACGCTTGCCTCGCACGAGCCGTGGGGAGTGCCTTACAACAGGATTAAGGGCGACAAAAAGGCAAACGCCATGGCATATCTTGACGACTGCATGGGCAGGTTCATAAGGCAGATGAGGCGCACGCCGCAATGGAAAAACCTTCTCGTCATAATACTCCCCGACCACGGCATCGCCTATCCCCAAGGGCTCACCGAGGCCTCCACAAGGCGTTACCACATACCCATGCTGTGGCTTGGCGGGGCGGTGAAAACGCCGCGCCGCATAGACAAGCTGTGCAGCCAAAGCGACCTTGCCGCCACATTGCTCGGGCAGCTTGGCATAGGGCATGATGATTTTGTATTCTCGCGCGATGTTTTGTCAGCCACATACAAATACCCCTCGGCGTACCACGCTTTCGACAACGGCATATCGTTCATCGACTCCACCGGCGCGACTGTTTACGACCTCACGTCAAAGCGCACACTTACCGACACGCCTTCGCCCTCGCCCCGCCGCCTGGACTTTGCAAAGGCAATGCTGCAGAAAAGCTACGACAACCTTGCCGGTCTCGAAAAGAAGTGAGCATTATCCGCAGCCAAATCCCTTGCGAGAAGGCAAATGCCGCAAAAAATGCGTAACGCGCTGGTTTCCAAAACAGTAAGCAGTCAAGAAATGTCCGCAGTAACGATTTGTTTTTCAGATGTTTGCAAACGGCAAAAAAAGGTCTGATGTAGTTTTTTCTACATCAGACATAATTTTTTCCACATAGGACATAGTTTTTCCTACGTCAGATGTATTTTTAGCGGCATTGGTTTTGCGGAAATTGTAGGGGCGTATGGCATACGCCCTGTACACTGCCGCATGAACCGCGCCGCAACAATACGGCAAAATCGGTTAAATTATATTCCGTACCTGCGTTATGGGTCAATACGATGCGGTTGCGGGGATTCCCGTTTCCTTTATGAGGCTCACAATGCGGTCGAGTTCCTCGCGGGTTGCCTTGCGCAGCTTTTGGTCGGGCGTTTCGCGGTCTATGGTGTAAATCATCACCTCCTGCGGCTTGATTGCCTTTACGGCTTCGAGCCACGGCATCACGTATTCGTCGCCGGTGTTGTCGATGTTTTCCTCTCCGTCCGTGCCTTTGAGGAACATGGTCTGTATTATTACGTGTCCGTTGAATAGTTTCAGAGACTCGATGATTTCGTTCACGTCATATTTTCCTGTGGGACGGTTGAGCGTTTCAATGTAACGCTGGTTCACCGTGTCGAGCTTTTGCAGGTTGTTGTCCGCTTTCATAAGCGCGGCGCGTATTGCGGCTTTTGGGGCGAGCGTGGCGTTGCTGAGCACGCTTATCTTGGCGTTGGGGAAATATTCGTTGCGCAGTCCCACAACATCGTCCATTATCGCGGGGAAATCGGGGTGAAGCGTCGGCTCTCCGTTTCCGGCAAAAGTCAGCACATCGGGCTTCGGGCCGTTCTCCTTCATGTCCCTGAGCGTCTTTTCCAGAGCTTGCGCCACTTCCTCCCTTGTGGGGCGACGGCTGTGTGGGCGGCGGTCGGCGTTGAAGCCGCATTCGCAGTAAATGCAGTCGAATGTGCAGACTTTTCCGTCTGCCGGCATAAGGTTTATTCCCAACGAGACCCCGAGGCGGCGGCTGTGTATTGGGCCGAACACGGGCGAAGGATACAACACGGTTGACATGATGCTTCAGATTTTTATTGTTCCGCTGCAAAGATACCAATTAATACATTCTGCGCGGCAGTCTTTGGTTTTCCAAAAGCAGCAAGAACAGGCAAAATGTGCTTGAAACCTGTGGGAATGTGCGAAAAAATGATAGATTTCCGCAGGTTTCAAGCATATTTCAAAGGGTTTCTCTGCTGTGTCAGTCCCACCAGAAATACCACACCGTTGCCTTGGTGCTGGCAAGGGCGCGGGTGGCGAGGTTGTCGAATCCCTGGTAAATGTTGTCGGTGCAGTATGCGAACTGTTCCTTGGCGAGTTCCTTGGCTTCGGTTTCCGAAACCGGGTGCGGCAGCACGTATTCTACGGTGTCGTTTGAAATGCCGGCTATCGTCGCGCCGTATTTCTCATACCAGTATTTCGCCACCGCCATGTGCTCCTTGAAGTCGGGGCATTCGTTCCAGCCGCCCACGGGCAGGTAGGCGAACACCTGCCACGGCTCGTGCACCGGCACTTCCGCTATCATGATGTCCCTGCCTTCGGGCGACATCGTGTCGAGTTCCCCGTAATACGCCTCATCATCACTTGCCGCGCCGTTCACTACGTCCGCCTCCCATTCGGCGAGCGTGCCGTCCTCTTTCTGGCAGTTAACCTCCTCCTCATATCTTTTGCGCAGGATTTCCTCGCCGTCGCCCACAGGCTCGGCAAGCGTCTTCATTCTCCATTCGCGCAGACGGTTTATGTCTATGTCCTCTTCGTTTCCCTCCCCGCAGCTGTTAATGTACAGCACGTCCCCCATAGCGGCATTGAGCGAGAGAACTATCGGGTGGAAACCCTCGCGCTTTCCGCGTTCGCGGGCTTCGAGCCACAGCTGCTTCACGTCGCAGTGAGGGTCGGCGACATAGGTGAAGTTGCAGTCCAGAAAATCCTCGATTTTCCTCTTGTCGCTTTCCGAAAGTCCCTCTTCGTCTGCATTTGCCTCTTCCATTTGGGCGTTGTGCAGCGAAATCCTGTATAGCTTCACGAGCTTAAAGAAGCGGTATGCGAAAAACGCCGCCAGTATTATTGTGCCGGTGAAATGCCTCTCCGTAACAATGCGCACAATCAGCAGGGCTATCGAGGCGGCGAGCACCGCGCCCCATATAATCATCTGCTTTTTGAAAATGCGGCACACTCCGCGCCAGTCCTTCTTCTCAACCAGCGTTTCGAGGTCCTTGCCCATTTTCTTTTCCTTTTTCCTCTTTATGCGGTAAAGGAACACGAACAACAGTATTACGGCAACAATTACTACGGCCCAAGTTTGCGGAGTCATAAGTTTCGGTGTTAAAGGTGAATATACCGCAAAGTTACCATTTTCCGTCGGATTGGCAAAAAGCCAATCCGACGGAAATAACAGGAAACAATCACTGAAAAGCACAAATGCCTGTAAAACAATATTTTATCTACTCTTGAATGACTTGTGTAAGTTGCTGTTTTTCAAAGGCTTGAAAATGGCGAAAAAAGGTCTGATGTAATTTGGATTATATCTGATATAATTTTTCCTGTGTCCTATGTAGTTTTTCCCATGTCTGATGCGGTTTTCGCGTGCTTGCGAAGTTTGCAACCGGGTTGCACTCATTATGTCCTATTTTTGCATCCGGAAACAAAAACAGGCTTTATGAAGAAAATAATTATTATAATAGCGGTTTCGCTTGCGGCACTGGCTGCCGTTGTGATGCTGGGCAGGAAGGACGACCACGCACACGATGAACACGACCACGCCGAGGAGGCAGCCGACTTTTCGAGCATTCCCCTGAGTGAGGAGCAGATTAAGGCTGTGAAGCTCGCCACCTCGCCCATAGAGCATCGCGATATGGACCTTTGCATAAAGGCAAACGGCCGCCTTGTGGTGAGGGCGCAAAACACTGCCGACGTGAGCAGCACCATGCAGGGCGTGGTGCGCAAGGTTTACGTGAGCGAGGGCGACAAGGTGGAGAAGGGCAGGATTGTCGCCACGGTGGAGAACCCCGAAGTGGTGGCTCTTCAGCGCGAATACTATTCCGTTTGCAAGGAGACCGAATACGCCAAGAGCGAGCTTGAACGCCAGAGCTATCTTGCAAGTCAGGGCGCGGGACTGGGCAAGAACCTGCAGCAGGCCACGGCGCAATACAACATTTCGGCGGCAAGGCAGAGCGGCATTTCGCGCCAGCTCGTGCAGTTCGGAATAAGTCCCAGGAGCGTGGAGGCGGGCAAGTTCACGACCACGTTCCCCCTGCGCTCGCCCATAAGCGGCACGGTGGGCAAAATCATGGCGAGCCTCGGAAGCTATGTGGATATGCAGACGCCCGTGATGACCGTTAACAACAACAACGCCGTGGAGTGCGACCTCAACGTGTTTGAAAAGGACATCGACAAGGTGAGGCCCGGGGCGAGGGTGCTGCTTTCGATGACCAACCAGGGCAACCGCACCGTCGTGGGGCGCGTGAGCGGGATAAACGAGAGCTTCAACGACGGCGACCGCAGCGTGGCGGTTCACGTGAAGCTCGACAGCCGCGACAAAACGCTCTTTGGCGGAATGTATGTAACAGGGCTTATATCCACCGGCAGGGAAAAGGTGGAGGCCGTGCCGAGCAAGGCAATCGTCAAGGACGGCGACAAGTCGTATGTGTTCGTGCACAACGTGAACCATTCGCTTGCCATAAAAAAGACCCACCATTTCAGCCGCCGCGAGGTGAGAACCGGGATGAGCGAGGACGGGTACACGCAGATTGCCTTCGTGGAGCCGCTGGACAAGGAGCTGCCCGTGGTTACCAACAGCAGCTACTATCTTGCCAGCGCGGTTGGCGAGCATGGCGAACACAACCACTAAACAGTTTACGCCTTACTTGTCATGTTCCAGAAACTCATAGAATATTCCATAAGCCACAAGCTGGTTGTGGGCGTTTTGAGCCTGATGCTCGCGGTGTGGGGCGTTGTTTCGCTCGTAAGCCTTCCTTTCGACTCCACGCCCGACATAACCAACAACCAGGTGCAGATAATAACCCAGGCTCCCTCGCTCGGGGCGCAGGAGGTGGAGCAGTACATCACCACGCCCATAGAAATGGCGATGGCAAACATACCCCGGCTCGAAAAGCGCAGGAGCATATCGCGCAGCGGGCTTTCGGTGATAACGCTTGTGTTCGACGACGGGGCTGACATATATTGGGCGCGACAGCAGGTGAGCCAGCAGCTCAAGGAGGCCGAGGAGGAGCTGCCAAGGGACGGCAAGACTTCGCTCGGACCCATAGCCACAGGGCTCGGGGAGATTTACCACTACACGGTTCGCGCAAAGAAGGGCTACGAGGACAAGTATTCGCTCACCGAGCTGCGCACAATACAGGACTGGATTGTGAGGAAGCAGCTTTCGGGCACTAAGGGCTTGGCGGAGGTGAGCGGCTGGGGAGGCTTTGTCAAGGAATACGAGGTTGCGGTGGACGCTGAGAAACTCAACGCTGCGGGAGTTACCGTGCCGGAGGTTTACAAGGCTCTCGAGGACAACAACGGGAACACCGGCGGCAGTTATATAGAGCAGAACGACAAGCAGTATTACATCCGTGGGCTTGGCGTGGCGAAATCTCTCGGTGACATAAGGAACATTCCCATAAAGGCCGTTGGCGGCACGCCTGTCAGGGTGGGCGACGTGGCAAAGGTGCAGCTTGGCTCGGCAACCCGCTTCGGCGCGGTTACGCGCAACGGCGAGGGAGAGGTGGTTGCGGGAATTGCCATAATGCTCAAGGGCGAGAACTTCCAGGAGGTGAGCCGCAGGGTTAAGGAACGTATGGCCCAGATACAGAAAAGCCTTCCCGAAGGGGTGGTTATAGAGCCTTTCATCGACCGCACGCAGCTTGTGAACCGCGTTGAGAACACCATTGCGCACAACCTTGTGGCGGGCGGGCTGATTGTGATATTCATTCTCGTGCTTTTCCTCGGAAACTGGCGGGCGGGGCTTGTGGTGGCGAGCGTCATACCGTTGAGCATGCTGTTTGCCTTCGGAATGATGAGGCTTTTCGGGCTTAGTGGAAACCTCATGAGCCTCGGCGCGATAGACTTCGGAATGATTGTTGACTCTGCCGTGATAATTGTCGAGGCTGTGTGCCTGCACATAGAGCAGCAAAAGGCGAAATATCCCTCCATGCGCCTCACGCAAAGCGAAATGGACGGCGAGGTGCTTTATTCCGCCTCGAAGATACGCCACTCGGCGGCGTTCGGCGAGATTATAATAATGATAGTGTACATCCCGCTCATGACTCTTGCGGGCATAGAGGGAAAGATGTTCCGCCCCATGGCCATGACAATATTCTTCGCCATAATGGGCGCGTTCATACTTTCGCTTACATACGTCCCAATGGCGAGCGCGTTGCTTCTGAGCAAAAAGGTCAGCACAGACAGGAACATAGCACACCGCATGGTGGAAAAACTTCACGGCTTGTACAAACCGGTGCTTGAATGGGCGGTGAGGAACAGCCGTGAGCTTATTGTCGGGGCGGTATGTGCGTTTGCCGTGAGTCTGGCGGCGTTCACCAAGCTTGGCGGGGAATTTATTCCGAGTTTGGAGGAGGGCGATTTTGCCGCCGAGCTGAGCATGGCGCAAGGCACAAGCCTCACCCAGATGACCGAGGCGACGACAATGGGCGAGAAACTGCTTAAAGAGAAATTCCCGGAGGTGAAACAGATAGTAACCCGCATCGGAAGCGCTGAAATCCCCACCGACCCGATGCCTGTTGAAAGAGCCGACATGATGATTGCCCTCAAGCCCAAGTCTGAGTGGAAAAGCGCGAAGACCAAGGACGGCTTGATGGAGCTTATGGGAAAAACTCTCGAGACTATTCCCGGGCTGGAAGTTGAAATGAGCCAGCCGATTCAGATGAGGAACAATGAGCTTATCACGGGAATACGCCAGGACGTTGCCATAAACATTTACGGCGAAGACCTTGGTGTTTTGGCCGAGGAGGCGGCAAAAGTGGCGAAGATAGTGGGAAAAGTTCGCGGGGTTACGAATCCTTATGTCGAGAAGGTACAGGGGCTTCCGCAGATACAGGTTATTTACAACCATGAGCGTATGGCGGAATACGGCATCTCGATAAAGGACGCGAACAACATACTTAAGACAGCCTTTGCGGGAAGCGCGACGGGCGTGGTGTACGAGGGGGAAAAGAAGTTCGACATAGTTTTGCGCCTTGACAAGAACCTGCGCAACGACATCTCATCCCTCGAAAACCTTTACCTGCCAATTCCGGGCGGAGGCACAGTGCCGCTATCGCAGGTGGCGAGTGTGGAATACGTGGAGGCACCCTCGCAAATCACCCACGAAGAAGGCACGCGCCGCATATACGTTGGCTTCAACGTAAGGGGACGCGACATCGAAAGCACCGTGGAGGAAATCGAGGGGCTTGTGAGCAAGAACATCACGCTCCCTCCCGGATATTACTACACCTACGGCGGCGAGTTCCAGAACCTGCGCGAGGCGGCAAGCCGCCTTGCCGTGGCAATCCCCGTCGCGCTTGCGATGATACTCCTGCTGCTCTACGCCACGGTGAGAAGCGTGCGCGAAACGCTTTTCGTGTTCAGCGCAATCCCCCTTGCGGCGATAGGCGGAATATGGGCGTTGTGGCTGCGCGGGATGCCGTTCTCCATTTCGGCGGGAGTGGGTTTCATAGCCCTGTTCGGCGTTGCGGTGCTCAACGGCATAGTTCTCGTGGGGCAGCTCAACGACTTGCAGAAAGCGGGTGTTGACAACATAACCGAGAGAATAATGAAAGGCTGCATGATAAGGCTCCGCCCCGTGCTGATGACGGCTCTTGTGGCGAGCTTCGGCTTCCTGCCAATGGCTCTGTCCCACGGCGATGGCGCGGAAGTGCAGCGTCCGCTCGCCACGGTTGTCGTGGGCGGACTTATAACCTCAACACTGCTCACGCTTATAGTTTTGCCGGCTGTTTACAAGACTTTCACGAAAAAATAGCGAAACATGATTTCAAGAAGAATATATGCCGCCGCCCTCGCAACGCTTGCATGGCTTGCGGCGTTTTCGCAGACAAGGCTCACGCTCGAGGAGTGCATCGCGGCGGCTGAGAAGAGCAACTACGGCATAAGGGCCGCCGAGACCGGGGCCGAGAAGGCGCATATCATGCAAGGCACGGCATGGGACATGGAAAAGACATCGATCTCCTTGAAACAGGACCCCACATCCGGCGGAAGCCCGGACAACAGCCTCTCCATAAGCCAGAGTTTCGAGTTCCCCACGGTTTACGCCCTGCGCCGCAAAAGCCTCAAGGCGGAAACTGAAGTGGCGAAAAGCCGCGCCAAACTGAGCCGCAAGCAACTGGCGGCGGAGGTGGCGGAAACCTATATGCAGATGGTGTTCGCCTTGGAGAAAAAACGCATACTCGCGGAGCAGGACACCATAGTGAGCGAATATCTCCGCCTTGCCACAGTGAGGTACGGGGCAGGGGAGGCGAGGCAGCTCGAAAAGCTCACCGCAAGCCGCATGAAGAGCGAAAACAGCATGGAGCAGGAGAGCGCGGACGCGGAACTGCTCGCCTTGCAGCACAGGATGCAGGAACTTCTGAACACAGTTGAGGAAATACTTCCAGCCGAGGGAGAACTGAAGCCCCTGCCGTGGGACGGCGGCGCGGAGTTCGACTTTTCGCGCACCGCCGAGGGGGAGTACAGCTCCAACGCCCTCGAAACGGCAAGGCGCAAGGTGTCCGAGGCGAAAGGCGGCTGGCTTCCGAACTTCAGCGTCGGGCTTAGCGGGCAAATGGTGCTTAAAGGCTGGAATCCCTACAACGTTGACCGCAGCCGCTTCTCGGGTGGCGATTTCATGGGCTTCGAGGTCGGGGTGGGGCTGCCGCTATTCTTCGGCCCCACACGCGCCAAGGTGAGGGCGGCAAGCAAGGACCGCGAAACGGCGGAGCTTTACGCCATGCAGGCCAAGCAGCGCGGAGAGACCGAATACCGCGTGCAGAAGGACAAGTGCCTTGCCGCACGCCGGCGCATAGACCGCTACCAGGGCGGAGGGCTTGCCGAGGCGCGTGAAATGGAGCGCATAGCCAAGGTGTCATATGAAAACGGCGACATAGGCTATGTGGAGTATATGCAGAGCCTCATGGAGTCGTCGGCAACGCGCCTGAAATACGCCGAAACCGTGAGAGACTACAACCTTGCCGTGTTGCGGCTGCGTAATATGCTGAAATAAAAGCCCGCGCCATATCCGCAGTTCCGCCGAAACCGTTAAATTTGCACCCGGTTAAGACATTGGGAACATGGACGAGGGCAAATTTGTGGAACTGTTGGAGCGGCACGGCATAAAGCCCACCGCAAACCGCATTATGATAGTAAAGGCCCTGGCCGGGGAGGAAAGTCCCAAGACCATGAAGGAGCTTGAGGACACCCTTGTGCTTATAGACAAGTCGAACATATTCCGCGCCCTGACCCTTTTCAGGGAACGCCGCCTGGTCCACACCATAGAGGACGGCAACGGCGGTACGCGCTACGAGCTGTGCCTGAGCCACAGCACAAGCGAAGACGATGACGGACACGTGCACTTTTTCTGCGAGCAGTGCGGCCGCACATTCTGCCTCAACTCCACACCCCTGCCCCCCGTACCCCTGCCCCCGGGCTACGTGCGCCGCAGCGCGAACTTCCTCGTAAAGGGACTTTGCCCCCAGTGCGCAAAAAAGACGGGCGGGAAATAGAAAGACCGGCGTGGAGGGCGAAGCAAAAACGGTAAACGCCTGAAAACCAGCAACAATAGTTTGTTCTGGGATAATTTCGTAAGGAAATGGTTTTCAGAGCGTTGCAAGCGGGCGAAAAAAGGTCTGATATAATTTTTTCTACATCGGACATAGTTTTTCCTACGTCAAATGTATTTTTGGCGGTATTGGTTTTGCGCGAATTGTAGGGGCGTATGGCATACGCCCTGTACACTGCCGCGTGAACCGCTCCGCAAACCGCCGCCTCAACATTCAAATCCGCGCAATTCAGGGCGTATGCCATACGCCCCTACGGCGGCGAAATTTATTTATTGATTGGACGCTGTGTGTTTGTATAAAGAATGATACACTCTCTGAACGCCATCGCTCGAACTGTGTCCGCAATTCCATACCGAGTGTGCCGCTGCGCAAATTCTCCGCCAAATTGCCAAACAAAACCGCGCCATTTTTCCAAATAATTTTCATAAACAAATTGAAATACAAAGAAATATGATATATTTTTGTATCAAATAAGAAATTTGAATGACTATGATAAAAGATCCTTACATAAGAACGGACTTTTACGGCTATGCCTTTAACGGAAAGTTTCCGCCTGATAATAGCGGCAGTTTGTATCATGGGTACAAAACTCCTGCGGAGGAGTGTCTGTTCTATGACTTTGCGGTGCAGGGATATGATTTGATGATCAGATACAAAGGACAGCCATACTATTTCATGGTTGATACAGATTGTGTGTGGTTATCGGACGGGAATTTTACCGCAACGATTAAAAAATTCGCCAATGGAAATGATGTTTTGGAGAATTTTTGCATAGAAGGCATCCCTCTTTACAAACTTGTGGATAAATTGGACGAATACGAGCCAATGTAGTGTTCACCGCCTAAGCGGGACAGTTTTGTGGAGTGAGTAAAACTTTTCATAACCAACTGGTTTGCAGACAATGGCCTTTTATTTGCATTGTCTTTGTAAGTTTTTGTTTTTCAGAAGTTTGCAACAGCGGAAAAAAGGTCTGATATAATTTGAATTATGTCTGATGTAATTTTTTCTACATCGGACATAGTTTTTCCTACGTCAAATGTATTTTTGGCGGTACTGGTTTTGCGCCAATTGTAGGGGCGTATGGCATACGCCCTTTGCGCCGCCGCCCGAACCGCTCCGCATACCGCCGCCGCAACATTGCAAATCCGCGCAATTCAGGGCGTATGCCATACGCCCCTACATCTATACAGCATACGGTCAATCAATAAATTATCCTCCACAAAGGCATTTTGCATACGCCTTGTGCATTATTGCATGAATCGCATCGCAAACAGCCGCCGCAGTATTGCCGCCTTTTCATTATCTTTGCACTGCGCAATCAACAAACAAACAACAAACAGAAACAGAACTGCAATAACATAAAATATTAACAAACAGGGCTTTTGCTCTTATTCTCTCAGTTGAAAATTGGACACTTTCAAAAGGCATGAGGATAAGCATGCAACAGTTCGCGCTTAGGGCGCGGACTTTTTGTGCTTTTCTGTGCCGCAGGGCGTCCAATCCCTCAACTGAAGTCAAGCCAGAAGGTTCGCGCCTTTGGTTTGGCGGAATTCGGGCAAGGCACAAAACCCGCGCCCGATGATAAAAGACATAATCCATAAAAACGAATCCGCCACGCCATGCGGCGGAACGCTTGAAAAGCTCCACAGGGATTTTCCGCAATGCTTTGACAAAAACGGTAACTTCGACCTGCAGAAATTCCAAAACCTTATATCCGCCGAAGTCCCCGCCACGCACGAGGGCTACGGCCTGGACTTTTTGGGCAGGAACTACGCAAACCTTATTGCCGCGACCGACACAGAGACGATAGTTGTGCCCGATGGGGCGCACAACTCCAAGCCCGAAAACGCCGCGAGCGAAAACGTTTACATCACGGGCGACAACCTCGACGCGCTGAAGCACCTGCTGAAATCCTACAGCAACAGCGTGAAGTGCATTTACATAGACCCACCCTACAACACGGGCAACGACGGTTTTGTATATAGCGACAGTTTCAACTTCACGGCGGCTCAGCTCGAACAGCGTCTTGGGGTGGACGAGGAGAGGGCGGAGCGCATCCTCGACCTCACCTCGCGCCGTTCCTCCTCTCACTCGGCGTGGCTCACCTTCATGGCGTCGCGCCTGTTTCTTGCGCGGGATCTTCTGACCGACGACGGAGTGATTTTCATTTCCATCGATGACAATGAACAGGCTAACCTGAAGCTGCTCTGCGATTCCATTTTCGGCGAGGAAAACTTCGTGGCGCAATTTACGAGAAAAGGAAGTGGCGGTCGCCAGGACAGCAAACATTATGCGATAGTACACGAATACGTGTTGTGTTATTCAAGTCATGTGAGGTTATTTGAATCTGGCAAAATAAGAAAAGAAGGTAAGATATATCCTTTTTGGGATGAGAAAAAGAAAAAGCATTATAACTTACAACTCCTAAGGAAGTGGGGAGACAACAGCCGGCGCACCGATAGACCAAATCTGTATTATCCAATAAAAGATCCCGATGGAAAAGATTTTTATCCAATGCTAAACGAAAAAGAAGAAGGGCGTTGGCGTTGGAAAAAAGAAACAATGCAGAAAAACATTGACAATGGAATTGTGGAATTTAAGAAGAAAGAAGGTGAATGGGTTGCGTATGAAAAAGTGTTTGAAGTTTCAGTTGGCGAACCGAATACCAAATTATTTACGACTGTAATTGACGATATAAAAAATACCACGGGAGCTACACTTTTAAAAGCTCTGATTGGCGATAAGGTATTTAGTTATCCTAAACCTGTAGATTTGATAAAACGTATTTGCTGTTTGGCGAATACTCATGGGGACGACATTATTCTTGACTTCTTCAGCGGCAGCGCAACAACGGCTCATGCCGTAATGCAATTGAATGCCGAAGAAAATGGAGAGGGCAGGCGCAAATTCATAATGGTTCAGCTTCCCGAGGCTACGCCGCAAGGCTCTCCGGCGCGGAATGCGGGATATGCCACAATAGACCAGATAGGCATGGAGCGCATAAGGCGGGCGGCGGAAAAGATACGCGGGGAAAATCCGCTCTTTGCCGGGAAAATGGATTTGGGCTTCAAGCATTTCACATTGCACAGTGTGGCGCGCAAAACGCTCGACCGGCTGGAGAAGTTCGACCCGCACGCCGCGCTAACCGATGACGACATTCTGAAAACGTTCGGCAGGGAGACTGTGCTGGCAACGTGGCTCGTGGGCGACGGTTACGGGCTTACAGCCAAGCCGCAGGAACTCCGCCTTGCCAAATACACCGCCTACACCATAGGACGGCACATCTATCTGCTCGAGGGCGGGGATTTCGACAACAGCGCCATGGTTGCCCTCATAGAGAAATACGGAAACGATCCCGCATTCAACCCAACCGAGATTGTGGCGTTCGGCTACAGCTTCAACTACGGGCAGACCGAGATGCTGCGCTCCAACCTCAGAATGCTTCATGACGGCGCGAAACACCTCAAGGCGGAACTCCACATAAGATACTGACAAATGGAAATCAGATACCAGAGGGGCTTGAAGCACCAGCAGCGGGCCGTGGATGCCATAACGCGCGTTTTCCAAGGCGTGGCGTTTGAAAGGCCTGCGGCAATGTGCGAAAACCCCTTGATACCGCTGCACGACGAAGCCATAGGGCGCAACATCAGAGCCATACAGGATGAAAAGGAGCTTAATGTGCCGGCGGACGCCCGCGTGTTTTCCGCGCCGCAAGCCACGCTGAACCTCGACATCAAGATGGAGACCGGCACGGGCAAGACATACGTTTACACACACGCCATATACGAGCTGCACAAACTGTATGGCGTTAACAAGTTCATAGTCGCCGTGCCCACGCTCGCAATCAAGGAGGGCGCAAGGTCGTTTATGGGCGACCCCGACGTGAGACGCCATTTCAAGGACGACTGCGGCTATGACGCCAACATCGACTTGTGCGTGCTCACCGCGCGGCCCGTGAAAAACGGCAAGCGTCTTTTCCCCTCCGAGGTCAGGGAGTTTGTGGGCGGCTCGCACCAGATTTCAAACCGCATATACGTTCTTCTCGTCAACGCGGCGCTGATTTCCGACAGCAAGGCAAAGATGCTCGGCCGCGACTACGACCAGACAATCGAGGGCTATTACTGTCCGCTCGACGCTCTGAAAGCCACGCGCCCATTTCTGATAATCGACGAGCCGCACCGCTTCAGGCAGAGCGGGAAAACGTTCGGCGTTATCCGCGACCGCATCCGGCCGCAGTGCATAATACGTTTCGGGGCGACGTTTCCCGACGTGGACGAAAAGGCAAAGGGCGTGCGCCCCAAGGCAAAGGACTACCAAAACCTGCTCTACAACCTCAACGCCTTCCAAGCCTTCAACGAAAATCTCGTAAAGGGCGTGGCGAAAAACCATTTCGAGCCGCTGAGCCGCAAGAGCGAGAAAATACGCCTGATGTCAACCAAAGGGAGAAACTCGGCGGTTTTCGCCCACATCACAAGCGGCGGCGCAAAAAGGCTCACGCTTTACAAAGGCGACTCGCTGGGCGAAATATCCCCCGAAATGGGCGGAATATTAATCAGCGGAATTGGAAGGGACATGATTGCGCTTTCCAACGGACAGGAGAAGCACAAGGGCGAGGAGTTTGACGTTGACATTTATTCCACACCCTATCAGGAGGGGATGATGCGCCTTGCAATACAACGGCATTTCGAGACCGAGCGCACCAACTTCATGCGAACGCAGAAAATAAAGACCCTCGCGCTGTTTTTCATTGACGACATAGCGTCGTTCCGTGGCGACGGCGAGGGCGGGAACGCTTGGCTGCGCGACACGTTCGGGAGGCTTTTGCGCGAAAGGCTGGAACAGGAAATCGCAAACACGGCGGAAAACTCGCAGGACTATGCGCAGTTCTTGCAGGCAAGCCTGGAAAACATAGGGGAATGCTCGGCGGGATATTTCGCCCGGGACAACAGCGACAAGGATGAGGCTGTGGCGCGCGAGGTTGACGACATTCTGAGAAACAAGAAGCACCTGCTGCAATTCCGCAACGACGACGGCTCATGGAACGTGCGCCGGTTTTTGTTTTCAAAGTGGACGCTCAAGGAGGGGTGGGACAACCCCAACGTGTTCACCATTGCAAAACTGCGCTCAAGCGGAAGCGAGACGAGCAAGTTGCAGGAAGTGGGGCGCGGGCTGCGGCTGCCGGTGGACGAATACGGCAACCGGATTAGCGGCGACCGCTTTATGCTGCACTACATTGTGGACTTCAGGGAGGCTGACTTCGCAAACAAACTCATTGCCGAGATTAACGGCGACAACCTTGCCGGCGCGGAACTGTGCATAACAAGCACGCAGTTGAAGGAAGTGGCTGAAAAACGTGGTACTGATGATACGAGTTTGCTTATAGAGCTTCTGCAAAAGAAACTTGTTGACGGAGACAAGAAAATAAACCTTGAAAAACTTGCGCAGCTAAACTTCGAATATCCCGAGTTCAACATGGCTGGGGTTGGAAGCGACAAAGTGAGGGACGACAACAGGAAACAGGCAAGCGGCACAAGGATACGCAAGGAGAGATACAAGGAGCTGGAAAGGCTGTGGCGCATTCTCAACCGCAAGTACATAATATTTTTCGACGGCAACCTTACGGCGAAAATCGAGGAAGGCTTCAGCATCAGCGGCGAAGTGTTTGCCGCGCCAACCATGACGGCGCACTGCGACACAGTGTCAACCCAGGGCGGCACGGCAACCGTGGTTCACGACCGCGAGACGCAATACCGCATGGGCGGCAAGGCTCTGCCCTACGGCGTATTCCTGCGGCGCATAAACGAAGCCACTTCCCTGCCAATAAAGACCGTACACAAGGTGATGGCCAACTATTTCTCCACCCACAGGTACGCCCCGGAACTTATAAACGAGGCGTCGCTGACGCGCTTCATTAAAGAGTTTGACGAGTGGAAGGCGGACAACATAACCGGGCTTGTAAGATACAGGCAGGCTGATTACAAGTCGTGCGAAACCTCGCTCACCGACATCAACGGAAAGCTGCGCGACGAAATCCCCACGGGAAACATAGGCGTGTATGTGGAGCGTGGCGAACCCGCGCCGCGATACCTTTACGACACTATAGCATACGATTCCGATTTGGAGCGCAAGGACATAAAAACCGAGTGCGACGAAATTGTGGTGTATGGCAAAATACCCCGCAGAAGCGTGTCGATACCAACCTTGGACGGCACATACAGCCCCGACTTCATGTATGTGGTGAGACGCCAAAACGGCAAAGACGAAATGAACATAGTTGTCGAGACAAAGGGTGTTGACGGCGGGGACGCGCTGCGCCCTGTGGAGAAAATGAAGATAGACTGCGCCCAAAAGTTCTTCGGGCAGTTGAGGGACGACGGCTTTAACGTGAGTTTCAGGAAGCAGACAAACAACAGCGGAATGCTCGAAATAATCAGCTCGTTGCTCGGGGAAAAAACGGAGTCCGGCGCAGTTTAAGTTATACCGCTGGTTTCCAGAGTTTTGTCTAATTTCGGATAGGTTTTGTAAGAATTTGGCTCACAGACGTTTGCAACGGCGGAAAAAAGGTCTGATATAATTTGAATTATGTCTGATGTAATTTTTTCTACATCGGACATAGTTTTTCCTACGTCAAATGTATTTTTGGCGGTACTGGTTTTGCGCCATTTGCAGGGGCGTATGGCATACGCCCTGTACGCTGCCGCCCGAACCGCTCCGCATACCGCCGCCGCAATATTGCCGCCTTTTCGTTATCTTTGCACTAAAATTCTGACACAATGGATAAAATCATAGGCATGGGCAATGCGCTGGTTGACGCATTGGCACATATTGAGGACGACAGCACGCTTGCCGCCATGAACCTGCCGAAAGGCTCGATGCAGCTTATAGACGAGAAACGCTTCGGCGAGGTGAGCGAAAGCATAAAGGGGCTTGACCCCTCACGCGCCACCGGCGGGTCGGCGGCAAACGCCATGCTGGCGCTGGCGCACCTTGGGCGCACTCCGGGGTTCATAGGCAAGGTGGGCGATGACGAATACGGCCGCTTCTACTCCGACACCATGACCGCCGCAGGGGTGAAGGCGTGCTTCCGCAAGGCAGCCATGCCCACAGGCGTTGCCTCCACTTTCATCTCGCCCGACGGGCAGAGAACTTTCGCCACGTTCCTCGGCGCGGCGGCTGCGCTTGAGCCGGAGGACTTGGACGAGGAGATGTTGCGCGGCTGCAAATACCTTTACCTTGAAGGCTATCTGGTGCAGAACCACGCGCTGATGAACCGCGCCGTGGAGCTTGCGAAAAAACTCGGCATGAAGGTGTGCCTCGACATGGCGAGCTACAACATAGTGGAGGCTGACAGGGAGTTTTTCACGAGGCTTGTGGACGAAAGCGTTGACATTGTTTTCGCCAACGAGGAGGAGAGCTTTGCCTTTACCGGGCTTGAGCCTGAGAAATCGCTTGAGAGGATAGCCTCCATGTGCGACACCGTGATTGTGAAGCTCGGCGCACGCGGCAGCATGGCACGCTCGAAGACCGCGCCCGGCGGCTTCGCATCGTGCAACGCAGGGGAGGTTGAAAAAGTTGTTGACACCACGGCGGCGGGAGACTTCTTCACCGCCGGGTTCATGTACGCCTTCACCGCCGGCTGCCCGCTCGAAGTTTGCCTCAAGGCAGGCACGCTGCTCTCAACGGCGGTCATACAGGTAACGGGCACGGCTCTTCCCGAAAACACATGGGAGGAGATACGCACCAAGATAGAAACCCTCTGCAAGGCATAAGCCCTATGACGATGAGAACAGCACTTAAAGCCGCCATGCCCGCTGTTGCGGCGCTGCTTATGGCGTTGCCGGCGGCGGCGCAGAAGAACCACAATTTCGAGGTTGGGAAGAACCTCGACGTGTTCAACAACCTTTTCAAGCAGCTCGACCTTTATTATGTTGACACCATAAACCCGTCGAAGCTCATCAAGGAGGCGGCGGACGCAATGCTTTCCACGCTCGACCCCTACACCAACTATTTTGCCGACAGCGAGCGCGGCGACCTCAAGCAGATGCTCACGGGAAAATACGGCGGCATGGGCGCACTAATACATTATAACAAGGAGCTGAAAAGGTGCATCGTTGCCGAACCGTTTGAGAATTGCCCCGCGACAAAGGCGGGACTGCGCGCCGGCGACATCATAATGGAGATTGCCGGAAAGGCTTTCGGCCCGCTGAAGGACGGAGAGGATTCTGGCGACTTCACATCAAGCGTGAGCGATGCGCTTCGCGGCGAGCCCGGCACTACGTTCATTTTGAAAATACAGCGTCCCGGCGAGGACAAGGTGCGCGAGGTGAAGGTTACGCGTGAGGCCATAAAAACTCCCGCCGTAACATACAGCGGAATGCTCGGCGATGCCGGCTACATATATCTTTCGCAGTTCACACAGGGCTGCGCCGACGAAATGCGCAAAGCCGTTGTGGAGCTGAAAGGGCAGGGGGCGAAAAAACTCCTTATCGACCTGCGCGGAAACGGCGGCGGCTCGCTCGAAGAGGCAGTGGAGATTGTGAACCTTTTCATAGACAAGGGCAAGACCGTGGTGGAGCTCAAGGGAAAGGTGAAAAGCGAGCAGCAGGTTTTGAAGACACAGCGCGAGCCTTTGGACACGCAAATTCCCATCGCTGTGCTTGTGAACGGCGGCAGCGCCTCGGCGGCGGAAATCATGGCCGGCACGTTGCAGGACTACGACCGCGCTGTGGTTGTGGGCACTCGCACCTACGGCAAGGGGCTTGTGCAGCAGACGCGCCCGCTGCCATACGACGGAATGCTGAAGGTTACCACGAGCAAATATTATATCCCTTCCGGGCGCTGCATACAGGCCATTGACTATTCCCACCGCAATGCCGACGGCTCGGTGGGCAGGATTCCCGACAGCCTGACCCATGTTTTCCACACGGCCAACGGACGCCCGGTGCGCGACGGCGGAGGCATTTTGCCCGACAGCGTGATTAAGGTTGACAGCGTTGCGAACATTGTGATTTACCTAAGCCCCTCCATGCTCACAAGCCGCGTGCTGTTTGACTTTGTTACCGGTTTCGCCAACCGCCATCCGCAGATAGACAAGCCGGAGAGCTTCGACATTTCCGACGAAGAGTATGAAAAGTTCAAGCAATACGCCATAGCCGAAAAGTTCTCGTATGACAAGCAGAGCGAAAAGGTTCTGAAGCAGCTCAAGAGCATCGCAAAGTTCGAGGGCTATGACGTGGCTGACGAGATAAAGGCTCTTGAGGCAAAGCTGACCCACAACGAAAGCTATGACTTCGACCACTGGAAGCCCGAAATCAAGAAACTTTTGAACAACGAGATAATGCTGCGCTACTACTACAAGCGCGGGGCGGTGCGCAACTCGCTAAACGGCGACAAGACCCTTGACGCGGCGCGGCAGATACTCAACTCGCCGCAAACATATTCGGAAATCCTGAAACCAAAGAAAAAGAAATAAGCTGAGATGGCTGTTGAAATACGCCGCGTTGAGACCAAGCGCGATTTGAAGAAATTCATAAGGTTCAACTACGAACTTTACAAGGGCAACGCCTATTCCGTGCCCGACCTGTATGAGGACATGAAGTCCACGTTCTCGAAAGAAAAAAACCCCGCCTTTGAGTTCTGCGAGGCGGAGTACTTCCTCGCCTACAAGGAAGGAAAGATTGTGGGGCGCGTGGCGGCGATAATAAACAACCGCGCAAACGAAACCTGGAACACGCGCAACGTGCGCTTCGGGTGGATTGACTTCGTTGACGACAGAGAGGTTTCGGAGGCTCTGCTCAACGCCGTGTGCGAGTGGGGAAGGCAAAAGGGCATGACCGACATCGTAGGTCCGCTCGGCTTTACCGACATCGATGCGGAGGGGATGCTGATAGAGGGCTTCGACCAACTGTCAACAATGGCAACCATATACAACTATCCGTATTACCCCCGGCACATGGAGGCGCTGGGCTACGAAAAGCAGACCGACTGGATAGAGAAGAAACTTTACGTTCCCGAGAGCGTGCCCGACGGCTACCAGAGAGTGGCGGACATCGTGATGAAACGCTCTAACCTGCATATGCACCACATAAAGTCGCGCAAGGAGATAAGCGGCACAGACTTGCCCTACCGCATTTTCGACCTCATAAACGAGGCCTACTCACCGTTGTTCGGCTACTCAAAGATGTCGAAAAGGCAGGTTGACCAGTATGTGAAGACGTATTTCCCCCTGCTGGACATGCGCATGATTTCGATTGTGGAGGATGCAAACAACGAAATTGTGGCGGTGGGCGTTTCAATGCCGTCCATTGCCCGCGCACTGCAGAAGGCGCACGGAAAACTCTTCCCGTTCGGCTGGTTCCACCTTCTGAAAGCCCTGTTCATAAAGCATTCTGACGTTCTCGACCTGCTGCTCGTGGGCGTGAAGCCCGAATACCAAAGCAAGGGCGTTAACGCACTGCTCTTTGCCGACCTCATACCAGCGTATGTGAAGATGGGCTTCCGCTACGGCGAGACCAACCCCGAGCTCGAGGAGAACGAGAAAGTGCAGACGCAGTGGAAATACCTGAAGAGCGAGACGCACAAACGCCGCCGCTGCTACCATAAGGCATTGTGATTCCGGGCGGCGGTGCGTAGGGCGCGTCAGCCATAGAAATCTTTATCAAACAATATATTGAGCCGCCGTAGGGGCGTATGCAAAACGCCCTGAAGTGCGCAATTTTGCCGCTATTGCCGTCGTGGTTTGCTTTTGTCGCAATGCGGTTCACGCGTTGGCATACAGGGCGCATGCCATACGCCCCAGCAAATGGCGCAAAACCGAAACCGACGGCTTTTCCCCAAACGCCTCAAAAATTACATCTGATGTAGTTTGAATTAT
>DKDC01000029.1:26911-35357 GCA_002451695.1 Prevotellaceae bacterium UBA6858 | reverse complement strand
GATATAATTTTTTCTACATAGGACATAGTTTTTCTTATATCAAATGTAGTTTTCATTGCAACATACCTTTTTTCCACACCGCAAAAGCATTATATGCTAAAAGAATAATTCAAACCCCACAAGCGAAACCCCTACGATTTTTTATATGCCATACCTGTAGCATAATAAACTTCTCATATATTGTCGTTGGGGTTATCCCGGTAAGTCAATTACAGTTTTATTTTATCCACGAAAATTTCCAAATGGTGAAAATACAGTATTTTTGTATTATGGAACAAGCAATAAATATTCCCGGAAAAAATAAGCCACCAAAGGAATTTATGCCGGTAAATATTCCGCATAAAGAAAACCAAATCTCTGTTGTATCGTTATTTTCTGGATGCGGAGGAATGGATTTGGGAATTATTGGCGGATTTGATTTTTTGGGGAGGCATTTCCAAAAGACAGGATTCAAGATAATCTGGGCTAACGAAATAAACGCTGCTGCCTGTAAAACATATAGACTTAATTTTCCCCATCAAATTATAGAAGGGGATATAAGAGACAAAATAGAAACTCTTCCTCCATACGCAGATGTGGTTATTGGCGGGTTTCCTTGCCAAGACATTTCTATTAATGGTAAAATGGCAGGAGTAAAGGGGCAAAGAAGCAGTTTATACAAATATATTGTTGAAAGCGTTCTGCGTATAAAACCCAAAGCTTTTGTGGCAGAAAACGTAGGCGGTCTTCTGTTAAAGCAAAATGAATATTCGTTTAAGAAAATTCTTTCAGACTTTAAAGCCTTAGGATATAATATAAGCTACCATCTGTATCATGCGGAAGAATATGGCGTGCCTCAAACACGTACACGCATCCTTTTTGTTGGTACTAGAAAAGACATGCCCATATTTTCACCTCCATTACCACTGTTGAATAAACCCATAACAGCCCTTAAGGCTTTGGGTGATTTGGAAAACCTTCCCCAGGATAAGAATTTTTCCCATATATGGAGTAATGCCAAAATAAGCGGAGAACAAGGAAACCGAAAACTTTTGGCGGAACGTCCAGGATATACCATCCGTGCTGAATGCCACGGAAATATTCAATTTCATTATTCTCTGCCACGAAGGATATCCATGCGTGAAGCTGCACGCATCCAATCATTTCCTGATTCTTTTATATTTCCATGTGGATTACGTGAAACAGAAAGACAAATAGGAAACGCTGTTCCGCCTGTTCTTGCATGGCATGTCGCCAATGCTTTGAAAAAAATTTTTATCAAACAATGAAAAAGTTGAGTTTGAAAATATTTTAGATGTTTGCTGCAACAAGCTAATAGTTGAAGCAAAAATAGCGTTATTCAGAACTTCAACTCAGTTTGAAAATAGGGTTCGCGAACTGTTAGACGAACTTACGTCATCAGACAAATCATTTGTAATAAACTACTCTCCACACCCGCAGGCTTTTCCTGATATAGCCATGGGTGAGTATGGTGTAGAAGTTAAGTTCACTACGCAAGACACATGGCGCTGCATTGCAAACAGCGTATTGGAAACACAAAGGATCGACTCCGTAAAACACATATACATCATCTATGGGAAAATGGGAGGTATTCCCAATGTACAATGGGCTGAATGGGAAAATAGCGTCATACACGTACGTACATCACACGTTCCTCGTTTTGAAATAGAGATGCCAAACGATAAAAAATTGCATATACCATTGTTCAAGCAAATGGGTATTAGATATGATGATTTTCGTAAATTGAAAATGCAAGAGAAAATGAAATACATTCGAGCTTATGCCAGAAAAATCCATCCAGACGGACGCTTATGGTGGGTAGAAGATAAAGAAGGTGGAGAAAACCATACTACACCTGCAGAAGCCCGTTTATATACTAATTTACCACAAGAAGACAAAACCAGACTACGGGCAGAGGGAGATCTTTTATGTCCTTCTATTGTAAAGTCAGGACGTACACGCAACAAGTACGATGATATTGTTTTATACCTGCTCACATACCATGGAGTTATATGTCATCAAGCGCGTGATCTGTTTTCAGCCGGTAGTGTTGCCAATCCTCAGAATGATGACAAAGGAGGGCTATACATCGAAAGAGCCTTAAAACTTATAGAGCAAGACATGATTGAAGCTGCATACAGAATGAATGACGCTTTATTTGTGGAATATTGGAACGAAAGTGTTAAGCCGGAAAAACGAATACAGCGTTGGTTAGAAAAGGCTGACGAATTAGCAAAAGAATGGAAACCATCTGACACTTTGTTCTTGAATTACAGAAACTTGAAAAGCAAAACATAACATATGTTTTAGTTATACCGTCTAACAAAACAATATCAACTACTTCTTCACCACGGCACGCACAACGAACCACACGTGCATTGCCGTTGCGCGGACTATGCCATAGCGTCGTGCCATGACCGCAAACCTTTCCATTAGCGACTTGCGGTGGTTTTTCACCGTCATGCCGCCGTCAAGATAATCCGCCACGACAATCCCCGAGTTTACGAGTTTCAGCTTCGCCCTCTCCGCCTTGCGCATAACCCTTATGCACCAGTCGTAATCGGCGGAGAAGCGGTAGCGCAGGTTATAGTTCACCTTCTTTGCCACCGAAAGCCTTGCGAAGAAAGCCTGGTGGCACACCAGCATACCGTTAAGGAAGCTGCGCGACGTGAGACGTCTGGGCGGCGAAAGTCTGCGGTGGCGTATGAAGCCGCCGTCAGGGCCCACGATGTCGGTGTCGCCGTAAATCACGCCCGTGTCCCCGTCCGCACAGGCGGCGATGCGCGAAAGCACATCGGGGGAGTGAAACCTGTCGCCGGCGTTGAGGAATATGATAAAGTCGCCTGTTGCCATGGCGAGGGCTTTGTTCATGGCATCATATATGCCCTTGTCCGGCTCGCTCACGGCGTTCACCTCGTGCCTCGCCTCGCGTGCGTTGCGCTCCTGGTAGTGCAGGAACTCGGCAACAGTGCCGTCGTGGGAATTGCCGTCTATAACAAGATGCTCCACATAAGGGTAGTCCTGCTCCCCAACGCTGTCGAGCGTGCGCTTAATCACGGCGGCGGCGTTGTATGTAACCGTTGCTACTGTGAACTTTATGTTACTCATTTTTCCCTCCTGCCAAACTGCTGTAAAGGTCGGAATACTTTCGCGCCACTGCGGTTTCGGAGAATGCGGAGCTTACCTTGCCCCTCGCCTTTTCGCCAAGTGTCGCGGCGTTTTCGGGCGCGAGGCTCCACAGTATGCCCTCGGCAAAGTCTGCGGCGTTTTTGTATTCCGCCACATAGCCGTTGACCTTGTGGTCAATCATCTGCGGTATTCCGCCCACATTGAACGCCACGCAGGGAACGCCGCACGCCATCGACTCCATTATTGTGTTGGGAAGGTTGTCCTGCATGGTGGGTATCATGAACACGTTGCAGGAATTGTATATGTCTGTCATCTTCCTTTCGTTTGAGACATAGCCCATGGAGTACACCCTCACCGGCAGCAGACTCTTGAGCGCGTCGCTTTCCTTGCCCACCGCCACCACGGCAATGTTGGAGGCTATGTCGGGATGCTCGCCGGCGATAATCTGCACCGCCTTGCAAAGATAGTCAATCCCCTTTATCTTGTTTGTTACCCGGTAGGCGGCAAAAAGCAGCAGCTTCTTGCCGAGCGGCAAGGCAAGCGACTCCCTCGCCTTGCCCATGTTTTTCGGGCAATACTGCCTTGTGTTAATGGGGTTGGGGATGCTGAGCACGCGCTTTCCGTCGAGCAGCGCACTTGAACGGGCGCACTGCGCCAGCCAGTCGCTGCACGCCACAAAGGTTATGTTGGCGTTTTGGTAGAGCCTGCGCTTGCGCATGAACACCCTGCGCGAAAGATCCATTTGCGAACCTCTGCCATAAAGCATCGGGCATTTGCCGCAGCAGTCCTTGTAGCGGTCGCAGTCGCCTGCGTAGTGGCAAATCCCGGTGAACGGCCACATGTCGTGCAGAGTCCACACCACAGGTTTTCCGCTTTTGAGGATTTTGCCTATGCTCTTGAGCGAAAGAAAACCCTGGTTAATCCAATGAAGATGAATCACGTCAGCCTCCTCAAAATCCTTCATCTTCGTGATGTCAATGCCGAAGTTGGCGGCGTCCACCTCAAACAGGCGGTGTTTTCGAAAGCCGTTGGCCCTCCATATAGTGAACCGCTCGCACAGGAAGTTGTATCTAATCCTGCCTTCATCGTGAGGCTCCGCAACCGTGATTGACTCCGACTCTTTTTTGCTCACGAGCATCGTGGCCTTAACGCCGTTGTTCCCCAAAGCCTCCCTGAGCCGCGCCGCCGCAATGGCTGCGCCGCCGGTATGCTCCGAAGTGTTTACAATAAGTACTCTCATTCCGAAAAGTTTTTCCGTACCTAAGATGTTAGTAATGGAACGTGCTTCCGCCGACAAACTCCCTGAGCAGCGACGTGGGCGGAAGCCCCTCTATGGGAATGGGCTTGATGTATGAAAGGAACTTTGCAAGGCGGTGGGCTTCGGAATGCTCCTCCTCGCACTCGCCAACCTGCCGCAAAAGGGGCAGGGCCTGCGGTTTCAGGGCGGCAAGCTCAAAAAGCAGGGCGGAGTTGAACATCACGTCGGCGTTTTCCTGATAGGGGAATATCCATTTCTCCTCGCCCGCCCTCACGCTCGGCCAACGGCGTATGGTCTCCTGCGCCGAATAGCCACGGTATTTGTAGTCGCGCACAATGCGACGCAGCAAACGGTTGTCGGTTGTGGGAATATAGTTATGGTCGTCAAGAAGAATTGAGGTGAGCGCGGAGACGTATATGCGGAACTTGTTTTTCTCGGCAATCTGCTTGGTTAGTTCGGGGTTCAGCGCGTGTATTCCCTCAATTACGAGAATCATGTTGCTGTCTGTTTTAAGCTTCACGCCGCTCTTCTCGCTCTTTCCCGTGTGGAAGTTGTATCGCGGCAGCTCCACCTCGTTTCCCGCTATAAGGTTCTCGAGGTCGTGCGAAAGCAGCGGGATGTTGAGCGCATACACACTCTCAAAGTCGTATTCGCCGTCAGGGCCTTTGGGAGTCTTTTCGCGGTCAACGAAATAGTCGTCCATCGAAATGGGATAAGGCTTCAGCCCGCACGCGGCAAGCTGCACCGAAAGGCGTTTGCTGAACGTTGTCTTTCCGCTTGACGAAGGGCCGGATATAAGGACCACCTTTATGTCCTTGCGCGATGCAATCTGTTCGGCAATGCCGCTAATCTTTTTTTCCTGCAAGGCCTCCGAAACGTTTATTGCGAGGTTTTCAAGCCCTTTTGAAAGCATTTCGTTAAGGTCGCCTATGGTGTTCAGCCCCATTATTCTCTGCCATTCGTGGTTCTCGTGGAAAACGCCGAACATCTTTTCCTGTTTTGTCTTTGGCTTGAGCTGCGATGGATTTGAGGCATCCGGCAGGCGCAGCAGCACGCCGTCATGGTATTTCTCCATGCCGAAAAGCCAGATGCCCGCAGTCGAGCGCAGCAGTGCGCCGTAATAGTAGTCGAGCGTGTCGCCCAGCATATAGTAGCACGAATAAAGGCTGCCGTCGCTCTCTATGAGCTTCGCCTTGCTCTCCATCCCCGCCTCCCTGAACCTCTTTGCCACGTCGGCGGTGTGGGCCTTGATTTTGCGGAAAGGCATATCGGCGGCGACAATCTCCTTCATGCGCTTGCCAAGAGCCTCAACCTCCTCGTCGGTTATCTCCCCGTTTTTAATTATGCGGCAGTAATATCCGTTGGAGACAGGCGTGTCGATTCTTACGGACGCTCCGGGAAACAAATCGCCGGCGGCCTTGCACAAAACGAAGAACAGCGAGCGGGTGTAGGTTCTCATGCCCGAGGGCGAGGATATGTCGAGAAACTTCACGTCGCTGTTAGAGAAAAGCACATAATTAAGGCTTCTCACCGTGTTGTTCACTTCGGCGCAGGCGGGCCCGTGTTCCATTTCCACGCCAAGGGCTTCGTATGCCTCATAAACCGTGCTGCCGAGCGGCATCTCTATTGTCTCGCCGTTGTTCTTGCACAAAATGCTTATTGTACGCTCCATATTTTCTTATTATTGTTTTCTGAAATTCCCGAAAATGTTGCTGAAGTTGCGCTGCCTTGTGTTGCCGGCGGTGGTGTTCAGCTCGGGATATTGTATTCTTGAATGATAAATTGTCTTAAGGTTTTCGATGAACACGTCCTTTGTATTTTCAATGTCGTCGAACGTTATCGGGCATTTGCGGAAATAGCCCTCCTTAATCTGGCTGTCGATTATGCGGTTCACAAGCCCGCTTATCGACTCGTCGGAATACTCCTTAAGCGAGCGCGACGCGGCCTCGACCGAATCGGCCATCATAAGAATTGCCTGCTCGCGCGTTGAAGGGTTCGGGCCGGGATATGTGAAAATCTCCTCATCGGGCTTCTCGCCGGGATGCCCGTTCATCCATGTTATGTAGAAGTATTTCGCCTTGCTGCGCCCGTGGTGCGTGGAAATGAACGCCTTCACCGCCGATGGCAGGTGGTACTTGTCGGCGAGCTTAAGCCCTTCCGGCACATGGGATATTATTATCCTCGCGCTCCCCTCGGGCGAAAGCTGGTCGTGCGGGTTCACGCCGCTCTGGTTCTCGGTGAAAAATGCGGGGTTCTTCAGTTTCCCTATGTCGTGATACATCGCCCCGGTTCTCACGAGCAGTGTCTTCGCGCCTATTTTCGACGCAGCGTCGGCGGCGAGGTTTGCCACCTGCATGGAGTGGTTGAACGTGCCGGCAGCCTCCTTTGAAAGCCGCCGCAGCAGCGGGTTGTTTATGTTCGACAGCTCGATGAGCGTAACCGACGACACGAAACCGAACAGTTTCTCCACCAGATAGAGCAGGGGATATGAGAACAGCAGGAAAATGCCGTTGATGAACAGATACACGTAAAGCATATTGTCGAACGACCTTATGTCCGTTCCCTGCGCGAAGTCGAACGCCATTGCCGTGAGCGCGGACACCACGGTGGCTATGACCGCCGTCTGGAAAAGCTGCGAACGCTGCTGCAGGTCGTGGAGCGCGTAGATTGCCGCCACGCCCGAGGAAAAGTTCACTATTATAAACTCAAACGGATCGGCAAGCGCAAGCGAGCTTACGAATATCGTAGAGCCGAGGGTGAGGAACGCCGTGTTGGTGTCGGTGAATATTCTCATGAAAATCCCCGCCATGGCAAAAGGCACGAGAAAGGCGAGAGCCCTCGACGTTGTGGGCAGCAGCGAAACCGCAATGGGGAAAAGCGCGAGCAGGGACAGCATGAACAAGAACGTGCGTATGTCTCTGAAATAGTTCTTGTGGTAAATCCTCACATACACAAAGAACGCCGTGAACGCCACCGCCACAAGCAGGAACTGCCCGAACATTATGAGCGGCATCCCCTTTGACGGCACGTTTCTCACCTGCGACTCCCTTTCAAGGGACTTCAGTATGTCGTATGTCTTGGCCGTAACAATCTCCCCCCGGTCTATAATCTTCTGCCCCCTCTGCACAAGCCCGTATGTGGGCGATATGGCCTCCAACAGGTCGCGCTTGGCAGCCAAGGAACGCTTCTTGTCATAGTTGAGGTTGGCCTCGAGATATTTTGAAAGGTCAAGCAGCACCATCTGCTCGTGGGTTACGAGCGAAGTGTCGGAATTGAGCAGATAGCCGTATGCCGTGCGTGTTGAGAAAATCTCGCCGAGCTTGCGGCTCTTGGCCTCCCTGCCGCTCACCACCCTCACCGCGCTTATGCTGCTGTCGTTCATGGCGCGCAGCTCCTCGGAGCGCACAACTCCTGCGGAATATATGTCGTGCAGGCGGCTCACTACGAGCTTCACCACAGATGACGGCGTGTCCTTGAGTTTTCCCGACTCAACGTCGTGCAGAAAGTGGCCGACCTGCGTCTTTCCCACCGATGCGTCCTCGGTGTAATAGGGCTGGAACAGCCTCTCCACGCTGTCGCGCTCGGACGAAAGCGCGGCGTCGCTCTTGTATATCGGGAAATCGTAGTCGGCAATCACCTGCCGGTGCGTCCACGGCTTGTTGAGCTTGAAGTCGAAGCCGAACCTCTTCTCGCGCGGCAGCAGATAGGTTACCAGCAGCACGCTGGCAAGTATAAGCCCCACCCGGAGAATCTTGCCCTGCAAGGAAACTTTGTGATAACTGTCCATTGCGTTCAGGTATTTAATGCTGTTTTAGGGAGCTAAGTTACTAAAAAACGCGCAAGCCGCAACCCCGCAATCCGCTCATTTTTTCAAGCCCCTTTTCATGCAGCCTGTTTCCGCATTCCGCCACCGCCAAACTCTTCGCGCCCTCGGGATTTCCGGCAAAACCGCGAAATTTGCGTAACGCTTTGGCTTCCAGAAGAATAGCCCCATATTGAACATTCTTTATAACGATTTGTTTTTCAGGGGTTTGGAAGTGGAGAAAAAAGGTCTGATGT
>DKDC01000029.1:0-26854 GCA_002451695.1 Prevotellaceae bacterium UBA6858 | reverse complement strand
CATCGGACATAGTTTTTCCCATGTCAAATATATTTTTTGCGGTATTGGTTTTGTGCCATTTGTAGGGGCGTATGGCATACGCCCTTCACACCGCCGCATTCACCACCGCTTGACCCGCATGAACCGCGCCGCACATTGCCGTCGCAATTTTGCAAAGCCGCGCAACTCTGGGCGTATGCCATACGCCCCTACGGCGGTGCAATTTTCTGAATGGTTGCGGATTGTGGATTTGCGAGACGTATGTCATACGCCATATACGCCACCGCTTGAAACGCGGCGCGGACATGTCAGCGCACATCACGCACTATCGGCAGGCGCTTCCACAAAAAGCGCGGCATGAGCCTCCACAGCGTTACGAGCGCGGCATACCGCCAGTCTATGACAGCCACGCGGCGTTTGCGCTCAACAGCCCTTACGATGGCCGCCGCAACCTTTTCCTTCTTCATAACCATAGGGTAGCCCTTTCCGCCGCCTGTGAGGTCGGTGGCCACGAAGCCGGGGCGTATGTCGGTGAACGTTATGCCCAGGCGGCGTTGCCACGCCAGTTGCTCAAGGGCGTCGGTGTATGTGTTCTGAAACCTTTTGGTTGCCGAGTATGCCGGCGCAGGGCCGAGCCCCTTGGTCCCCGCGATAGAGGAAACCACGGCTATATGCCCGCCTGTGGCGGAGAAATGGCGGAACACCGCGCCCACGCACCGCGCAAAGCCCTCGCCGTTTGTGCGCAGCGTGGCCAGTTCCTTCTCCGGGTCAAGCCGTGCGTTCTGCCACCCTATGCCGCTGCAATGCAGGTAGGCCCGGGCGTTGAGTTCACCGGCAAAGGCGGCGAGCCGTTCCCCCGTGCCGGGGGCGTTTACATCGGCCGTCATGGTGAGGATGTTTTGCGGATATTGCGCCCGCAGGCTTTCGAGAAGCGCCTCCCTGCGCCCGCAAGCCCCGACCTTCCACCCTTTCCGGGCGAACATTTCAGCCACTTCGCGGCCTATTCCGCTCGTGGCCCCCATTATGAGTATGCTTTTTGCGTCCATTGTTTCGGCAAATATAATGCTTTTCGTAAATTTGCGCGGCATACCATGTTTTTTTCACATAATGAGAACATTTCTTTTGGCGGCAGCCATATCAGCGACAGCCTTTTTTCCGGCAAAGGCGCAGACCGAACCTCTGACCGGGAGGGTCATAGGCACGGAACTGTCGGTTGACTATTCCACAGGCAACCCCTCGACAACCGTGAACACAAAGGACAATGTGTTCGACGGCGACATTTCAACGTTTTTCGCCTCCTACGGGCGCAGCTACACATGGGTGGGGCTCGACTTGGGGGAAAGGCACGTGATAACCAAAATTGCCTACGCCCCGCGCAACGGCAGCGCGGCGAGAATGCAGCTTGGCGTGTTTGAGGGGGCTAACAGCCCCGACTTCACCGACGCCATGCCGCTCTACATGATAAAGGACGTGCCGCAGGAGGGGAAGCTCACGACCAAATACCCGAGGGTTTCAAAAGGGTTCAGGTATGTGCGCTACGTAGGCCCGGACAACGTGCGCTGCAACGTGGCGGAACTGAAATTCTACGGCAAAAAGGGCGAGGGCAACGACAGCCGCTTCTACTCCGCCACAAACCTGCCGCTCGTGGTGATACACACCGACAGCGCAAAGGAGATAACGTCGAAAACAGTATATACATCTGGGATAATACACGTGATTTCAAACTCCGGCTCGAGCATCCTCACCGACAGCCTCGGCATTCGCGGCAGGGGCAACGGCTCGTGGGTTTTCCCCAAAAAGCCCTACAAGCTGAAGCTCGCCCACAAGGCGCGGCTGCTGGGGATGCCCGCCAAGGCAAAGAAGTGGACGCTGATAAACAACTACGGCGACAAAACGCTGGTGAGAAACCTGCTGGCGTTCAGGATAAGCGAAATGATGGGAATGGACTACACCCCAGCCGGAAGAATGGTTGACGTGATGTTCAACGGCGAATACAAGGGCACTTACCAGCTTTGCGACCAGATAGAGGTGAGGAAAAACCGCGTGGACATTACCGAAATGGACGCGGGCGACAACAGCGGCTCGGAACTCACGGGAGGGTATCTTGTGGAGATAGACGCATACGCCGACCAGGAGAAGAAGTGGTTCACAACCAAGGACTACGAGCTTCCCGTGTCGCTGAAATACCCCGATGAGGACGACATTACCGCCGCCCAGTTCAGCTACCTGCAAACCACATTCAACCGTATGGTGAGCCGCGTGGCTTCGGCCTCATACAACAACCCGGTGATGGGCTTCCGCCGCTATCTTGACGAGGACTCGTTCCTAAGGCGTTTCCTCGTGGAGGAGCTTGCGGCGAACGTTGACGCATGGTGGAGCGTGCATATGTACAAGGACCGCGACTCCACTCGTTGGCGCACAGGGCCGGTATGGGACTTCGACCTCGCGTTCGAGAACGACATTCGCGTGCATCCTGTTGCCGGGAACCCGGATTTCCTCTTCCTTTCGCCCAACACCACAAGCGCGGGAAACATGAGGGACTTCGTGGCAAGGGTTACAGGCGTTGAGGGTGCAAGGTTGAGAAAGCTGTGGAGCGACGCGAGGAACAACGGCGGGCTGACGCTTGAAAACCTGAACTTGTTCCTCGACAGTATGCAGACGGAGGTTTACGAGTCGCAGAAGCTCAACTTCGTGCGCTGGCCGATAATGAACCAGATAGTCAATCAGAACTATCAGATAACCGGGTCGTATGAAGGCGAAATGCAGGTGGTACGCGATTTTCTCGCATACCGCATACCCTGGATGGACGACAAGGTGGGACTTATACCGGTGGGTATAGAGCAGGTTGAAATGCGCAACGCCGAAACGAGCATTGAGGCAGCAGACGGCGGAATAGAGATTGCCTCTCTGCAAAGGGGCGACAGAGTTAGTGTGTACGACATGAGCGGAATGGAAGCCGCCCGCGCCGAGGCCACAGGCACAAGCGTGAGGCTGGCGCTCGCAAAGGGAATATATATTGTGAGGATTATTTCGGGCGGCAACACCGTTAGCAAGAAAATAATGGTGAGATAAACAGCGTATTTGCCGCATAGTCCTGCGTTTTTCGTATATTTGCCGAATATCACAATGAAATTTTCCATGAACAAGATACTGCTCACAATTTTCACGGCACTGCTGGCAACGGCAGGCGCATTCGCCCAAAACAGCAAGGAGCTTTCGGGAACACCCATAGGCTCGGAAAAAGCCGACTATTCAAACGGCGGGCCCGAGGTGGTGTTCGACGGCGACCTGTCAACCTTTTACGGCTCGAACGTACGCAGCAACACATGGGTGGGGCTTGACCTCGGGGCAAAGCACGTCATAACCAAGATTGCCTACGCCTCACGCAAGGGGTGGCCGCAGCGCATGCAGCTCGGAATATTCGAGGGGGCGAACAACCCCGACTTCACCGACGCCGTGCCGCTACACCTGATAAAGGACACGCCGCAGGACAACGCGCTCACATACGCCACCGTGAACGTCTCGCGCGGGTTCAGGTACGTGCGCTATGTGGGTCCGAACAACGTGCGCTGCAACGTGGCGGAAATAAAGTTCTACGGATACGAGGGCGAAGGCGACGACACGCAGTTTTATACGCCGACAAACCTCCCTGTTGTGGTCATAAACACCGACGGCGCGAGAACAATAGACACAAAAGAGGTTTACCTGCCCGCCATAATAAGCGTGATTTCAAATTCGGGCAAGGACTTTTATTCCGACAGCCTTGAAATCAGGGGCAGGGGCAACGCCTCGTGGGATTTTCCAAAAAAACCATACAAACTTAAGCTCGCGAAAAAGAAAAGGCTGCTCGGAATGCCGGCCAAGGCAAGAAAGTGGACGCTGATAAACAACTACGGCGACAAGACGCTCATGAGAAACGCGATAGCGTTCAAGATAAGCGAGGCGGTGGGCATGGACTACACGCCGGCGTGCAAGATGGTGGACGTTATAGTCAACGGAGAATACGAAGGGACTTACCAGCTGTGCGACCAGATAGAGGTGAGGAAAAACCGCGTGGGCATAACCGAAATGACCCCCGAGGACATAACAGCGCCGAACCTCACAGGAGGATACCTCGTGGAGATTGACGCATACGCCGACAAGGAAAAATCAAAATTCACCACATCCTCCAGCGCGTACAGTCTGCCCGTAACAATCAAGTCGCCCGATGAGGACGACATAACCACACAACAGTACAACTACATCAAGGACTATTTCAGCAGGATGGCAACGCGCCTTGCCGGAAACCTTTACCTTAACCCCGAAGTGGGCTACCGCAACTATCTTGATCCCGAATCGTTCCTCAAGCATTTCATCGTGGGCGAACTGAGCGGCAACACCGACACCTACTGGAGCGTTTATATGTACAAGGACCGCGACTCGACGCGCTTCCGCACGGGGCCTGTGTGGGATTTCGACCTTGCCTTTGAGAACGACTCGCGCATACATCCCGTTTCTGACATAAAGACGTTCCTCTACGCCTCATCAAAAAGTTCGTGCGCGGGAAACATGAGGGGCTTCGTGGGACGCGTGCTCGGCGTGGAGAAAGAACGCCTGAAGCATATCTGGAGCAAGGCGAGATACGACAGGGGGCTGACCGCCGACAACCTCACCCACATAATCGACAGTCTGCAAAGCGAGCTCGAGGAGTCGCAAAAACTCAACTTCATACGGTGGCCGATAATGAACCAGATAGTCCATCAGGAATACCAGTGCGCCGGCTCGTTCGAGAACGAGGTGCAGGTGGTGCGCGACTATCTTGCCTACCGCCTGCCTTGGATGGACAGCATGATAGGTCTGACCCCGGTCGGCATAAACGGCAGCAAGGTTGATGGGGGAAGCATAACCGCCGTTGCCGGTGGCGTAAGGATAGGCGGGTTCGCCTCCGCAGCCGTGGCGAATGTGTATGACATAAGCGGAATTGAGGTTGCGCGGACAGAAGTTGACCGTGGCGGAAAGACCATAAGCCTTGCGCCCGGAATATACGTCGTGAAGGTTGAAACTGATGGCGGAATGCTAAAAAACAAGGTTGTCGTGAAATAATCCGGCTCTGCGCAAGTTCGGGCGGTGGTGTACAGGGCGTGTGCCATACGCCCCTACAATTATCGCAAAACCAAAATTCCCCGCCTTTTCCCAAACACCCCAAAAACTACATAGGACATAAGAAAAACTATGTCTGATGCAGGAAAAATTACATCAGACATAATCCAGACTACATCAGACCTTTTTTTGCCGCTTGCAAACGTCTGAAAAACAAATCGTTATAGCGGGTGTCCTGTTTCTGGCTATGATTTTGAAAACCAGCGTCTTATGCTATTCGGGGCGTTGTTCAGTTGGTTTTGTATTTGTACTCCACCTTGGCGAGTTCGGCATTGGCCTTTACAATCTTCTCGCCGAGTTTGCTTTTCGCCTCCCTCACCCTTGCGGCAATATCCTTGTCGGTAAGGGCGAGTATCTCCTCGGCAAGCACTGCGGCGTTCTTCGCCGCGTTCACGCCAACGGTGGCAACGGGAATGGCGGGTGGCATCTGCACTATCGAAAGCAGCGCGTCAAGTCCGTCAAGCATCCCCTTTATAGGCACGCCAATCACGGGCAGAATGGTGTGAGCGGCAATCACTCCCGGAAGGGCGGCGGCCATTCCCGCTGCGGCGATAATCACCCTGATGCCGCGTGCCTCAGCCCCCTTGGCGAACTCGCAAACCTCCACAGGGGTGCGGTGGGCCGAAAGGGCGTTAATCTCAAAAGGTATCTCCATCAAATCAAGCTCGGCGGCGGCTTTCTCCATTACGGGGAGATCGCTCGTGCTGCCCATTATAATGCTTACTAAAGGCTTCATAATATGAATTGTTTATACGAATAATATGCTGATGAAACCGCAGAAAAATCCCACAAGCGTCCCCACTCCCACCTGCGAAAGCGTGTGCTGGCGCAGAACTATCCTGCTCGAGCCCACAGCCCCCGCAATCACTATCGTAAGGCACAGCCACCACGTGGGGTCGAACGAGAAGATGAACGAGAACGCGAGCAACGCGCCTATCACGCCCCCCGCCGCTGCGGAGTGGGTGCTGATTTTGAACCAGCGGTTTATTATCGCGCACACAAGCTGTATGGCAAGCGCGCCAACAAGTATGCCGCTCATGAAATGCGGCATACGCATACGCATCATCACGTAGAGGCAGCAGCCGTAGCACACCATGCTAAGGATGTATGGCACAAGGCGGCGCGTGCGGCGGCTTGCCTGGTGCCGCGTCCAGCCGTTTATCTTGCGGTATAGGTAAATCGACAGCAGCGGCAGCACAACGGTGAACACATACACTATGACGAGCACCGTAAGCTTGACGCTCACCGGCAAAAGGCTCATGTAGCTGAAAAGCAACAGCACTATGAACGCTATCACCGGGAAATAAAACGGCTTGAAAAGCACCGAGATAATCTTGGAAACCTGTATGAGAAATTTGTCTGTCATTTTCTTAAACGCGCAACCGGCAGTCCCAGTTGCATACGGTATTTCGCCACCGTGCGGCGTGCCACCGGAAAGCCCTTTTCCTTGAGCATTTCGGCAAGCACCTCGTCGGGGTATGGGTTTTTCTTGTCTTCGCCCTCTATTATTCCCGCCAGGGCCTTGCGTATGGCGACTGTGGAATGCACGTCTCCGCCGGGCGTTACAAATTTGTCGTTGAAGAAGTATTTCAGCGGGAACACCCCGAACTCCGTCTCGACATACTTGCTGTTGCTCACGCGTGAAACCGTGGAGATGTCAAGCCCCGTGCGCTGTGCAATGTCGCGCAAAATCATCGGCTTCAGCAAAGTGTCGTCGCCCTCGATGAAGAATTCCTTCTGGAAATCCACTATCGCCTCCATAGTGGCGAGCAGGTTCTTGCGGCGGCGGTTTACGGCATCGATGAACACCTTTGCCGACTCCACCTTCTGGCGCGTGTAGATGTACGTGTCCTTCTGGCGGCGCGTGAGCGTGCTGCGGTTTTTGGAATACTCGGCTATGGTGTTGCGGAAAGAGCGGCTAACCCTCAGCGGTGGCACTTCGCCCTCGTTGAGGTACACCCGCAGGTTGCCGTTCCCCTCGTTCTCCACGCGGAAATCGGGCGTAACCTCCTGCGATGCCCCGGACGACAGCTCGTTCAGCGCACTGCCCGGACGAGGATTGAGATGCCTTATCTCCGACATCACCCTGTCCATTGTGGGTTTGTCAATGTGCAGCCGCCCGGCTATCTTGTCCCAACGCTTGCGCGTAAAGTCCTTGTAGCACTTGTCAATAACCTGAAGCTCCAAGTCCTTGTAGGGCGACTTGTTGTCATCGGCGAGAATTTGTATTCTCAGGCATTCCTGCAAACTGCGCGCCCCTATTCCGCGAGGCTCGAAAGTCTGCATCACAGCCACAAGTTTGTCTATCTCCTGCGGTGAAACGTCGATGTTGTGGTAGATGCCCATCTCGTCGCTAAGCCTCTGCGAATCCTTGCGCAGGAAACCGTCGCTGTCGAGCGAGCCTATGAGGTAAACCATCACCTTCTTTTGCTCGTCCGTCAGGTCGTGTTCCGCTATCTGCGAGGTCAGCTCCTCGTAAAGCGAAGTCTGCTGTCCGAAAGGCAGACTGTCCCCCTTTTCGTCCTCGCCGTTGTTTGAATTGAGCAGGTAGTCGGGCGTGTCGTCATCGTTCAGGTAGTCGGCAAGAGCGTCGTCGCGAGAACTTTCCGCGCCCCCCTCGTCCGGATTCTCGAAACCGTCTTCGGCAGTCTCCTCCCCATCATGCCTTTCGCCGTCATCGCCCTCCTCAAGAGCCTCGTTGTCGAGAATCTCGTCCTTCACCCGCTGCTCGAAATCGCGCAGCGGAAGCTCCAGAAGATGCACCTGCAAAAGCTGTTGCGGTGTAAGCGTCTGGCTGAGTGCCTGCTTTTGGACCTGTATCAGTCGTTGTGCCACAGAAGTGCGGTTTTTAGGAACTACAAAAATAGTTATAAATGGCGAAATCGTGAAAAAAATGACGGCAATACTTTCCTGTTATTTTCAACTCCCGCAATAATGCCGCCAGCATATAGCGAAGCCTCCCGAAAGTTTGTTTGTTTTTTGCCTAACTTGCTGATTGGCAGAATTTTGCAGTATTTTGAGATTTCCTGTGCAAGTTATTGTCTTACAACGCCTTATAAATGCGAAAAAAAGGTCTGATGTAGTTTGAATTACATCAGACATAATTTTTCCTGCACAGGACATGGTTTTTTCTATATCAAATGTAATTTTTGCCGTTATAATAGGCCGTTGCAAAGAATTTCATACAGGATGTTGAAAAATGGCTCGTTTTTCTGTTTTTCAGCGGTTTGAATATTTTTATGGCGAAACGGCGCAAACTACCATACGCCTATCGATGACGAGGCCGCAAGCGTGAGTATGCTTATGGTTTCCGCGCCGGCTTCCGCCAGTTTGTCGGCGCACGCCGTGAGGGTCGCCCCGGTTGTAACCACATCGTCAACAAGCAGTATGTGCTTCCCCCTTATCCTTTCCCCATTGGCTGTGCTGAATATTCCCGCCACGTTTTCGATTCGCTGCTGCGGCGTGCGCATTGTCTGCGTGGGGTTGTCAACGGTGCGCACCAAAAGCGTGCTGTCAACGGTGATGCCCGTAACTTCGCCTATTCCCCCGGCGAGCATAAGGCTCTGGTTGTAGCCCCTGCGCCTTTCGCGTTTGCGGGCAAGCGGCACAGGCACTATAAGGTCTGTTCCGTCGAAAAATCCCCCGCCTTTCAGTTCCGTGGCAATGCGCCTGCCGAGTTCCGTGCCTATTTCGGGGCGGTGGTGGTATTTCAGGGCGAAAAGCATATTGCGCGTTTCTGTGCCACGGTTGTAGAAGATGTATGATGTTGCCCTTCCCAAGGGGAACCTCCCTATGAACAGGCGTTCCACAGGGTTGTTGCGGCGTGCGCCGAAGCGGGTGTAGGGCAGCGACATTGTGCATGCCGTGCAAATTCCGCGCTCCCCCGCCGAAAGTCTGCGCCCGCAAATGGCGCAGGTCTGCGGGAGTAGCGTTGCCGTAACCGACTTGAGCGTTGCGGCAAGACACCGGCGCAATTTATGGCGGCATCCCATCAGTCCGCCCCGCGTTCAAGGCATTCGCGGATAGCGTCAGGCTCGAACCCGCGCCCTACAGCGAACCTCGCCAGCCGCTGGTATTTTTCGTAATCCCCCGTCCGGGGCAGTGTGCGCGACTTTTGGCGCAGCAGTTGCGAGAGAGTTTCCATGTAATCCTCGTCGGAAATTGTCTGCAAAGCCTCGTCAATATCCCCATCGGGCAGACGCTTCAGCCGGAGGCTCATGCGCATCTTCGTCTTGCCCCAATGGTTGAAAGTCCATTTGTCCTCGACAAACGCCCGGCAGTAGCGGCTGTCGTCTATGAACTTTTCCGCCCGCAGGGTGTTGATTACCTCATCGTGGTCTTCTGACGGAACTCCCCACGTTCTTAGTTTGCGGCGCAGGTCGTCCTCGCAGTATTCGGTTTTCGCGCACGCGGTGGCAAGGCGTTCCAATGCCTGTTGCGCGTTAAGGGTTGCGCGTTGCTTCATTTTCGTGTTGCTTTAATCATTCTCGGGTTTCCCTCCATGTCCTTGCGCACTTCCACACCGGCAAAGCCATGTTGGCGGAACAGTTCCGCCGTCTCTTCGGGAAACCTGCGGTTTATCTCCACCATCACCGCGCCGCCGGGGGAGAGGGAACGGACGGCGAGGCGGGCTATCGCGCCATAGAACAAAAGCGGTCTGTCATCGTCCACAAAGAGTGCCGTTGCCGGTTCGTGGTCAAGCACATTGCGCTCCATTCCCTCCTTTTCGCTTTCGCACACGTATGGCGGATTGCTTATTATAAGGTCGTAATTTCCTGCGGGAACGCTTGCTGGGGCCAGCACATCGGCCTCCATGAATTTTATGTCCGCCCCGCATCGCTCGGCGTTCGATTTAGCCGTTTCAAGGGCGGAGCTGCTGATGTCAACGGCTGTTACGCGTGAGTTTTCCACGTTCAGCGCGAGGAAAATTGCAAGGCATCCGCTGCCTGTCCCTATGTCGAGAATTTCCGCCCCGGCTTTGCATTCCTTTGCCGCCCATTGTGCGAGTTTCAGGGTTTCGGGGCGCGGTATCAGCACGCTTTCGTCCACGTGCAGCGTCAGACTGCCGAACTGCGCCTTGCCGGTAACGTATTGCACAGGCTCGCCTTTTTCAAGGCGGAGCAGCATTGAGTTGAAATCCCGCGCCTCGTCAGCCGAAAATTGCCTAACTTTGTCTGCGTAAACATCGTTCATGCTTACTCCGAAAGCGTCTTCGAGCAGCGCACGCACTATGGCGCGTGCCTCGCCTTGGGGACAGACGGCGTTCAGACGCCTTACGGCTTCGGTGTACAGGCTGTTCATGCTGGTGAAGTTTGAAGTTGTTTCACAAAGTTACGTTTTTGCCGGGAAATGAATAGGGAAACTGACGAAAAGTATATGCGCCGCTGTCTGCAACTGGCACGCTGCGGATTTTTTGGCGCACCCCCCAACCCCATGGTGGGGGCTGTGGTGGTTTATGACGGTCGCATTATAGGCGAGGGCTATCACATTCGCTGCGGCGGCCCTCATGCCGAGGTCAACGCCATAAATTCTGTGAAGGACGAGGGGCTTCTGCGCGGGAGCACCGTGTATGTGAGCCTCGAGCCTTGTTCGCATTACGGCAAAACGCCGCCGTGCGCCGACTTGCTCGTGAGCAAAAGCGTGAGGCGTGTGGTTGTGGGCTGCATAGACCCCTTTGCAAAAGTGCAGGGCAGGGGAGTGGAAAAGCTGCGTGCGGCGGGAATAGATGTTACGGAGGGTGTGCTTGAGGGAGAGTGCCGCGAGCTGAACCGCAGGTTCATCACTTTCCAGAGCGAAAAGCGTCCTTACGTTACGCTGAAGTGGGCGCAGAGCGCAAACGGATACATAGCGGCAAAAGGCGGTGGACGGACGTATATCTCAACCCCTTTGACGCAGATGAATTCCCACAGGCTGAGGGCAATGAACCAGGCGATACTCGTTGGCAGAGGCACTGCGGAATGCGACGACCCCTCGCTGACAACCCGCTGCTGGGCGGGGGAGAACCCGCTGCGCATAGTGCTTGACCGCCATGCCGTCTTGCCGGCGCGGCTGCGGCTTTTCAACGGCGGGGCACCGACACTTGCCGTTACAGGAAGCGATTATGCAGACGCGAGAGCAAACACCGGATTTTTTTATCCCGACTATTCACAGCCGGTAGTCCCGCAATTGCTCGCGGAGCTTTACAGGCGCGGCGTACAGACACTGCTTGTGGAGGGCGGCGCAGAGACACTGCAAAGTTTTATCGACAGCGGTTTGTGGGACGAGGCGGTTGTTGAGCACGGCGAGGCGGCAATAGACGGCAGAGTGCCGGCCCCGCAAATGCCGCAAGGCACAATGTGGAGGCGGGAAAGCTTTTTCGGCGGCAGTTTCGCCGTGGCGAGGAACGCATAGCCTTTTCCGTGCGGCAGGTATGTTGCCGTAGAAACCGCAGGAAAGCCCACGGTTTATATAATACACTCATTGTCAAGATGATAACCTGTTTTGAAAAATCTGTTGTAAGGATTTGTTTTTCAGAGGTTTGAGAAAGGCGAAAAAAGGTCTGATGTAGTTTAAATTATATCAGACATAATTTTTCCTACATAGGACATAGTTTTTCCCATGTCCGATGTAGTTTTAGTGGAGTTTCGAGATAAGCAGGCAATTTTGGTTTTGCAGAAATTGCGGCGGCGTGGCTCACGCTTCAGTGCAATATGCCTTTCCAGAACGCGCTTATTTCGCTTTCGCGAACTTTATGGTTTGATTTTGGTTTGCCGTTAGCGTATTCCATGTAGGTTGCCGGGGGTGCGGAACCGTCTTCCGCCGGTTGCGAATAGTATTCGTGGAGTTCTGCGGCAAGCCGGAAGCCGCCGTTGCGGTAAACGTATTTCTTGTAAACGTATTCTGCGGCTGAACTGCGGGATTGCGAGAACACGCATTTGTATTTCGTGTTTGCTGTGGGGTTTTCTATTTCATCAAAAGTCTTTTCGTAAACAAATTCCCGCGCCTTGGCATCCCATACAAAGCAGTTGTAGTATTCCACGCCCTGGTTGCCGTAAGAGCCGAAGTTTATCAGAAGGTCTTTGTTGCCGTCGAAGGTTACGTCGCGCAGTGTGCAGTTTGGTTTGCGGCTTCCGGGGTTCACCATGTCGGTGTCGTTGGGGAATTTGTACTCAATTGTCTGTATTTCCCTGCCTCCTTGTGTTATGGCAATGGTCATGGAGTTGTCGGTATGCGTCAGGATTTCGGCGGAAACGGTGTCGGTGTCAGGAACGGCGGGGACTTTCTTTGCGGAATCCAAAAGTGTTTTGTCTGGCGTGCCGCCGTTTTCCGCAGCTTCGGGGCGCGGCTTGTTTTGTGTGCATCCGTTTGCGAGCATGAACGCCGCGCAAACAAGGGAGATGGCAATTGCTTTCATCGTCTTAGGGTTTTGTTGCGGCAAAGGTAGCTTTTTTTCGTATGTAAACAAAATCCCCGCGTTTCTCAAACGAGATACGCGGGGAAATCACAGAAAACCTGTATGTTTTGAGAATTATACTTACTTTTCGATGGAGAGCAGTTCCACTTTGAATATGAGTACGGAGAACGGTTTTATTTTGCCGCCCTGCTCCTGTGCGCCGTATGCAAGCTCCTGCGGGATGTAGATTTCCCAAGTCGAGCCTACGGGCATATTGGTCAGGGCTTCCGTCCATCCCTTTATGACGCGGTTGCACTCGAATGTGGCGGGCTTGTTGCGCTTGTACGAGCTGTCAAATTCCGTGCCGTCTATAAGTTTGCCTTCGTAGTTCACCTTAACCTTGTCAGTGGCTTTCGGTTTCGGGCCGTTGCCTTCCTTCAGCACCTTGTACTGAACCTTCGAGCCGGGAAGCAGTTTCACGCCCTCTTTCTTGGCGTTCTCGGCGAGGAACTTCTCACCCGCTTTGCGGTTTTCGCCGTATTTCTGCTCCATGAGGCGGTTGTGGTAGAACTCCATCTGCTTTTTCACGATTTCCTTTGCGGAGTCGAGAGGGAGTTTCATGCCTTCTTTTGTTATGCCGGCTACAAAACCTTTCTTGAACTCGCCCTCGTCAACAAACGGCGCTTCTTCGTTGTCTGTGATTTGCTTGTTTATCGACGGGAGTATGCTTTCCAGCACCTGCTGCCCTATCTGGATGCCGGCGGCGTATGCCTTGAGACCTTTGTCCTTGGCTTTTGCCATCGCCTCGTCGAAGCCGCGCATGAAGTCGGCCATTCTCGTGGTGTCAACACCAAGGCGCGATGAAAGGAACTGCTTCAGCCCCTCGCTTTGCGCCAAGCCCATGTCGTAGCTGAAGTCGGGCAGCGAAACGGTGTCAGCCACGGCTTTCACGTCCTTGGCTTTCTTGTCTTTGGTTTTCTTTGCCTTCTCAACCTTTGCGGTCTTGGCTTTCTTTGTAGCCTTTGTCTGCGCCTGAACGCCGTTTGTGCAGAAAAGCATCGCACACGCGGCAACCAGCATTATACCAAACTTACGCATCGTTTCGGTTATTTTACGTCAACAAGTTCGAGTTTGAAGATAAGTGCGGAGAAAGGCTTGATGAGAGTGCCGACATCGCGTGTGCCGTAAGCCTGATCCTGCGGAACGTAAATCTCCCACACGGAGCCTGCGGGCATATGGGTGAGAGCCTGTGTCCATCCGGGTATCATCTGGTTCACGTTGACCTCCACGGGTTTGCCGTTGTTGTTCTTGTATGAGCTGTCGAACACTTTTCCGTCTATCAGGCGGCCTTCATAGCTCACGTGAACGCGTGAGGTGTCGGCGGGGATTGCGCCCTTTCCCTCCTTAATCACTTTGTACAGTGTGCCGCCGGGAAGTTCCTTGACGCCGGCTGTAGCCTTCATCTTTGCGATGAACTCCTCTCCCGCCTTCTTGTTCGGGCCGAAGCTCTTTTCGAGAGTGGATGACTTGAGTTTGTCAACAAGGCGTTGTGCGTTTTTGAAGGCTTCGTCGTAGCTCATCACCATTCCCTTGCCGCGCGCGCCGGCCACGAAGCCCGCGATGAGGTTCTTGAGGCTGATGGATTTTGTGCTGTCCTCGCCGTAGATTTCATAGTTAAGCCCTTTGAGCATCTGCGTGCTGAGCTGCTGGCCTATCTGGATGCCGGCGTAGTATGCCGCCTTCTTTTTGTCCTCTCCTGCCTGTGCGCCGGCTTTAACGCCTTTGATGAAGTCGTCAAGGTATGCCGTGTCAACGCCGAGGCGCTGCGAGAGATAGTCTTTCATGCCACGGGAGTTGGCGAGCCCCACTTCGTATGAAACGGAATCGACTTCGGTTTTAAGGTTTGCCTTGGGAGTGCCGCCGTTGTTGCACGAGCCAAGGAGCATCGCGGCTCCGGCGGCCATGATAATGATTTTTTTCATTTCTATTTTTGTTTTGCTATTGTTATTGTCGTAGTTTGTCCGAAATCAGAGCACCTCAATCAGCTCCACCTCGAATATCAGTGCCGCGTATGGGGGTATTGCGCTTCCTGCGCCGTTTTCCCCGTATGCCAGGTTGTAGGGTATGAAGAATTTGTACACTGCGCCCTCCTTCATGAGCTGCACGCCCTCTGTCCAGCCCTTTATGACGCCGTTGAGGGGGAATGTTGCGGGTTCGCCGCGCTTCTTGGAGCTGTCGAACATCGTGCCGTCAATCAGCGTGCCCTCGTAGTGGCATTTCACATTGTCGGTGGCTTTTGGCGAGCGTCCTGTACCCTCTTTCACAACCTGGTACTGCAATCCGCTGGGAAGCACAACCACTCCCTCTTTATTCGCGTTTTCGCTGAGGAAGTCCTCTCCGGCTTTTCTCGCCACCTCTCCGGCGGCTGCCTGCTCTGCCTTTTTCTCTGCGTCCCTGCGCTGCAGGTATTCAATTACCATTTGCTGTCCCTCTATCTCGTCAATGGCGAGCTTGCCGCCAGTGTAGATGTCCTTTACCGCCTGGGCGAAATCCTCGAGGTTCAGGTCTTCCCCGCAAAGGTCTTGCAGTTGCCGGCCTATGCCCAAGCCCAGTGCATAACTAACTTTGTTCATATATCTGTTTTTGGAGCATACAGCCTCTTCGGGCATCAATGCTCGGTATTAATACGCAAATGTACTACTTTTATTCCATGTGAAGCGAAGGCGCGCCGAATTTTTAATATATCTTTGTATATGGTATAAAAATCAATGACATGAACATGAAAAAGATTGTGGTTCTCACCGGCGCGGGGATGAGCGCGGAAAGCGGTTTCAGCACGTTCAGGGATTCGGGCGGGCTGTGGGAGAAATACCCGGTGGAGCAGGTTGCCACGCCCGAGGGCTGGAACGCCGACCCCAACCTTGTTACGGATTTCTACAACGGCTTGCGCGGGCAGCTTGCCACGGCGCAGCCCAACGAGGGGCACAGGCTTCTGGCGAGGCTCGAGAGCGGATACGAGGTTGTGGTGGTTACGCAGAACGTTGACAACCTGCACGAGCGCGCCGGTTCGTCAAGGGTGATACACCTTCACGGTGAGCTGACCAAGGTTACGTCGAGCCGCGACCCCGAGAACCCGCACTTCATCCGCACGCTCGGGGAGGGCGAGACGGTTGTGCCGCACGGCGCGAAGGCTGCCGACGGCTCGCTGCTGCGCCCATACATTGTGTGGTTCGGCGAAGCCGTCCCGAAAATGGACGAGGCTGTTGAGGAGGCCCGCACAGCCGACATATTCATCGTGATAGGCACTTCGCTCAATGTTTATCCCGCCGCAGGGCTGATTAACTACGTGCCACGCACGGTGCCGGTGTATGTTATCGACCCCAAGGCGGTGAGGATTTCAAATTCGCCCCGCATACGTTTTTACGAAACCACGGCAACGAAGGGCATGGAAAGGCTGTATGAGGAGCTGACGGCGAAGTGAGAATTGTGCGGAAAGGCGCGGGAAAACGCAAGTCGCTGTGTGGCAACAACTTGCCCATTTTTTGAACTATCCTTGTAACTGTTTGTTTCCCAAAGGTTTGCGAAGGGCGAAAAAAGGTCTGATATAATTTTTTCTATGTCTGATGTAGTTTTTCCTACATCGGACATAATTTTTCCCACATCCCACATAGTTTTCACGACTTTTGTTTTGCGCGAATTGTAGGGGCGTATTGCATACGCCCTGTACGCTGCCGCTTGAACCACACCGCAAACCTCTGCCGCAACATTGCAAAACTGCGCAATTCAGGGCGTATGCAATACGCCCCTACGGCGGTGGAATTTTCTGACTAATTGATGCTTGTATATTTGCGTGGCGTATGATATATGCCATGTGCGCCATTGCATGAACCGCACCGCAAGCCGCCGCCACAAAACCGCTGAACCGGCGCACTTTTAGGGCGGTTTTATCTCCAACTCATTATAATGTATGCGGTTTTTGGCAACGCGCTATGGCTGTGGCTGTTTTTATTCATATATTTGCAAAAAGAACTTTACAAAACAAATAAAGTATGAAAAAAAGTGTACTTGCTAAGGTGTTCATGGCTTTGTCGCTGCTGATGCTTGCGGCGTGCAGCGACGACGGCTCATTGACACGTGATGACCGGATAGGCGTTCGCGCCGACGGCGATGCGCAGGATGTCGCGCAGGAGGTGCCCGTGCTTCCCAAGAAGCAGATGAGGGCGGTTTGGATAGCCACGGTTTACGGGCTTGACTGGCCCAACGGGAACTATTCGGCAGTTACCCAGAAAAGGCTGTATGTGAGCTATCTCAACCTTTTGCAGAAATACAACATCAATACGGTATTCTTTCAGGTGCGCCCCATGGCCGACGCTTTCTACAACTCGCAGTTCGAGCCGTGGAGCCAGTATATAACCGGCGTTGCGGGGAGAAGGCCGGGGTATGACGTGCTGAAATACATGATCGACGAGGCGCACAAACGCTGCATCAGTTTCCACGCATGGATAAACCCATACCGCATAGCCAAGCGCAACAGCGCGTCAGACGCTTTCCCGGCTCTCGACAGCAAAATACCGAAGGGGCTGGTTAAGGACTACAACACCATAAGGGTTTACAACCCCGCGCTTCCCGAAACGCGTGCAAGGCTCGACTCAATAGTGAAGGACCTTATCGTGAAGTACGATGTTGACGGCATTCACATGGACGACTACTTCTATCCCTCGCTCACGAGCGGCGAGAGCATGAACGACGACGCCGAGTTCCAGAAGTACAAAGGCTCTTACTCCGACATCAACAACTGGAGGCGCAACAATGTAACCCAGATGGTGAGAAGCCTGCAGCAAACCATACGCGACACCCGCAAGGAGGTGGTGTTCTCAATCTCCCCGCAGGGCAACATCGAGAACGACTACAACGGGCAGTACGCCGATGTGAACAAGTGGATGCTCAACGGCTGGCTCGACGTGATGATACCGCAGATATACTACAAGACCGGCACCGGATATTACGACTTCAACAACCGCGTGAACCAGTGGGCGACCAACGCCAAAAGGTGCGCATTGCTTGTGGGCTATCCCATATACCGATATGACCCCAACTCCTCTGTGGAGGGCTTCAAGACCAACGCCATGCTTACAGAGCAGTTCGCCCTTGCCGACGCAAAGGCGAAGATTTCGGGCGATGTGCTGTACAGGATGAGGGACATGGTAACGAACCGCTGCGACATCAACTCCGTAATCATGAACCGCTATGCCAAGAAGGCTCTCGTGCCGTTCTACGGAAAATACACCGAGGTTAAGCCCGCCACTCCGGGGAACTTGAGGATTCTCAAGATAACCGAACTCACGTGGGATGCTGTTCAGGAATGCTACTACGCCGTATATCGCAGCAACGGCGACAAGCAGGAGGCCACGCTCGTGGGCGTAACCCCCACAACTTCGTTCACGCTGCCCGAGGACGGAAAGTATTTCGTTACCGCCGTAAACAGGCACGACAATTCGGAAAGCGAAATCTCCGAGATTGTGAACTACTCGAAGCAGGAGCAGACCATAGGCATAACTCCCATAAGGGTGAAATGAAAGGAACACTAAAGAAATACGTTATGATTAAGAAGATTTTGGTTGCGGCAATTGCGCTCCCGCTGGCGGGATATGCGCAGGTGCTGAAAGTCGGGACGGTCGAGAAAGTCAGCGTGCCGGCGGAAACGCCTTCGGTTGCGGCGTTCAGCCCGAACGGAGACTTTCTTTTGCTCACAAGCCCCGTGTATGACGGACTTGTGAAGTATGACCTCTCAACTCGCAAGGGCGAAAGGCTGACCGATGCGCCGGGCGCGGGGTATGGCGTGAAACTCTCCTCTGACGGCAGGAGCGTTGTTTACCGCGAGAACTCATACGACAAAAACCACTTGCGCCACGTTTCCCTCCACTCCATGAACCTTTCAAACGGCAAGAGCAAACGCCTGCTCAAGGCTTCGCGCAATTTGCAGGGCTACTCGGTAGAGGGGGCGCAGGCTTCGATTGTGAACAACGGCAAAAAGACCATAAAGACTCTCGCATCGGGCGTGAGGAAAACCGACGTGCCTTCGTTTTCGATTAACGACCGGCAGCTGATGATAACCAAAGACGGAAAGACATCGGTGTTCTCGCCCAACGGAACGGACAACAGCTACATCTGGCCCGAGCTTTCGCCCGACGCGACAAAGGTCGTGTATTATGTGGCGGGGCTGGGCGCGTTTGTGTGCAACGTTGACGGCACGCGGATAATCCCGCTCGGAATTGTAAGGGCGCCCAAATGGTATGACGGCAACACCGTGGTGGGGATGCGCGACGAGGACGACGGCGAGAAGGTTTGCGCGTCAAGCGTTGTCGCGGTTACGCTCGACGGCAAAAGGCAGGTTCTCACCGCCGACACGGTTATGGCAATGTATCCGCAGCCCGCGCAAAACGCCGGCAGGATTTCGTTCTCAACACCCCAGGGCGGTACATATATAATCAATGTGTCAAAATGAAAGGAACGATGAGAAAAGCAATACTTTCCCTTGCCGTGGCGGCGGTGTCTGCCGGCGCAATGGCGCAGAGCGCGTCCGACGTGAGGATATACATAAACCCCGGACACGGAAGCTGGGGGCCGAACGACAGGCCCATGGCCACAATCCCCTATCCCAATCTCGCCTCGACCGGGAGGCCGGACACTTGCGGTTTTTACGAGTCCAACACCAACTTGTGGAAATGCCTCAAGCTAGGCGAGACACTTGAGAGAATGGGCGTGCAGAAGAAGAACATTATGTACTCGCGCCGCCTTAACGGCCCTTATCCTTATGTAAGCGGGGCGGCGGACGCGGAAAAATACAACCGCTCCCTGTCGGAAATAAGCGCGGAGGTTGACGCGAACAACATGGACATGTTCATTTCCATACACTCCAACGCCGCGACCGACGGCACTACCACAAACTACCCCCTGTTCCTGTATCGCGGGAAAGACGGCGACGGCGGGGACTACGCCAAGGGAAGCCGCGACATTTGCAAGGCACTTTGGAATCCCCACTACATGGACGAGCTCGACCCGCAGAGCGCGTACAGCCGCACAAGCATGAATATCCGCGGGGACGTTGACTTTTATCATAACTCGTGGAGCAACGGCAAATACACAGGCTATCTCGGAGTTCTCATGCACAGTGTGCCGGGCTGCCTCATAGAGGGATTTTTCCACACCTACCAGCCGGCGCGCCACCGCGCACTCAACAAGGACTACTGCGGTCAGGAGGGCGTGAGGGTGGCTCGCGGCGTGCGCGACTACTTCAATCTTTCGCCCGAGGCCACAGGCTACATAATGGGAACGGTGAAGGATATGCACGAGAAGATAGCAAACCGCCTTTTCAACTACGCTCCCAACACCAACGACCAATGGCTGCCGGTCAACGGGGCGAAAGTTTTGCTCAAAAAGGGAGGCGAGACGGTGCAGACCTATCAGGTTGACAAACTTTACAACGGAATTTTCGTTTTCGAGGGACTTGCCCCCGGCGACTACACTCTTGAGGTGGAGGCTGACGGCTACAAACCGCTCACCGACGAATACAAAAATCCCGTAACGGTGAAGGCGAACGAGACTTCATACGTTAAGCTGCTCGTGGAAAGCTCGTCATACACCCCGCCCGTGATTGTTTACAAAAACTATCCCGACCCCGAACAGCCCGGGTATCTCAAACTTCCGGCGCAGTTCAAGTTCACTCGCACCTCAAAGAGCTACGCCAACCTGAAAGGCACTCTTAAACGCGCCATAGTGCGCGGGGATTCCGCCGTGGTGCTTGCCGACAATGCAGGAACGCCCGAAATCCACCTCATAAACCTCAAGACCAACGCTTACGTTAAGAAAATAAGTACAACCGGCATCGTGGCAAGGGACGCATCCAACGCCGGCGACTATTCCACGCTTAGCGACATAGCGTTCACCGCCGACGGCAGGCTTGTGGGCGTTAACAGTATGCAAAACCAGTATAGCGACACGCAGGTTGACGACGGCTACAAGCGCGGAACGCTCAGAATTTACAAATGGGACGACTTCAATTCCAACCCCACGCTGTGGGCGACCACGCAAAACTCCGCCAATTTCTACCGTGCCGTGATGGGGAAAACCCTGGCCGTGAGCGGGGAGTCGAAAGACTGCACCGTCCTCACCACCGCAACGACCAACGGCGATTCCAAAGGCACGCGGATGCTGATGCTCAACATTGTTGACAACACGATAGCAAGCACCGTGTTCACTGAAAGGAACATAGGGGCTTCCGGCAACTTCTCGCTGAAAAAGCAGGGTGAGAACCTGCAACTCACTGTGTCGCCGCTTGCCGACGACAAGTTCGTAATCGACGGCGAGCTTGTGCTTCCGCAGGAGTTCACCCCAGCCAAGACATCCAACAACGACAGCGAGATGTCGGCGGAGTTCGCCGAGGATGCATCATGCGCCATAAAGGCGGGGGCTACGGGAATATCGTTCTTCAAGTATGCGGGACGCTCGCTCATGGCTGCGCCCTACGTCAACGGCACGTCTGTTGGCGGATTGCGCCTCTACGACGTTACCGACGGAATGAGCAAAGCTGTGCCGGTGAGCGCTAACGCCAATTTCACTTACGCCGCTTCCGCGCTTCCGTTCATGGCTTCAGGCTCAAAGGTTGACGGCGAGGATTTGACGCTCTATATGTTCACGGGAAACAAGATAACCAAGTTCACCACCGACAACGTGTCCCAGCCGGTCGTTAAGGGAATAACGGCATACGACCTCAAATACAACCAAGGGGCGGACGGCAACTGCACGTTCAACTTCACGGCAAACACCAAGCCGCTCGAAGCCACGATAATTTTCTATGACCCGCAAAGCGGCGAGGCTCTCGACAGCGTGGCGGTAAGTTCGCCAAAAGAGGGTGTGAACACCGTCAGGATAGCATACGAAAGCATTCCCAAGGCGGGCGACAACGCCGTAACATGGGCGGTGAGGCTCAAAGGCACGCCGGTTACGAACATCGTGCGGCTCAACACCGCCGGCGCGTCAACCAACTACAGCGGCAGAGTTTACTGTGCCGTTGACAACTCGCCCGAATCCGATTATTTCGGCAGGACGTATGTCATGAACTACGCGAGCTACAACAGCGCGTCCAACGGACTTTACGCCTACACCCCAGCCGGCGCGAGGATAAACTCCGCACCCTATCGCGGAGGGCAGAGCTTCACCATGGGCTACCGCATAAGCGTTGGCGACAACGGCAAGGTGTATATGGCAGACTATAGCGACAACACTTCGGGAGTTTATGTGGGCGATCCGGCAAACCTCACGGGCAGTTTCACGCAGTTCTTCGCGGGGACGCGCAACAGCGACGGACTTATAAGCAACGGCAGCGTGAAGGTGGGTTCCTCAACCCCCTGCGTAACCGTCAAGGACGGCAAAATGTACGTGATGCTCGAAGATTTCGGCAACAACGTGGGCGTATATAATATAGGCACCGGGGCTTCCGCAGCCTCAACATGGACTAAAGCCCCCAGCCGCCAGTTTGCCACAGGCTCTCTCGAAGCCAACGGCGAAGGGCAGATTGTTGCCGGGCCTGACGGAGGCGTGTGGGTGAGCCAGCTGAGGTACGTGAACAACAACACGGCGGGCGTTCCCTCGCTCATATACGTCAACGCATCGGGCAAGGTGGTGTTCAATTCGGGCAGCACCGATTTTGCCGACAAGCTGAGCGGCTCGTGCGGGGCGGGGTTTGCCGTGTCGCGCGACAACAGGCTGCTCGTCATAAACGACGGCGACGGCGTTTTGCAGTTCTTCAACGTAACATGGAGCGGAGGCACACCTACGCTCACGCCCAAGTATTCCTACACCGCAGGGGTGCGCAATGAGTCCGACCATAACGCAATATACCAAATGGCGTTCGACTACGGCGGCAACCTCGTATGTTCCGGCTCGTCGCTCGGCGTTTACTCAATCCCCAACGACAGGAACGAGACGCTTGTTCCGGCGCGCAAGTCATACGCTGTGGTGAACTCAATCGACGCTCCCCGCACAAATGCGGAGGCGGCGGTGAAGTATGACGCGCAAAGCCGCATTCTGACAGCCGGAAGCGGAGTGAAGGGCATCACCGTCTATGATGCTTCGGGCGCAAAGGTGCTTTCGTCCTCCGGCAGCACGCTTTCATTGTCCGGCGTGACGCCCGGCGTTTACATGGTAAAGGCCGGCGACGCCAAGGCGGTGAAGATAATGGTGAGATAAGGCACGCCCGCGCTTTGCGCGGGAAGTGTGCAAAATAATACAACCCGCAACTTTGGCTGCTGTGCCAAGGTTGCGGGTTGTTTGCGTCATGCGGTATGCCGCCCAAAAGGGCATTTTTTGCATCCGACTGTTTTTCAGGCAAATACGCCGATATGAAAGGGTTTTGTAACGATTTGTTTTTCAGGTGTTTGCAACGGCTGAAAAAAGGTCTGATGTAGTTTAAATTATATCAGACATAATTTTTCCTACGTCCTATGTAGTTTTTCTTACATCGGTTGTAATTTCCGGGGTGTTTGAAAAAAGCAGACAAATTTGGTTTTGCCGAAATCATTTGAACGGTGCATATTGTTTTTGATTGCACACGGCATATATGTAGGGGCGTATTGCATATGCCCTGTACGCCACCGCATGAACACATAGGCAAACGCAGTCGCGACATTGCGTAATCCGCGCAATTCAGGGCGTATGCAATACGCCCCTACAAGCGGTGCAATTCTCTGATTAATTGCTATTCTGTATTTGTGTCGCATTGTGCATACACCGTATATGCCACCGCAAAAAACATATCGTACACACAAAACAAACCATCCTTTACAGCCATGAGTGCCAAGTGTCGCAAGGATTTTCCTTCGCCCTGCGTGCGGCGGCGGTGCTGGGGTAACGCTTTGTTACGGTCTTGAAGTTGTTCAGGATGCATTGCGCCTTGGCTTTCGCTTCGTCGCTACGCAGCATCGCCAGAGCCTTTTTGCACTCCACTTTGTAAAGTTTCTCTGATTTGCTGTCCTTGGCTTCGTATTCATTGTAATGCCGGAAACCGAAGCCGTTCTGCGTCTCGCCATCGTCCAGGAAATTGTAGCAGGTGAGCATTTCGTCCCAATATTGCAGCTGCGGAATAAAAAGTTCGGGTATGCACTCGCCCCTCCAATACTGTGTGAGTGCCCAGCAGTTGCCGAGTGAATTGCGGCGGCCCAAAGCATATTTTAGCCGTGCAAGACCGCGCTCGTCGGCGGTCTTTCCTGTTTTCATTTCCTGCTGGTAGCGGAGCATTTCCATGGCGAACTTCAGTTTTGCCTTGCCGGGGCTTACGGTCCAAAATATGTTGTCGTAAGTTTCTGCGGTGGGGTAGGCAAAAAACGGGTCGCGTTTCAGATAGTTGCAAGTGTTAAGGGAATTTCGGTATTTCTCTGAAACTTGGGAAAGATATGCCGCCGCCCTCCTGTAGTTCTCCTCGCGTATAGCAAGAGTGCCGGCAAGCTCGTAGATGTAGTTCCTGTCGGTGCGGGCGTACTTTCTAAGGTGGCGGTAAAGCGGGGTATTTGCCGCCATTCGGCGGTACACATTTATGAGCTGCGATGAACTTAGCGAGTTCATGAGCTGGAACGACAGGTTGCTGTAGTCGCTTCTGCTGCTTAGGTTTTTGTTGTCGCGCATCTTCGGGAAGAGCCGGCTTTCCACAACGTCAAATTCGTGGTAGTAATAGTAGGACGATGCGTCCACGGTATCCGATTCGTATATGGTGTTGTCGGAAGTCGCATAATCGATATCGGAAGTGTTGTTGTAGTACGCATAGCGTTCATATCGCTTTGAAAGCAGCATATTGTCGGCATATCCGCACAGGAGAACGGCTGTGGCAAAGTCTTTCCTTTTCCAAAGTTGCGGCACATAGTGCACGTAAATTATGTTTTGCAGCATCCTGTTCCATTCGTTTGCATCGGCGGCAAGAAAATCCGTTTTGCCTTCAAACCATTTCAGGCCTTGGAGCAGTTCCGACAGGTTGCCGTTTGCGGCATCGCATTTCATTTTGTACGCAATGGCGTGGTCGCGCAAATCTTCTGACGAGAATTTTTCCCGCAATGCTTTCCTTATGTGGCGGCTTGCGGTCTTGTAGTCGTTGTGATGCTCGCCGGCGGCATAAGCCAGCGCAAATTCCCAGTCTCCACGGTTTTTGGCTTTCCCGGCTTTGAGCACTTTCTTCGCAATGGGCATCATGCCGCAAAATGCCACCGAGTCCCACGAACAGCTTTGGATATATTCAATAAGTTCTGTGGCGTCTGGATTCGCGTCTGCCATGTACGCAACTTTGTTTTCCACCGTGAGCGACCCGAAGTCCCCCTTCTTGGCAAAATACCTGTTGGCCTTGTCGGAGTTGCCGAGCCGCGCCCAGCAACCTGCCACGTAGCCCATGGACATCCTCTTGAAAAGATTTGAGTCGGGGAATTTGGCGAAAGTCTTTTCGAAGTATTCCACGCACTTGCCGTACTGGCGCGACGCAAACAAGGCCCTGACAGTAAGAAGTGCGTAGCGGTCGCGCAGACGTTCCCCGCCGTAGCGGCTGAAAGCGTCAGCCATGTAATGCAGGTCGGAAACCGCGTTTCTTTTTCTCGAAGACGGATAATACCACGGCGATGTGGTTTTGGCGCGGGCTTTTTCCAATTTTTTCGCGTTGCGCAGGTAGGCTTCCGCCTCTTCGTCGTTGGAGTTTTTGAGGTATATGTAGAACAGGTTCTTCGTGTTCGAGCCATCCCACAGTGCCTCGTCCATTTTTTCAATGCCGTCCTTATATACGGCTTCCTCAATGTCTCTTGCAGGAATCCTTGCGGAGGTCAGCTTTTGCCACAGGCGTATGTTCTCCTGCCTCTCAAAACTTTTATGGGGTGCGGAGGTGAAGAATTTTGGCGTGGGGATAATCGGGTAATATGGTCCGCAGGCTGCCGCTGGTGCTGCCAGCGCAAATGCCAGTGCGAAAAGGCTACTTGCCCGGAGCATTGCCGAAAAGGCTTTGTGTTTCATCGTCAGAGTATTTTTTGAGGTTTTTCAAGTCGAAATGGTAGAGAATGGAGCTGTGCGGCTTGCCCTTCATCTGCGCCTCTATAAGGCTTTTCACGCGGCTGATGGTACGGAAGTCCGACTGCTCCGTGCGTATCATGTCCCCCTTGTAGATTATGGTTTCCCTGTAAACCATGTCCTTTTTTGCCACGTAGGCGTTTGCTGCTTTCGGCATGAATTTGGCGGTGTCGCCCACCTCCACGCCGTTGAGCAGCCCCACGAAGCGGCGGCTGCGGAAAAGAAGCTGCCATGAGTATGTGGGATATGCCACATCGAGATGCAGGGGGTATTTGCCTATATGTTTCAGATAGGGCTTTACGTCTTTCTCGTCCAGAATGGAGTTGGCTGCATCGGGGTCGCTGAAGTTGCCGGTGTTATACACCATAAGAACCCCATAGTCCACAGGCGGTGCCGGCCGCGAAAGCTGGTGGAGGCGTATTGTGGCACTCAGTTTCAACGGCAGTTCGGCTTTAACGCTGTCGCACAGGGCAAAGAAGCTTTTCTCCGTGGTCGGAGTCCAGTCGCAATCGAGCTGCAAACCCTCAATATGGGACAATTCGTTATAGGAACACATATTCTTCACCCTTTCCACTATCTTTTTCGCAAGGTCTCCAATTCCGCACTCCTGTCCGCACTTCAGCGCGTCGAGGGTAATATATACAACAGGGACAAATTCAATGTTTTTCGACTTCAGCTCCTTGTATGCGCTCTCCGAAATCCTTACGGTTGCATTCGGGATGGGAATCCTTCTGCCGTCGTTGTCGTCTATGTCAACGGTTACGTCGAACATTCTGAGATATATGCGCCGTATGTTGTGCTTTAACAGAAAATTGTTGTCTTGGGCATCGGGGCTGAACACCGTTTTCCAGTAGTAAACGCCGTTTTTCTCTTCGTGGGTTAAGGCAGGTTTGCCGTTGTTTTTCGAGCAACTGTGAAAAACGGCGGCGAATGCGACCGCCGCTGCGATGCAGCAAACCAATTTGCAGGTGGCTTTCATGTGAGTGGTAATTATACAGGGCAAATGTCGCAAATATGAAACTTCCGACAAAATTAAATGCGGGATATTTTACGAAATGTGCCGCCGGTATATGAAATAAGCGTGCAACATTCCCAAACAATGCAGTTGCTTTTGCCGGGAACGCTTATGCCTTTCACGCCGTTTTACGGCGGAAATGCCAACGGCTTGGTTTGCAATGTTTTACAGGATTTTGTAAGCATGAGATAACTTGTTGTTTTTCAGAGGTTTGAAATTGGCGAAAAAAGATCCGATGTAGTTTGAATTATGTCTGA
>DKDC01000001.1:11512-94870 GCA_002451695.1 Prevotellaceae bacterium UBA6858 | reverse complement strand
ATGTAGTTTGAATTATGTCTGATGTAGTTTTTCCTGCATAGGACATAGTTTTTCCTACATCAAATGTAATTTTCCCGGCTTGGGTTTTGCGGAAATTGTAGGGGCGTATGGCATACGCCCTGTACGCTATCGCCAAAACTGCATCGCAAACCGGTGCAATTTTGGACGTATGCCATACGCCCCTACGGAGGCGCAAATTGTTGAATGATTGGATTATATTTGCCCGTAAAGGCTTGCGGCACACTTTCATAAGTCCCTTGCCGTGAAATGGCGTAGAAGCATTTGGCGAGGCGCTTTCAGCGTATTGTGAGGTCTGCCACAACCGGCAGGTGGTCTGAACCCGGACGTATTGTCTTCAGTTCCTCGTCAACGGCATCGTATTCGTCAACAATGAAGTGGGGCGTGAGGAAGATGTAGTCCATTCTGCGTATGGGGTTGAGCGTCCTGAAGTTGTGGAAAGTGCCGTCCTTGCCAGTGCGGTGCTGCGCAATGTCGTGCGCGTCTTTCATTTTTTTTCTTATGACGGCCGGGGCGGGCTTGTACTGCTGCGCAAAAAGGTCGGCGGTTACTGTTGCCGGCTTGTTTTTGGCAATCTTTTTAATATGCTGCAATAGGGTTTCCGCCTCTTTTGCCGTGCGCAGACAGGCGTTGAACACATAAAGCGTTTTCCTGCCTTCGGTTTCCTTGAATTTCGCCCATGTGCAGGAATGTGGCGTTTTGTCGTAAGTGTTCTCCTGCGTGAGGCTTATTTGCCCCCATGCCTCCAGTTTGAGTCTTTCGGGGTTGTAAAGAATTGCGTGGGGGATGCTGTCGGGCTTTGAAACCGTGGAATATCCGCACTGTCTGGCAAGTTGGGAAATCTGCCATGAAAAAGCCCTTTGCGTCCCGATTATGTCGATGTGGCAGTCTTTGATAAGATGCCTGATTTGCGTTATCCTGCTTTCCCACCGCTCGAGCCTGTTTGGCGGCGGCGTTGTCTCGGGCATGATGCTGTATGTGGCAATGCGTATCTGGGCTTTCCCAAGTTGTTTCTTGCTTACAATGTCTTTGCTTGGCTCAATTTTGTGCGGCCATTCCGCCTCTTCGCTTCCCGCTGTTTGTGCATTCAGTGAAATGGCGGAAGAAATGATCCAAAACAGTGCAAGCAATTTTTTCATGTGCCGTTACATCAGTTCGAGGGTGTAGAAATAAATCACCACGCACGGTATGGCGAGCAGGGAGCTGTCGAAACGGTCGAGCGCACCGCCGTGTCCGGGCAGGAACTTCCCGCTGTCCTTAACGCCGAGTGTGCGCTTGAGCTGGCTTTCCACCAAGTCGCCCCACGTTCCGAACACCACAACCACGGCTGCCATTCCCAGCCATCTTGGCAGAGGCATCACGGGGAAGTAGTGGGCGAACACGAGAGAGGAGGCGAGAGTGAGCATTGCGCCGCCAACGCTCCCTATCCACGATTTGTGCGGGCTTATGGACGGGAACAGCTTTAGCGGTATGTATTTCTGCAGCAGCGAGCCGAAGCAGTAGGCCCCCATGTCGTTCATCCAGAGAAAAACCATTACGGCGAGGGGAAGGGCGTACACGTAGCTGACGCTTGCATAATAGGGGTTGTTGCGGAAGGCTATGACGTTGATTAACGCCATTGGCAGGGCAATGTAAAGCTGCGAGGCAAAAGCCATCGCCCAATTGCCCAAGGGATTGGTGCGTTTGAGGTAGAGTTCGCTTATCAGCAGGTAAACGGTGGTGAGAACGTATGGCACGAAAATCATAGCCCCTGCGGCGGCCGTGGTGAAAGCCATGACGGCAAGGAAAAGATACACCGCCGCCACTGTGCAAATCATGCGGTTCACCTGCAAGCCCTTTCTTTTGTTTACGAGTGTGCAGAATTCCCACACGCATACTGCCGAAATGGCGGCGTAAAGCACCACGAACGACACTGCGCCGCAGTATATTGCGGCAACGGTAACTATTACGAAAAGAACGCCCGATATTGTGCGTGTGGCGAGGTTGCTCATAGCTTTATCCCTTTATTGTTCCACCTCTTTATTGTTTTCGCCGGCTAATTTCTCCGCCTTGGTGATATTCTCTTCGTCTTTCCCGGATTTCTTCGCCAGCTGTTCCTGCTCTTCCTGCAATATCTCGTCAGCGCGACTTGCCCACGGACGTTTTCCGAATATCTCCTCAACATCCTTTGCGAAGATAACCTCGCGCTCCTCAAGCACGGCGGCAAGTTTGGCGTGTCCCGACTTGTGCTCTTCCAATATCTGTTTCGCCCTTTCGTATTGGCGTGAAATCAGGGCGGAAACCTCGCTGTCGATAGTCTCGGCGGTTTTGTCGGAGTACGGTTTCTCGAACTGGTATTCCTGGTTGTTGTAATAGCAGAGGTTGTATAGCTTTTCGCTCATGCCGAGGTATGCCACCATTCCGTATGCGCGTTTCGTTACTGTCTCAAGGTCGTTGAGCGCACCTGTGGAAATGTGCCCCGTAAACAGTTCCTCTGCGGCGCGTCCGCCGAGTGTGGCGCACATTTCGTCTTCCATTTGCTCCTTGGTGGTTATGTTGCGCTCCTCAGGAAGATACCACGCCGCCCCGAGAGCCTGTCCGCGCGGCACTATCGTAACCTTCACGAGCGGGCTTGCATATTGCAGGAACCACGATATGGTGGCGTGTCCCGCCTCGTGCAGTGCGATGGTGTGCTTCTCCTCTTGCGTCATCACTTTTGTCTTCTTCTCCAGCCCGCCTATAATCCTGTCAACGGCGTCAAGGAAGTCCTGCATCCCGATGGCGTGTTTGTTGTGGCGCGCCGCGATGAGTGCCGCCTCGTTGCACACGTTCGCGATGTCAGCTCCCGAAAATCCCGGCGTCTGCCTTGCCATCAAGTCCACGTCAACGGTCTTGTCCATTTTCAGCGGCTTCATGTGCACGAGGAATATCGCCTTTCTTTCGCTCAGGTCGGGCAGGTCAACGTGTATCTGCCTGTCAAAACGCCCAGCCCTAAGCAAAGCCTTGTCGAGAATGTCAACGCGGTTTGTCGCCGCCATTACTATAATGCCCGAGTTTGGGCTGAAACCGTCCATCTCTGTCAGCAGTTGGTTCAGCGTGTTCTCGCGCTCGTCGTTTCCGCCCATAGCGGGGTTTTTCCCGCGTGCGCGGCCAACGGCGTCTATTTCGTCTATGAATATAATTGACGGTGCTTTTTCCTTAGCCTGTCTGAACAGGTCGCGCACGCGGCTTGCGCCCACGCCCACGAACATTTCCACAAAGTCGCTTCCCGAAATCGAGAAGAACGGCACGTCAGCCTCGCCTGCAACGGCTTTGGCGAGAAGCGTCTTTCCTGTTCCCGGAGGTCCTACAAGCAGTGCGCCTCTTGGTATTTTTCCGCCGAGGTCGGTGTATTTCTTCGGGTTCTTGAGGAAGTCAACGATTTCCTGCACCTCGCGCTTTGCGCCTTCCTGTCCTGCAACGTCCTTGAACGTTATGTGCTTGCCCTGCTTTTTCTCAAAGAGCTGCGCCTTGCTTTTGCCCACGTTGAACACGCCTCCGCTTCCGCCGCCGCTGCCCATCCTGCGCATGAAAAACATCCACAGGGCCACGAGCAGCAGTATAGGCAGCAGGTTTATCAGTATGTTCAAAAACATGTTGGAGTCCTGGATGTAGGAGACGTGCCCTTTGAAATGCCCGGCCTGTGTCTCCGCATCGACAAACTCCTCCACCTTGTCAACCGAAGGGTATTTCGTCGTAACGGTCGGGGCTTTGCCAAGTTCCCCTGACCCTTTGCCGAACACGTCGCGGAAGTGTTTTCCGTCAACGTACATTTTCAATGTGCCGTCGCCCTTGTTCACCTCCAGACGCTTGGCATAGCCTTTCGCCACGTAGCTCTTGAACACAGTGTAGTCCACCTCGCGGTCTATGCTGCTTCCGCCGCCCGCTCCGCTGAACCACATGAAGCCGAGTGCGCCTAATATAATGATGTAAACCCAATTCAGGTTGAACTTGGGCATATTCTGTTTGGGTCTTGGATTTTGAGGGTTCATTTCCTGTTGTTATTCAATGTCGGGGATGTTTGTCAGCTTGGCATCGGCCCAAAGGTGCTCGAGATCGTAGAAATCCCTCTCCTCGGGCTGGAATATGTGTACGAAGATGTCGTTGTAGTCCATTACAATCCACACGCCGTTCTCGACCCCCGAAACGGCGAACGGCTTTGTGCCGCAGTTTTCGCGCAGTTTGTCGCCCACCGACTTTGTTATGGCTGTGGTTTGGTTTGCCGAATTTCCCTGGCATATAACGAAGTATTGGCAGATGCTCGTCTCTATGTCCGTGAGGTCCACCACTGTGATTTTGCTTCCTTTCTTGTCCTGAATGCCTTCAATAATGTTCCTGAGGAGTTCTTTTGTATTGTCCATCTATTATTTATATGTATTGGCTGCAAAGGTAGATGTTTTTACGCATATACCGTCTTGAAAGCACTTAAATAATGTTTGAAAACCCGAACGCCGAAAAATTTTTGCAAGAAAATATGGCGGAAATTTTGCGGTTTCAAATAAAGTCCTTACTTTTGCATTCGAATTCGGGACGAGTTCAATATTTGTTTGGGATATGGTGTAATGGTAACACTGCAGATTCTGGTCCTGCCTTTCCTGGTTCGAGTCCGGGTATCCCAACCACCAATCGCCTGCTGACAAGTCAGCGGGCGATTTTGGTATAAGTCAGTTAGGCTTCAATCAACACAAAAAGAATAATATGACAATAAGGAAGGCCGAAAAGAAAGACGTGCCGTTGATACTCGCGTTCATCAAGGGTATTGCGAAATACGAGAAAATGGAGAGCGAGGTGCTTGCCACCGAGGGGCTGCTCAACGAATGGCTGTTCAAGAAAGGCATAGGCGAGGTGATTTTCGCAATGGAGAACGGCAAGGAAGTGGGTTTCGCGCTGTATTTCCACAACTTCTCGACTTTTGTCGGCAAGGCGGGGCTTTATCTCGAAGACCTGTATGTATATCCCGGGCACCGGGGCAAGGGATATGGCAAGGCGTTGTTTCTTGAACTCGTGAAAACGGCGGTGGAGCGCGGATGCGGCAGAATGGAGTGGGTTTGCCTTAATTGGAATCAGCCGAGCATCGACTTTTACCGCTCGATGGGGGCGGTGTCCTTGGACGAATGGAAAACCTACCGCCTTACCGAGGACAAACTGCACAAGCTCGTGCAGAAGTAAATGAATTGCGCCTCCGTAGGGGCGTATTGCGTACGCCCTGAATTGCGCGAAATTTGCACATCAATAGCAATGGCTTTTGTGTTTTGCGGTGCGGTTCACGCGGTGGCGTGCAGGGCGTATGCAATACGCCCCTACGATTTCCGCAAAACGCAAATCAACTGCCATTTTCTAAATACTCCGAAAACTACATGGGACATGAAAAAAACTATGTCCCATGTAGGAAAAATTATGTCTGATGTAATTCAAACTACATCAGACCTTTTTCCTGCCGTTGCAAACGTCTGAAAAGCAACAACTTGTAAAGAGTTTGTAATTTCTGTGCAACTCGCGAAAAATCAAGACGCTGCGTGTTTCTGTGCAGTCGGCGGTGCGGATGTGCGCTTTTTCGCGCTTTTAATGTAACTTTGCGGAGAAATAACCATAAAGATTGACAAAACCATGAAACGGAAACTTTTTGCGGTGCTGGTTGCGGTGGCTGTGTGCCACGCGCTTGCAGCCGCCACTCCGCGCAAGAACCTCGCAAAGAGCGAGGGACAGCGCATTTTCAAGGAACTTTTGTGCAAACCGTCGGCTTTCCCCATTTCGTTCACATACAACGGGAAAGACTATAAGGGACTTGCCGGCTTCAAGGTGCTGGAGCGCACGGTGAACGATGTGCCAGGCGGCAGGGAGGCTGTGATGCGCCTTGCCATTGACGAAAAGGTGGAGGTGAAAACCGTTGCCGCCTACAACGAGGAGTTTGGCGAGGTGGAATATACGGTGTGGTTCTCGAACGTTGCCCGCGAGGGGGCAAGCGCGGTGGTGGAGAACGTGAACGCCGCCAATATGGAGTTCCGTGGCGGTGCGCCGCTTGTTCGCGGCTGTTTGGGAGACCATGCCAACCTTTACGCGCAATACAGCCATGATTTGCAGAAAAAGCCGCTTGATTTCCGCTCCGATGGCGGAAGGGCGACCCATATTGTTTTTCCGTACTTCGACCTTGTTCACGGTAACGGCGGAACACTTCTTGCCATAGGCTGGGCTGGCACATGGAACACGCGCTTTGAGGCAACTCCGAAATCGGTGAGATGGACGGCGCAAAGCTGCAACGGTTTCCGCTCCGTGCTGCTTCCGGGAGAGAGCGTGCGCACCGCGCTTGTGGTGATGCTCCCCTACAAGGGGCGCAACGGCGATGACGCGACAAACCTTTGGCGCGAATGGTTCGTGAAATACAATATGCCAAAGGCGAACGGCGCGGGCGAGCCTGTGAAGCCTTTCTCCACAGCCTGTTTCGCCGCCGACACCGGGCTGCCAAATTCCGATGGCAGCGTGTCGGAGCGTTTCTACACATGGCGGCGCACGCTCGACAGGCTTGTCTATGAAAACGTGATACCCGACTTCCGCTGGTTTGACGCGGGCTGGTATTCCGACCCGGCGGGAAAAACCGTCACCGCCGACTGGTGGGGGACAATTGGCTCGTGGGAGCTTGACAAGGTGAAGTGGCCGGGAAACACGTTCCGCGAGTCCAACGATGCCTGCCATTCCCATGGCATGAAGGTGCTGATGTGGTTTGAGCCGGAAAGGGTAACGCACGTGGAAGACCTCGTGAAAAACTACGGATACAAGGCGGAGTGGGCAATCTCGAACGGCAAGGGAGTGATAACAAACGACCTCGGCAACCCGGAATGCCTCAAGTGGACGCTCGGGAGAATAACGAAAACGATGGGCGGGCATGGGATTGACCTTTTCAGGGAGGACAACAACAGCGATCCTGGCACCACATGGCCCATGATGGACGGCGAACAGGGCAAAAAGCTCGGCAAACCGCGCAACGGCATCACCGAGAACAAGGCGGTGCAGGGGCATTACGCCCTGTGGGACGGCATAATAGACTATTGCGCCCAAAACGGCAAATGCACCTATATAGACAATTGCGCATCGGGTGGCGGACGCAACGACATTGAGTCCCTGCGCCGCAGCATACCTTTCCTGCGCAGCGACGCCGACCGCACGACAACGGCCTTGAGGCTTTCGATGAGCTCAACGTTCAACAAATGGATTCCCTACAGCGGCGCTTCCACCAAAGAGGCGGCTGACCAGCTTGCCAACGGCGCGGCGGGCGGCAGCAACAGTTACATAACCCGCGCCTCATGGCTTGCGGTGTACAACCTTTCGGAGAGCTACACCCATGACGTACTCCTTGACTACAACCGCGTGCGCAAAACCCTCGGGGAGTGGCGCAAGTACAGTCATCTGCTTTCAAAGGATTTCTACGTCCTCACCCCGTGGCACAGCGGCACGGACACGAGCGGCTGGACGGTGTTTGTGTATAACGACCGCGAGAGCGGGGAGGGCGTTATTGAGGCTTTCAGGCAGGAAAGCAACAAGGATTCTGTGTTCATCGCAAAGCTGCCGTTCGCGGAGGCAAAGGCGGAATACACTCTTGAGAACGAGGACACCGGCGAGAAGCTGGCGTTTTCGGGAACCGAACTTGCGGGCAAGGGGCTGCGCATACAGCTCGGCGCGCCCAAGTCGTCGGCTGTTTGGCATATAACGAAAGAATAATAATCGCTATATTTGCAGTGGCGTATTTTGACTGAAACAAAACCAAATCATAAATGTATATAAGAAACTTGCGTAAAATTCTTTCTGTATGCCTCTTGGCTGCGGGACTTGGCGTTTCCGCGCAAAAGGTTTACAACATTTACCCTATTCCGCAGGAGCAGGTGAGGACGGAAGGCTCGTGCCGCTTCACCCCGACCGTTACCGTGGTGGCTGAGAAGGGCATAGACGAACCCACAAAGGCGAGAGCGGCCGAAGTGTTGCGTGAGCATGGGCTGAAAGCCGTGTTCGCGAAGAAGGCGGCCAATGGCAACGCCGCCATATACCTTGGCGTGAACGGCTCAAAGGGCGTTGCGGACAAGATGGCGAAGAAGCTCGCCCTGAAGCGCGACATTTTCGCCAACAAAAAGTTCGACCGTCACATCCTTTCCCTTACCGCCGCCGGCGGATTGGCAAAGCTTGTGGTGCTTGGCGAGAACACAAACGCCGTGTTCTTCGGACTGGCAAGTCTGGAGCAGATGCTCGACAGCGGCATTGACAACCTGCCGTGCGCAACCATATATGATTATGCCGACATAAAGGACCGTGGCGTTATAGAAGGCTACTACGGAATGCCTTATTCGGTTGAAGTTACCAAGGACTTGCTGCATTTCATGATGCGCTATAAGATGAATTCTTATATGTACGGCGCAAAGAGCGACGCATACCACTCGCAATATTGGGACAAGCCTTATCCCGCAACCCTCACAGAGGAGCAAAAATCCATGGGGTGCTTCACCGCCGACAACATGAGGGAAATCTGCAAGGTTTCCGCTGCCACAAAAGTGAACTTTATATGGGCAATCCACCCGGGAAAGGCTTTCACGGGAAAGGACGACAACGTGATAGACCGCATAATGGGCAAGTTTGAACTTATGCACGGTTTGGGCGTGCGCCAGTTCGCCGTGTTTGTTGACGATGTGGGCGTGCCAACCGACGCTCCCACGCTTGCGCTCAACGCAAAACGCCTCACCGACTTGCAGAACGCCATGGACAAGAAGTGGAACTACAAGGGCGCAACTCCGGCAGACACGCTGAAGCCGCTGCATTTCGTGCCGCAGCTTTATGCATACGGATGGGAGAAACCCGAGACGAGGGTGAACTTCTACAAGGCCCTCTCGAACACGCCGCACAAGACACAGGTTTACATCACGGGCAAACAGGTTTGGACAGTTCCCAACAACCACGACCTTGATGTGGTGGAGACCGACTTCGGAAGGGGCGTGGCGTGGTGGTGGAACTATCCGTGCAACGATAACGCCGACGCGTGGACTTTCCCTGCCGACATGTATTCCAACTTTGTTGATATGCCCGAGATTGACGGCAATTCAATGCTCCCCAAAAGCCTCGAACATTGCGCCTCATTGCTCAGCAACCCCATGCAGCAGGGCGAAATTGCCAAGATACCCCTTTTCAGCATAGCCGACTTTGCATGGAACAACAGCGGGTTCAACAGCGTGGAAAGTTGGAAAGCCGCACTTCCGGCGGTGATAGGCAGGAAAGATTACGCAAAGGCTCTCCAAAACATCATCCCATACTTGCGCGTGAACGACCCCGAGGAACTTGGCGCGATGATTGACGCTTATAAGAACGGCGGGGACGCGGCGCAACTGAAGTCGGTACTTCAAAATGTCGAAAGGAACTGCGCGGCTCTTGGCGGGCTGAAATTTTCATCGATAAAGGCGCAATCGCTTTTTTACGCCGACATCCGTCCGTGGCTGCTCAAGCTGGAGGCAACGGCGAATGTCGCTAACGAGCTTATCGACATCGCCGCAATGCCTAAAGGGGACGCAGCAAGAAAAGCCCGCTATGAGGCTGCCGCTGCAAAGGCAAAGGCTTTGAACGAAGCCCCCGAATTTAGCGTCCTTGCCCTTGAGGGAATGGGCGGAGGCATAGGCAAGCAGGTGTATAACGTGCAGTTTGCGAAAAAGCACCTCACGCCGTTCGTTGCCTATCTGTTGGAAAAGGCGAAATAAGTGTCGCTTTTAATAAAATGAAAGTCGGGAACTGGAAATGTCCTGTTCCCGATTTTTCGTTTAATCACATTCGGAAGCCAGTTCGAAATGGCATTTGACTATGCCCAAATCAACTTTTGAGTAAATGCCTTTGCCGGAAGTGAACACCGCTTTGCCGTCATCGCCGAGTGAAATGCGGAAGTTCTGCCTGTTGAGCGCCGTGGGGGCGAGTAGCGCGGCCTCCACGCCACACCTGAACCAGTCGGGCGGATTTGGAACATCGCACACGTCGGAATAGTTCTTCGACTTGTGGGGCCTGCCTTGCGAGGCGCCGTAGCCCAACGCTATCACCGCCACAAGGCGATGCCCCGGCGCGAGGTGCTTTACAGCCGCTTTTTTGCTGAAAGTCATTCCCGCCCAGCAGGTGTTCAGACCGAGGGTTTGGGCAAGCAAAACAAGCCGCTCGCCATAAAAGCCGCAAAGCTCCTCGCCGTTTTCAACCGTGGGCGGAGTTGAGACAATTATACAATTATATATGTTGCGGAACTTGCCGTAGCGTGCAAGAAAGCTCTTGAACACGGAAGGGTCGTCCCTGACAAGTTTCAGGCAAATGCCACTTTGGGCGTTGCATTTTTTGATTTCCTCCTCCAACATGACGAGCTTTTCGGTTTCCACCGCCTTGTCGGTATAGCTCCTTACGGAATGGCGCAGGGGGATTGCTTCTGCTAGTTTCATCACTTGAAAAGTTTTTGGGGCAAAAGTATGGAAAGTTTTGTTTGCGCGGAAACAGGGCACCCGGCTTTTTGTCTAAAAAATTGCAAGAACGCCCCTGAATTGCATAAGATGTTGGTTTACTGTAAGATAACCATACAAATGATATTTGGTGTAACGATTTGTTTTTCAGACGATTGAAAGTGGCGAAAAAAGGTCTGATGTAATTTAAATTATATCAGACATAATTTTTCCTACGTCCTATGTAGTTTTTCCTACGTCAAATGTAATTTTTGCGGTATTGGTTTTGTGCCATTTGTTGGGGCATGTTGCATACGCCCTGTACGCCACCGCCCGAGCCGTACCGCAAACCGCCGCCACAACATTGCAAACCGGCACAATTCAGGGCGTATGCCATACGCCCCTACAACAATGCAAATTGTTGATTGTTTGTATCTTGCTTATCTGTAAGAGTACGCTGCGTACCTGTGTTTGAATCGTGCTGGCAAGCTGCACGTCTGATTGTATATTGGAAGCCATTGCCCCGAACTCATTTAAGTGTGGGCTGCCGGGCAACTGCATGGCGCATTGTTTTGTCAAGTGCTGTTTATAGTCTCTTGCAAAAGTTTGCACGTTTGCCGCGATTGTGTGTTATTTTGTCAGTTAATATGGCTGAAAATCGTTAAATCATTCGTTTTTGCTTGTTTTTTCGCCCTCAAATACCTACTTTTGCGAATGACATAGAAATTGCATATATACTCCGAACAGGATAAGGTAATGACAGAAAAGATGAAAATACAACTAAGGAGCGCCGTCTCCACAGAAGGAAGGAAAATGGCGGGCTCGCGTGCCTTGTGGGTGGCCACGGGAATGAAGCGCGGGCAATTCGGCAAGCCTATAATTGCGATTGCCAACTCGTTCACGCAGTTTGTGCCGGGACATACGCACCTTCACGAGGCGGGTCAGCTTGTAAAGAAAGAAATAGAGAAACTCGGTTGCTATGCTGCCGAGTTCAACACGATAGCCATTGACGACGGCATAGCGATGGGGCATGACGGGATGCTTTACTCGCTTCCCTCACGCGACTTGATAGCCGACTCCGTGGAGTATATGGTGAACGCCCACAAGGCGGACGCGCTTGTGTGCATAAGCAACTGCGACAAGATAACTCCGGGAATGCTTATGGCGGCGATGAGGCTTAACATCCCCACAGTGTTTGTGTCGGGAGGCCCTATGGAGGCGGGAAGATGGGACAACCGGAACATCGACCTCATTACGGCAATGGTTAAGGGCGCGGACAAGAGCGTTTCGCAGGAAGAGCTGGACAAAATAGAGGAACGCGCCTGTCCCGGATGCGGATGCTGTTCGGGAATGTTCACGGCAAACTCGATGAACTCGCTGACCGAGGCGATAGGGCTCGCGCTGCCGGGGAACGGGACTGTGCTCGCCTCGCACGTGAACCGTCTGCAGCTGTTCAAGGATGCAGCCAGACTGATAGTCGGGAACGCATATAAGTATTATGGTGAGGGCGACGAGAGCGTGCTGCCGCGCAGCATTGCCACAAGGGAAGCATTTTTGAACGCCATGTCGCTTGACATAGCCATGGGCGGCTCTACAAACACTATATTGCACCTGCTTGCCGTGGCAAACGAGGGCGGCGTTGACTTCAAGATGAAGGACATTGACGCTTTGAGCCGCAAAGTGCCCTGCCTGTGCAAGCTCGCCCCCAACACGCAGAAGTACTCCGTGGAAAACTGCAACCGTGCGGGCGGCATCCTCGGCATTCTTGGCGAACTGGCAAAAGGCGGCTTGCTCGACACGTCCGTAAGGCGCGTTGACGGAATTACGCTCGGAGAGGCGGTGGCAAAATACGACATAACAAAGGAAAATATAGATTCCGAGGCTTCGCGCATATACCACAGCGCACCCGGCAGAAAATTCACCACAACAATGGGTTCGCAGGACGCGCAGTGGGAAACCCTTGACACAGACCGTGCCGGGGGCTGTATTCGCGACCTGGAACACGCCTACTCAAAAGACGGCGGGCTTGCGGTGCTTTTCGGAAACATAGCGAAGGACGGATGCGTTGTCAAGACTGCCGGCGTGGACGAGTCGATATGGCATTTCCAAGGTCCGGCGAAGGTGTTCGATTCACAGGAAGCCGCTTGCGAGGGCATACTTGGCGGCAAGGTCAAGAGCGGCGATGTGGTCGTGATAACTCATGAAGGCCCCAAGGGAGGCCCGGGTATGCAGGAAATGCTTTATCCCACATCATACATAAAGAGCATTCACCTTGGCAAGGAGTGCGCCCTTATAACCGACGGACGCTTCAGCGGCGGAACTTCGGGACTCAGCATCGGGCATATATCGCCGGAGGCAGCTTCGGGCGGCGCGATAGGCAAAATCGTTGACGGGGACATTATCGAAATAAACATCCCCGAACGCACAATCAACGTGCATCTTTCTGACGAGGAGCTTGGAGCGCGTCCGCAAGTGCCGTTGAAAAGAAACCGCACTGTGTCGAAGGCTTTGCGTGCCTATGCGGCGATGGTAAGCTCTGCCGACAAAGGCGGAGTAAGAATACTCAAAGACGAATGAAATGGGAAACGAATTGATTTCCGGCGCAGAAATACTCATACGCTCTCTTATTGACGAAGGCGTAACAACCGTGTTCGGCTATCCCGGCGGTGCAATTATGCCTGTGTATGACAAGCTGTATGATTACCAAGGCAAGCAGATTAACCACATTCTTGTGCGCCACGAACAGGCGGCGGCACACGCCGCCGAGGGATATGCGCGTGTCAGCGGGAAAGTGGGCGTGGCGATAGCCACGAGCGGTCCCGGCGCTACCAACACCATTACGGGCATAGCCGATGCCATGATGGACAGCACGCCAATGGTTGTAATTACAGGGCAGGTGGGTGTCGGCGCGCTCGGGACGGACGCCTTTCAGGAATGCGACGTTGTGGACATAGCACAGCCTATATCAAAGTGGGCGTATCAGATAAGAAGCGCAGAAAAGGTGGCGTGGGCTGTGAGCCGTGCGTTTTATATTGCACGCAGCGGGCGACCCGGTCCAGTGGTTCTCGATTTCACTAAGAACGCGCAAGTGGAGCTGGCGGAATACGAAAAACGTAATATCAATTTTATCCGCAGTTATCAGCCTGTTCCCGAACATACTCCCGAAGCAATCAAAGAAGCGGCACAGCTAATAAACGAAAGTTGCAAGCCGCTCGTGCTTGTGGGGCAGGGTGTGCAGCTTGGCGGCGCGCAAAAGGAGTTGCAGGAGTTTATAGAGCGCATTGACGCTCCCGCAGGCTGCACATTGCTCGGGCTTTCCGCACTCCCGAGCAGTCATCCTCTGAATGTGGGGATGCTTGGTATGCACGGAAGTTATGCCGCAAATGTAAAAACACAGGAGTGCGACCTGCTGATAGCCGTTGGAATGCGCTTTGACGACCGCATAACAGGAAAGTTGAGCACATACGCTGGTCGCGCAAAGAAGATTCACTTTGACATAGACCCGTCGGAGATTAACAAAAATGTTTCTGTTGACGTGCCTGTGCTTGGCGACTGCAAGGAAACGCTTGCCGAGGTAACAAAACTTCTGAAGCCGGGCAACCACAAGGCGTGGCGCAAGAGTTTTGAACAGTTCAGGGATATAGAGAACGAAAAAGTGATAACCCCCGAAATCCATCCCGCAGCTGGCCCGCTCCGTATGGGTGAGGTTGTGAACGCTGTTACGGAAGCCACAAACAACGCGGCAATACTCGTAACCGATGTGGGGCAGAACCAGATGATGTCGGCACGCTATTTCAAGTTCTCCAAAAACAACAGCATTGTAACCTCGGGCGGAATGGGGACTATGGGTTTCGGACTTCCCGCCGCCATAGGCGCGGCATTCGCCGCCCCCGACAGGACAGTTTGCTTCTTTACCGGCGACGGGGGACTGCAGATGACGATAGAGGAGTTCGGCACTATAATGGAGCAGCATTCGCCTGTGAAGATTATATTGATGAACAATAATTTCCTCGGCAACGTGCGCCAGTGGCAGGAACTGTTCTTCGATTCGCGCTATTCGTTCACCCGGATGATGAACCCTGATTACGAGAAGATAGCTTCGGCGTACAACATACCGTGCCGCACTGTGGTTGACCGCAAAGACCTTGCGGCGGCCGTGAAGGAAATGGTGGAGACCGACGGCCCGTTCCTTTTGCAGACGGCAGTGGCGGAGGAGGAGAATGTCCTGCCGATGTGCTTCCCCGGACACGATGTGGACGATATGCTGCTCGAACTGAAATAAACCGCAAAGTTTACAATCATGCAATCAGACGAAACATTATATACACTGATAATATTCTCCGAGAACCTTCCTGGCGTGCTCAATCACATAACAACGGTGTTTACGCGCAGGCAGGTTAACATCGAGAGCCTTAATGTGTCGGCTTCGAGCATTGAGGGGCTTCACAGATATACAATCACCTGTTATTCCACCGAGTTGATTATCGACAAAATAGCCAAGCAGATAGAGAAGATTATAGACGTTGTGTCGGCAAACTATTTCACCGAGGACGAAATCTTCACTCTTGAAACCGCGCTGTTCAAGCTTTCCACCCCGGCTGTTTTGGAAAACCGCCAGATTTCAAGGGAAATCCGCACTTATGGGGCTAAGTTCGTGGAGGTCAACTCCACTTACTCCATAGTTTCAATGGAGGGGCTTACGGAAGAGATAAACAGTCTTTACAAACATCTCAAGGTGCTCGACTGCATATTGCAGTTTGTCCACTCCGGCTCTATCGCCGTAACAAAAAGCCGCCGCGAGTTTGTAACGGAGTATCTGCTGCACCGCAACCGCACGCGTCAGGAAACAGAAAACTGAAATGGAAACGCCGGACAAGTCAAGCAGGTTTGATTACGTAGTGGAGCCTTTCACCGAGGACTTCACGGGTGTTCTTGCGTGGCAGGAGCTGGGAAAGAGAATCCTCGCCACTGCGGGGATGCACGCCGACAGCCACGGTTTTGGAATGAAGCAGCTCATGCCGCAGAAACAGGCGTGGGTTTTGTCGCGTATGATAATCAGCATGGACGAAATGCCCAAGGTGAACGAGCGTTATGAAATAGAGACGTGGATACGCAATGTTTACCGCACGTTTACGGACAGATGCTTTTCAATATTGCGTCCCGACAACACGGCTTACGGTTACGCCTACACCACGTGGGCTTTGATAAATTCAGAGACCCGTATGCCGGTAAACCTTGAGACGCTTCCGGGCGGCGGCTTCGCCAAGTGGGCGGATGCGGAAAAGGCGTGCGAAGTTGAGGACTTCTCGCGCATCAGGGTTACGGCGGAAGAGCCGCAGCGCATAATCACGGCTTATTACAGCGACATCGACATCAACCGGCATTTCAACAGCATAAGGTACATAGAGCATATTCTGGACCTTTTTCCGCAGGAAGTGTATTCCACGCGGCGTGTTTCAGGCTTGGAGATTGCCTATCACGGCGAGGCTCACTTTGGCGACCGCCTGGCTTTCTACAAGGAACGCGTTTCGGAAAACATATACAATGTGGAAGTGCGCCTGCAACCCGGGGACGGGGAGGGAAGGGAGAAAAAGGTATGCTCCTGCCGCATAACTTTCAAGTAGGACAATAATATAAACATGTATAACACAGCCTTCCCGCCCGAGGGCTTGGGGAGGCGCAAAAACAAAAAACAAAATGGCAAAGATTAACTTTGGCGGCGTTGTTGAGGATGTTGCAACGCGTGAAGAATTTCCGTTGAGCAAGGCTCGTGAAGTTCTGAAAGACGAGACTATCGCAGTTCTTGGTTATGGCATTCAGGGTCCGGGTCAGGCTTTGAACCTCCGCGACAACGGTTTCAACGTGATCGTAGGTCAGCGCAAGAGCAAAACTTATGATAAATGTGTGGCCGACGGCTGGGTGCCGGGCGAAACCCTGTTCTCTGTCGAGGAGGCTGCCGAAAAGGGAACAATCATCTGTATGCTTCTGAGCGATGCCGCACAGATTGAGATGTGGCCCAAAATCAAGCAATATGTAACCAAGGGCAAGGCTCTTTACTTCTCCCACGGTTTTGCCATCACCTACAAGGATCGCACCAACGTTGTACCCCCCACGGATGTTGACGTAATCATGGTTGCCCCCAAGGGGTCTGGCACTTCCCTCCGTTCGCTGTTCCTCGAAGGGCGCGGCATCAACAGTTCGTATGCTGTGTTCCAGGACGCGACAGGCAAGGCAGAGGAGCGCACAATGGCAATGGGCATAGGCATCGGTTCGGGCTATATGTTCAAGACAACGTTCACCCGCGAGACCTACAGCGACCTTACCGGCGAGCGCGGCGCGCTGATGGGAGCCGTGCAGGGAATGTTCCTCGCACAGTATGAGACCCTCCGCAGCCACGGACACACACCGTCCGAGGCGTTCAACGAAACGGTTGAGGAGTTCACCCAGAGCCTTCTCCCGATGGTGGGCAAGAATGGCATGGACTGGATGTACGCAAACTGCTCCACAACCGCGCAGCGCGGCGCTCTCGACTGGATGGGCCCGTTCCACGATGCAATCAAGCCTGTAATGGAGAAACTTTACGAAAGCGTGGCAACAGGCAACGAGGCTCAGATTTCAATCGACAGCAACTCGAAGCCCGACTACCGCGAAAAGCTCAACAAGGAACTTGAGGCGATACACAACAGCGAAATGTGGCGCACCGGCGAGACCGTGCGCAAGCTCCGTCCCGAGAACAACTAATTCCGGCTTTGGAATAAGGTTCAATCCTGCGGCCCTTCCGGGCTGCGGGATTTTTTTTGCGATGCGGTTCATGCGGTGGCGTGCAGGGCGTATGCAATACGCCCCTACATATATACAGTAACCTATTAACCAGTATTTGCACCGTTCGGCAAATGGCGCAAAACGCAAGTCAATTGCCCTTTGCCGAACACCCGGAAAAATACATTTGATGTAGGAAAAACTACATCGGACGTAGGAAAAATTATATCAGACATAATTCTTGCCCCTTGAAATGCGCTTCCCGCGATATGTCATAAGGAGCATGGGGCGGCGGTGGCAATTGTCAGATGAATGCCGCCAAATTGGGGCGTATCGGAAAGAAATTAGTAATTTTGCAGGTAAAATCACATTACAGCGCAAATATGAACGTATTAGATTTGAGTGAGCAGGAAATCAACCGCCGCGAGAGTTTGGCGGAACTGAGGAAATTGGGCGTTGACCCTTATCCTGCCGAAGAATATCCCACGGACGCTTTCTCAACAGACATAAAGGAAAACTTTGACGAAAACGCCGATCCGCGCCGTGTATGCATAGCCGGCCGTATGATGAGCCGCCGCATAATGGGCAAGGCGAGCTTCATCGAGCTTCAGGACTCCAAGGGCAGGGTGCAGGTTTACGTTACCCGCGACGGCATCTGCCCCGGTGAAGACAAGGACCTGTACAACGTGGTGTTCAAGCGTCTGCTCGATTTCGGCGACTTTGTGGGAGTGAAAGGCTATGTGTTCCGCACACAGACCGGCGAGATTTCCGTTCATGCCGAGGAGCTGAAGCTTCTCTCGAAGAGCCTCAAGCCGCTTCCTGTGGTGAAGGAAAAGGACGGCAAGACGTACGACAGCTTTGACGACGCCGAATTGCGCTACCGGCAGCGTTACGTTGACCTCATAGTGAACAAGGGCGTGAAGGAGACATTCGTGCAGAGGGCTGCGGTGATAGACACAATCCGCAGGGAGCTGAACGCCATAGGCGCCACCGAGGTTGAAACCCCCACGCTCCAGAGCATTCCCGGCGGCGCGAGCGCGCGCCCGTTCATAACCCACTACAACGCGCTTAATGTGGATATGTATATGCGTATAGCCACCGAACTTTACTTGAAGCGTCTCATCGTGGGCGGCTTTGAGGGGGTTTACGAGATTGGCAAGAATTTCCGCAACGAAGGCATGGACCGCAACCACAATCCGGAGTTCACGTGCCTTGAGTTTTATATAGCCTACAAGGACTACAATTGGATGATGTCGTTCACCGAAAAGCTGCTCGAAAAGGTCTGCATCGCGGTCAACGGCAAGCCCGAGCGCGAAATCGACGGCAATATTGTGAGCTTCAAAGCACCTTACCGCCGTCTGCCCATCCTTGAGGCGATAAAGGAGAAAACCGGCTACGACCTCGAAGGCAAGAGCGAGGACGAAATACGCGAAGTTTGCAAAAAACTCAACCTCGAGGAGGTTGACGAAACCTATGGCAAGGGCAAGATGATAGACGAGATTTTCGGCGAGTTCTGCGAGGGCACTTACATACAGCCCACGTTCATCACCGACTATCCCGTGGAAATGTCGCCGCTCACCAAAATGCACCGCTCAAAGGCGGGGCTTACCGAAAGGTTCGAGCTTATGGTAAACGGAAAAGAGCTTGCAAACGCCTACTCCGAGCTTAACGACCCGATAGACCAGGAGGAACGCTTCAAGGAGCAGATGCGCCTTGCCGACAAGGGCGATGACGAGGCAATGGTCATTGATCAGGACTTCCTGCGCGCCCTGCAGTACGGAATGCCCCCCACAAGCGGCATCGGCATAGGCATAGACCGACTCGTGATGCTCATGACGGGCAAGACAACAATTCAGGAAGTTCTGCTGTTCCCCCAAATGCGTCCCGAGGCAAAGCCGCAGCGCGATTCCGCCGACAAATACACGGCTCTCGGCGTGGCGGAGGAAATTGTCCCCATTCTTCAGAAAGCTGGTTACAACACGGTTGCTGACATGAAGGACGTTAATCCGCAGAAAATACAGATGCAGATAGGCGAGATAATCAAGAAATACAAACTCTCCACCGTAAGGCCATCGGTTGACGAAGTGGCGGCGTGGACCGCAAAGCTTGTTTGAAAAACTTGGGGCTTACGCAATATAAATAATGTCAGACTGCGGAAGGATAGGGCTTGTGGGCAGCGGAAGCTGGGCCACTGCAATCGCCAAGATAATAATGGAGAATTGCGGTGCGCTCAACTGGTTTGTGCGCTCAAAGGAGACCATCGGCGAATTTAAGCGTCTCGGGCATAATCCCCACTATCTTACGATGGCAAAGTTTGACGTTGAAGCGATAAACTTCAGCAGCGACATAAACGAGGTCGTTTCCAAAAGCGACACGGTTATTTTCGTAACCCCGTCGCCCTATCTCAAGAGCAGTCTGAAGAAACTGAAGACCCCGCTTGTCAACAAGTTTGTGGTTACTGCCATAAAGGGAATTGTCCCTGACGAAGATTTGGTCGTTACCGAGTATTTCCGCCAGATATACAACGTACCCGACGACCAGCTTGCGGTGATCAGCGGACCGAGCCACGCAGAGGAGGTCGCCCTCGGGCGGCTCACGTACCTCACCATAGGCTGCATTGACAAAAAGCTGGGACGTGCGCTTGCCGGCTTCCTTTCGAGCTCCTACATAAAGACATCCGTAAACACCGATGTGGTGGGCATAGAGTATGCCGCAGTGCTTAAGAATGTCTATGCCATAGCCGCCGGCATCTGCAAGGGACTTGGCTACGGCGACAACTTCCAGGCGGTGCTCATATCCAATGCCGTGAAGGAAATGAACCGTTTCCTGAAAGCCGTTTACCCGATAAGCCGCGACGTTTACGCAACTGCCTACCTCGGCGACCTGCTTGTTACGGGCTATTCCAATTTCAGCCGCAACCGCGAGTTCGGCACGATGATTGGCAAGGGCTACAGCGTGAAAAGCGCACAGATTGAAATGGAAATGGTGGCGGAGGGATATTACGGCACCAAATGCCTTTATATAATAAACCGCCAGTTCGGGGTGAACATGCCGATACTCTACGCGGTTTACGACATACTTTACAACCATGTGTCGCCCGCGCTCGAGATAGGTCTGCTCACCGACTCTTTAAGATGAACATAAAACAACAAAACATAGAAGTGATATGAAAACTATCAGTTTGGATTTTTCAAAGGCAAGCCAGTTCGTCAAGGGTTCCACTCTTGCCGAAATGCAGAACAAGGCTGTTGAGGCCCAGAAAGAGCTTGAGGCAGGAACTTGCCCGGGCAATGACTTTCTCGGCTGGCTTCACCTGCCCTCGTCGATAAGCCAGGCAGACCTGAAGGCTATCAAGGACTGCGCCGCAACGCTCCGCAAGGAGTGCGACACCATTGTCGTTGCAGGCATCGGCGGCAGCTATCTTGGCGCAAGGGCTGTTATCGAGGCTCTCTCAAACACCCTTTCATGGCTTGTGAACGACAAGAAGAACCCCACAGTGCTTTTTGCCGGCAACAGCATTAGCGAGGACTATCTTTTTGAACTCACCGAATATCTGAAGGACAAGAAATTCGGTGTAATCAACATATCCAAGTCGGGTACGACCACAGAAACCGCACTCACGTTCCGTCTGCTCAAAAAGCAGTGCGAGGACCAGATGGGAAAGGACACCGCACGCAAGGTGATTGTCGCCATAACCGACGCACACAAGGGCGCGGCGCGTACAACAGCCGACAAGGAGGGCTACACCTCGTTCGTCATTCCCGACAACGTGGGCGGGCGCTTCTCGGTGCTCACCCCGGTGGGCCTCCTTCCCATTGCGTGTGCAGGGTTCGACATTGACGAACTCGTGGCAGGCGCGTGCGACATCGAGAAAGCCGCAGCGGCTGACGTGCCTTTCGAACAGAACATCTGCCTTCAGTATGCGGCAGTGCGCAACGCGCTCTACAGCGAGGGCAAGAAAATAGAAATTCTTGCCGACTTCCAACCCAAGCTCCACTATATGGCGGAGTGGTGGAAGCAGCTCTACGGCGAGAGCGAGGGCAAGGACAACAAGGGAATTTTCCCCGCTTCGGTTGACTTCACCACCGACCTCCATTCAATGGGACAGTGGATTCAGGAAGGCGAGCGTTCAATCTTCGAGACCGTGTTGAGCGTCGAGGAGGTTGACCACAAGGTGTTGTTCCCCCATGATGACGAAAACCTTGACGGGCTTAACTTCCTCGAGGGCCGCAGGGTTGACGAGGTGAACAAAATGGCGGAGCTCGGCACGCGCCTTGCCCATGTTGACGGCGGTGTGCCAAACATCCGCGTAATCGTTCCGAAACTCTCGGAGCGTTACATAGGGCAGCTCATCTACTTCTTCGAGCGTGCGTGCGGCGTGAGCGGCAACATCATCGGTGTCAACCCATTCAACCAGCCGGGCGTTGAGGCTTACAAAAAGAATATGTTCGCCCTGCTCAACAAGCCTGGCTACGAAAAGGAGAGCGAAGCCATCCGCGCCCGTCTTGACAAGGAGTAACCATGTACAGGAAGCAACTTGACGAATATCTCAGCAACCACGGCTTTAAGGCTTTGAACCTTAAAGCCGTGTTGTTTGACATGGACGGCGTGCTGTTCGACTCCATGCCCCGCCACGCCAAATCGTGGGAGGCTGTGTGCCGAAAGTTCGGGCTCAACATAAGCCGTGAGGAACTGTATATGCACGAGGGGCGCACGGGCGACGACACGATAGACATTTTCGCCCAACGCTTTTGGGGGCGGCACGCCACGGCGGAGGAGAAACGCGAAATATACGACGAGAAGTGCCGCCTGTTCAATTCCTACACCGAGGAAGCCCCGAAGATGCCGGGCGCGGGGGAACTGCTTGAAAAGGTGCGCTCGCAAGGCTTGAAGATAATAGTCGTAACGGGCAGCGGACAGGAGTCCCTGCTTTCGCGTCTGGAACACGGCTATCACGGTTTCTTCAAAAAGGAGCTTGTTGTTTCGAGCCACGACACCGTTCACGGCAAGCCTTTTCCCGAACCGTATCTGAAAGGTCTGGAAAAAGGCGGACTGAAACCCAACGAGGCGATGGTTGTCGAGAACGCGCCGTTGGGCGTTGAGGCTGCCGTGGCGGCGGGAATATTCACCATAGCCGTGAACACAGGCCCGCTTTCCCCACAGACGCTCAGCGATGCGGGCGCAAACCTTGTGTTCCCCTCAATGCAGGCTCTCGCCGATGCGTGGCCGCTGTTTTGATTGCCGTTACCTGCAACCCGTAAAGTCCATGCCGTTCCCGATTGCACCCAACACGGATAAAGTTGTGCAATTCTTTGATTTGCAGAAACTTGCCTTGGTTTTACAGTAAAAATGTAAGTTTTTGTTTTTCAAAGGTTTGCAAAGGGCTGAAAAAGGTCTGATATAATTTTTCCTACGTCCTATGTAGTTTTTCCTACATAGGACGTAGTTTTTCTTATGTCTGATGTAGTTTTCGGGGTTTTGCGCCGTTTGTATGGGCGTATGCCATACGCCCATACGGCAACGCAATCCTTTGGATGATATTGTATTGTGTGTTTTGTGGCGGTGCGTTTATCCTTAAAGACGTGAAGTTCCGCTTTTAATGCGGTCGTGTTATAAGGACTTAATCCCGCAATGCCTGTGTGTTGCGGGATTTTTGGTGTTATATGTTCCCTGCGGATGCAATATGTAATAAAAGCGTGCGTTATAAATTAAGTCTTATTATGCAGAAAAGAAAAAACTGATGATAGAATACATTCACGGCGAACTGGCGGAGCTTTTCCCCACAATGGCGGTTGTAGAGGCCGGCGGGGTGGGTTACGGACTGAACATATCGCTGACCACATACGACTCGCTGAAAGGGAAAAAGGACGTGAGGCTTTATGTTTACGAAAGCATAAGGGAGGACGCGTACGTGCTTTGGGGCTTTGCCTCGCGTGAGGAGCGCGAGGTGTTCGAGGCTCTGCTCTCCGTGTCGGGTGTTGGCGGCAACACGGCGCGCACCATTCTTTCGGCTTTTGCCCCGGGAGAGCTGCGCAACGTGGTGGCAAACGAGGATTCGAGGGCATTGAAGTCGGTGAAGGGCATAGGGCTTAAAACCGCCCAGCGCATAATCGTAGATTTGAAGGACAAACTTGGCGCAGGAGACACCGCGACATCCGCCAGCCTTGGGGCGGGTGAGCGTTACGCACGCCGGGAGAGCGCCGATGAGGCGTTGGGCGCACTCGCCACGCTCGGCTATCCCGCACCGCTGGCGCAGAAGGCGGTGAACGCCATATTGAAGGCCGATGCCGGCGAGATAGCCGTGGAGGAGATAATAAAGCGGGCGTTGAAGATGCTCTGACACTTGTTCTTGAAGGAAAAAGGTGTGGAAAGGACGTTGTTTCGCAATATGCTGTTAAGGTGCGTGCTGCTTTTGGCGGCATTTGCCGGCTTCGGCGTTGGGGCTGAAGCCCAGAACGCCGTGGAGGCGGGCGACAGCGTGGGGCGCATACGCGCAAATGTGAGCAAGACTTCGCCGCAGAATGAGGACGACATAAGAAAACGCCCCGTTGACCTCGCCACTCCCAAGAACATGAAGGAAGAGGCGGAGCTTGACGAAAGCGGCGGCTACCGCCTTGGCACTAAGATTGGCGACTCTTACCTTAACACTCCTGTGCTGCTCACGCGGGACGAATATATGCGCTGGAGCCTGAGGCAGTCGATGCAGAAATACTATGCAAGCAAAAACAGCGAGCTTTTCAAGAACGAGGGAAAGGAAAAGTTCGACTTCACCGATATGCACTTCAGCCTCGGTCCGGCGGAGAAGATTTTCGGTCCGGGCGGCGTGCAGATTAAAACGCAGGGTTCGGCAGAGCTGAAAATCGGGGCGAACACCACGAGTGTTGACAACCCCACGCTGCCGCTGCGTTTCCGCAAGACTTTCGGCTTTGACTTTGACGAAAAGGTTAACCTTAGCGTGAACGGAAGGATTGGCGACAAAATGGACATGACGCTGAACTATAACACAGAAGCCACATTCGATGTTGACTCGAAAGACCTGAAGCTGACATACCAAGGCAAGGAGGACGAGATTGTGAAGCTGCTCGAAGCCGGCAACGTGTCTATGCCGTCTAACGTGTCGTTGGTCAGGGGCGCGTCGTCATTGTTTGGCGTGAGGGCCGATATGCAGTTCGGCAAACTGAAGCTGCAAAGCGTGATCTCGCGCAAGAACTCGTCAAGCTCGTCGGTGAAGTCGAGCGGCGGCAACCAGCTTACGCCCTTTGAGATTTCGGCTGCCGACTATGAGGAGAACCGCCACTTTTTCCTTTCGCACTTTTTCCGCGACAATTACGACCGCTCAATGGCGCAGTTGCCCAATATCACATCGGGCATAAAGATTAACCGTGTTGAGGTGTGGGTAACAAACAAAACCGGTGCAACAAGTAACACGCGCAACATCGTGGCTTTTGCCGACCTTGGCGAAAGCCGCCATATTGGCAACGCCTTGTGGAGCGGTAACGGGCAGGAGCAGCCGCAGAACACCTCGAACACCCTTTACGCCACGATAACCGGAAGCTATGCCGCCGCAAGAGACATAAGCCAAACTTCGTCCACGCTCGACGGAATAGGTAACTTTGCGGGCGGCACGGACTATGAGAAGTTGGAGAGCGCACGTATGCTTAGCTCTTCGGAATATACGGTGAACAATGCTCTGGGGTACATCTCGCTGAAGTCAGCCTTGCAGACCGACCAAGTGCTTGCCGTAGCATACGAATACACTTATCGCGGGCAGAACTTTCAGGTGGGAGAGTTTTCCACCGATGTGAAGGACAACACGCAGGCGTTGTTCGTGAAGGCAATAAAGAACACGTCGAATGTGCCGGCGATGCCAAACTGGAAGCTGATGATGAAGAACGTTTACTCGCTCAACGCCACAAGGGTGCAGAAAGACCGCTTCCGCCTTGACGTGAAGATTTTGAGCGACACCACCGGCGTTTACCTCACTTACCTGCCCGAACCGGGACTTAAGAACACGCCGCTTGTGCGCCTTATGAACCTCGACAGACTTGACAATAACAACAAAGCCAATCCCAACGGCTATTTCGACTTTGTTGACGGATACACCATTGACGCTTCGACTGGGCGCATATTCTTCCCGGCGGCAGAGCCTTTCGGGCAGTTCCTGAGAGGAAAGATAGGAAGCGGGGCCGTGGCCGACAAATATTGCTTCCAGGAACTTTATGACTCCACCAAAACAGTGGCACGGCAGATTGCGGAGAAAAACAAGTATATCATTTCCGGACAGTTCAAGGCTTCGCAGAAAAGCGGCGAGATTAGTCTCGGTGCTACTGATGTGCCGCAGGGAAGCGTGGTGGTTACTGCCGGAGGCATAACACTAACCGAGGGAGTGGACTATACCGTGAACTACAGCGAGGGTACGGTGGCGATAATAAACCAGAGCATTCTTGATGCCGGCACGCCGGTGAACGTGAGCCTTGAGAGCAACACCGACTACGGCCTTGAGCGCAAGACGCTTTTGGGATTGAACTGGGAATATGAGTTTAACAAGGATTTCCGTCTCGGCGGAACTTTAATGCACCTTTCGGAACAGCCTCTGACAACAAAAGTTTCAATGGGAAGCGAACCGCTCAACAACACGGTGTGGGGCGTGAGCCTTAACTGGAAAAAACAAAGCCAGTGGCTTACCGATATGCTTGACAAGCTGCCTTTCCTGTCGCTCGACAAGCCCTCGAGCATAAACTTTTCGGCGGAGTTCGCACAGCTTATGGCTGGCAACAACAAAGGCTCGCAGGGCAACTCTTCTTATATTGACGACTTTGAGCAGACGCAAAGTAAAATAGACATAAGCACGCCCACAGACTGGCAACTTGCCTCCACTCCGTCAGAGTTCCCCGAAAGCCGGCTTAGCAACGATGTGCGCTATGGCTACAACCGCTCGCTGCTGGCATGGTACAAGATTGACCCGCTTTTCACCCGGCGCAGTTCCTCGCTCACTCCGAGTCATATTAAGAGCGACCTTGACCAGCTTTCCAACCACTACGTGAGGGAGGTTTACAACCGCGAGTTATTCCCGAACAAGGAACAGCGTTTTGGCGAAAGCTCCACGCTTTCCGTGCTCAACCTTGCTTATTACCCGAACGAACGCGGCCCGTACAATCTCAATCCCGACCTTGACGAAAACGGCAACCTCGCAAATCCGCGCAGCCATTGGGGAGGCATGATGCGCAAGCTCAACACGAGCGACTTTGAACAGGCGAACATTGAGTACGTGGAGTTCTGGATGATGGACCCGTTTATTTACACTCGCGAGCAGACTGGGGATTATTCGGGCGACCTTTGCATAAATCTCGGCGAGGTCAGCGAGGACATACTTAAGGACGGAAAGAAATTCTACGAGAGCGGAATGCCCATCGACGGTGATGCCTCAAAATACACGGAGACGGCTTGGGGACGTGTGCCTGTGCAAAACAGCGTAACCTATGCCTTTAACACGAGCAGCGGTGCACGCGACAGACAGGACATCGGGCTTAACGGACTTTCAAGTGCGGACGAGGCGACGTTTCCCACTTATAAAAGCTATCTTGACGAGGTACGCGCCAAGGTGAACGCTGCGGTTTATGACTCCATAGCCGCTGATCCGGCAGGGGACGACTATCATTATTTCCGCGGTTCGGATTTTGACAGGAACAAGACTTCCATTCTCGACCGCTACAAGCACATAAATGGTCCTGAGGGCAATTCGCCGGAATCCAAGGACTCTCCCGAGCGGTACGCCACGGCTTTCAAGTCCACGCCAGACGTAGAGGACATAAACCAGGACTACACTCTTAACGAATACGAGAAATACTTTCAGTACAAGATGCACCTTTCCCCCGACGGAATGCAGGTGGGGCAGAACAATATCGTTGACCAGAGAACGGCTGCTGTTTCGTTGCGCAACGGCAGCAAGGCAAATGTTTCGTGGTATCTTTTCCGTGTCCCCATTAAGAGTTACACAAGCAAAGTCGGCAATATAAGCGACTTCAACAGCATAAGGTTTATGAGGATGTACCTCACAAACTTTGAGAAGCCGGTTGTGCTGCGTTTCGCCACCCTCGAACTTTCACGCGGCGAATGGAGAAGCTACGAGCAGAACCTTTACAACGGTCAGGCTCCCGCGGTGAGCGGCACAATGGATGTGGCGGCGGTGAACTACGAGGAGAACAACGAAAAAAAACCTGTGAACTATGTTATCCCTCCCGGCATATCGCGTGTGGTTGACCCGAACGAGTCGCAGCTTCTTGAGCAGAACGAACAGGCGTTGCAGCTCGTGATAAAGAACCTTGCAAGCGGCGATGCACGCGCAGTTTACAAAAACATTTCGCTCGACCTGCGCAAGTACAAGCATATCCAGATGTTCGTGCACGCAAACGCCCTTGTGGGCGACAAGACGCTTGCCGATGGCGCCACTTCGCTTTTCATACGTCTGGGGTCTGACTACAAGAGCAATTTCTATGAATACGAGATACCTTTGAAGCTAACCGAAGAGGGACAATACGACAGATATTCCACTTCGGCGCGGCGCATTGTGTGGCCCGAGGAGAATATGCTCGACATAAACCTTGCCAAGTTCACCGACTTGAAGCGCGAGCGCAACAGGCAAAAAAGTGCGGGGCAGGCATCGTTTTCGCAGCAGTTCTCGTCCTACGACACCGACCGCCCCAAGAACAAGATAACTGTTGTGGGCAATCCCTCGCTTGGCGAGATACACACCATGATGATCGGCGTGCGCAACAACTCGCGCCAGGTTTCCAACGTGGAGGTCTGGGTAAACGAACTGCGCCTACAGCACTACACCAACAAGGGCGGTTGGGCGGCAAAGGGCAATCTGAACCTGCAACTTTCCGACCTTGGCACGTTCAATTTCGGCGGACACATCGAGACCGACGGTTTTGGTGGCGTGGAAGACCGCGTTGACCAGCGGCGCGATGACAATCTATATGAGTACGATATGTCTATGAACGTTGATCTCGGGCGTTTCCTGCCCGAGAAAATCAAGTTCAAGGCACCGCTTTACTATTCATACAGCAAGGAGAAGGTAAAGCCGAAATACAACCCGCTCGACACTGACATGGAAATGGACGATGCCATAGACGCTCTGACCACAAAGCACGAGCGCGACTCCCTGCGCCGCATTTGCGAGACCACCGAGACAAACTCAAACTTCAGCCTTTCAAACGTGAAGTTCAACATCTCCACCAAGTCCCACCCCATGCCTTATGACCCGGCCAATTTCTCGTTCAGCTATTCCCACAGCCACAAGCAGAGCGAGGGGCAGACAATTGTGTGGGAAAAGGACGACAGCTGGAAACTCAGCGGCAACTACTCGTATTCGCCGAACTTCAAATCGCTCGCGCCGTTTGCCAAGATGAAGAGCAACAGTCCGTGGCTGAAACTCCTGAAGGACGAAAAGATTAACTTCGCGCCGCAGAACCTTTCGATTAATTCAGACATCACGCGCTCGTATTACGAGCTCAAGGAAAGGGATATGCAGCAGCTCGAAAACTCGTCCCTCCCTCTCACGTGGGCGAGCGACTTTTTCTGGAACCGCCGTTTCAACCTGCAATGGGACTTCACCTCAAACATCCACACCTCATTCTCCTCCGGCACGAATGCGGAAATTGAGCAGCCCAACGTGCCTGTGAACAAGTCGCTTTACCCCAACGAATACGAGGCGTGGAAAGACTCCGTGTGGCGCAGCGTCAAGCATTTCGGGACACCGCTCACCTACCAGCAGTCGTTCGACTTCTCGTGGAAGATACCTTTGAACAAGATTCCCGCGTTCAACTGGGTAACTCCAGATTTCACCTACCGCTCCACCTACGGCTGGAACAGGGGGACGTATCTCGAGGACGGCTCAACTTTGGGCAACACCATAAACAACACGCGCGACATAAACGGCAACCTGCGCCTCAATATGCTCACGCTATACAATAATGTGCCTTTCCTTAAAAAGGTGAACCGCAAGTTTGCAAGCTCAGCGTCAAACGCCGCAAAGAAAAAGGACGACAAGGACAAGGAGGAAAACAAGTTTTTCACCTCCGAAATACAGCTCCTTCAGGACACAACGGTGAATGTTGCCCACAACCGCCGCTCCAAAAACCTCCGCGTAAGGGCGTTCCGCCAGGACGGCACGAGCTACCCCATACGCTACAAGGTTGTGGACAATAACCACATACTCGTAACCTCACGCGACACGGCCAAGGTGAAGATAACCGTAAGCCCGCGCAGCAACCCGGAAAACCGGTTCTGGTATAAGGCTTTGCAGACTACCGCACGCCTTGCCATGTCGGTGAGAAACATAAGCGTTTCCTACAAGAACACATTCAGCATGTCGTTGCCCGGTTTCCTGCCCAACATCGGCGATATGTTCGGACAGCGTTCGGCGGGCGGCTTGCAGCCCGGACTCGATTTCGCATTCGGCATGGCGGGCGAAAGCTACATATCCAAGGCGCAGCGCAAGGGTTGGCTGCTTTCAAACGACAGCATTACGACCCCCGCCGCCACAAGCAAGAACGAATCCTTGCAGCTTAGCGCGACGCTCGAGCCGCTCCGCGATTTCAAGATAGACCTCACGGCTTCGCGCACGGTGAACAAGTCGCGCAGCATACAATATATGTTCGACGGTATGCCCGCCACCGAAACCGGCTCGTTCAACATCACCACCATTTCCCTGTCATCGGCTTTCGCCTCCATAGGAAGCGCAAAGAACAACTACGAGAACAAGACTTTCACGAAGTTCGTCAACTCCCTGCCGTTGTTCCGTAACCGCGTTGAAGCGCAGTACAGCGGAAGCCAGTACCCAGTGAACAGCACATTGGCAGGAAAGACATTCGACCCCGCCAACGGCACAATCTCGCAGTACTCATCCGATGTTATGATACCCGCATTCCTTTCGGCATACTGCGGCGGGTCGAAAAACCTCGGCATATTCCCCTCCATTGCGCGTATGCTGCCAAACTGGAGGCTTACATATTCCGGACTTGGCAAGCTCCGCTTCATGAAACCAATTTTCAAGACGTTCAACGTGAACCACTCCTACCAGTCGGTGTATTCCGTGGGGTCTTACAACACATTCTCCTCTTTCATGAAGCTCGCCGGCGATCGTGGGTTCGTCAACGACGTTTCCACCGGCAACCCCGTGCCGTCGTCAATGTACGACATTTCCACCGTGTCAATCAACGAGACCTTCTCGCCGTTCATAGGCTTCGACATGACGTTCGACAACAACCTCACAGCGAAGATAGAATACAACCGCACCCGTATGCTCTCGCTTTCGCTCACATCGCAGCAGATTTCCGAGGCACGCTCCAACGACTACGTGATAGGCGTGGGCTACAAGGTTGACGACCTGAAGATTTTCTCGCCCACGCGCCGCCCCAAACGCCGTGGCGGCAAGGGGCGTGCGGCAAACTCGCGCAGGAAGAACAGCGAAGACAGCGAAAGCAGCGCGGACGACAACTCCTCGCGCAGCAGTCGCAGCTCCAATTCCGGCACCATAAGCAACGACCTCAATTTGCGCCTCGACCTCTCGCTGCGCAACCAAAGCTCCATCCAGCGCAACATTCTCACCATGCTCTCGCAGGCCACTTCGGGAAACAAGGCGTTCAAGATTTCGTTCTCGGCGGACTACACGCTGTCGAAGCTCATAACCCTTTCAGCCTATTACGACAGGCAGACCAACACTCCGCTCCTTTCCTCGTCGTCATATCCCACCACCACGCAGGACTTCGGCGTAAGCATAAAGGTGTCGCTCACGCGGTAGCCGGTTCGGGCAAATGGCGCTCGTGCATCCCAAAGCTAATCTTTTGATTTGTAAAGAGTTGGCAAATTGTTGCAGTGTTTTGTAACGGTTTGTTTTTCAAAGCATTGCGCAGGGGAGAAAAAAGGTCTGATGTAGTTTGGATTATGTCTGAAATAATTTTTCCTACGTCCGATGTAGTTTTTCCTCCTCAAATGTAATTTTCGCGGTGTTTGGGAAAGGATGGGCGATTAAGGTTTTTCGCCATTTGTAGGGGCGTATTGCATACGCCCTGTACGCATCTGCATGAACCGCATCGCAAACCGCCGTTGCAGCATTGCAAATCCGCGCATATTTGGCGTATGCAATACGCCCCTACGGCGGTGGAGTTCGTTGGTTTGTTGTGTTCCGCGCACTTGCATGGGGCGGGCGGGCGAAGATTGTTTGCCTTGTTTGCTCCTGTGGCATTTCTTTTGCTGTAGCATATACGAAAGGAGTTAAGAAATATGGCATTCATAGATTACTACAAGATAATGGGTATCCCGAAGGATACCCCGCAAAAGGACATTCGTGCGGCTTATATGCGCCGTGCAAAGCAGTTCCACCCCGACCTGCATCCTGACGACCCCAAGGCGAAGGCCAAGTTTCAGGCTTTGAACGAGGCCAACAATGTGTTGAGCGACCCGGAAAAGCGCAGGAAATATGACAAATATGGCGAGAAATGGGAACAGGCGGACGCTTATGAGCAGGCCGGCGGCTTTGGCGGGGGAGGAGATTCTTCTGCTTCCGGCGGCTTTGACTTCAGCCAGTTTGAAGGTGGCGGCGGCAGCGGTTTCTCAAGTTTCTTCGAGCAGCTTTTCGGCGGTGCGAGGCGCAGAAGTTCTCGCTCGTACAGCGGGTTCGGAATGGGCGGCTCGGGATTTGGCGCACAGTCCGATGCCGATGCCCACGCCACGGTAAACATAGATATGTACACGGCGTTGCTGGGCGGCGAGATTATTCTGCAGACCCAAAGTTCCAAGCTGCGGCTGCGCGTAAAGCCCGGCACTCAGCAGGGGGCGAAAGTGCGCCTTAAAGGCAAAGGCTATGACAAGGGCGACGGCACATACGGCGACTTGATAATCACTTACAACGTAACAATGCCGGCTTCGCTCAACGACCGCCAGCGCGAGCTTTTGGAGCAGATGCGGGCTGCCGGCAACTGAAAGCAGTAATGGCATATAGGGGGATTGGGGTGTTACGCCCCAATCCCTTTTTGCGTATTCGGGGTTAGGAAAGTTTTGAGTAACTTTGCACGATTGTTTGTGCAGCGATGAAAGAAATACATTATTTCTATGTGCCTGACGCGGGAGTTAAAAGCGAACTCCCCGATGAGGAGGCGCGCCATGCCGTGAAGGTGCTGCGCCTGGGTGTGGGCGACCGCATTGTCATAACCGACGGCTGCGGCTGCTTTTATGATGCCGAGGTGTCGGGTGTTTCTTCGCGCTCGTGCAGTTACAGCATTACGGACACGAGGAAGGCGGAAAGCCCGTGGAGCGGGCATTTGCACATTGCCGTAGCCCCTACAAAGAACATGGACCGCACGGAATGGCTCGTGGAGAAAGCCGTGGAAATTGGCGTTGATGAAATATCCTTTATAGACTGCCGCTTTTCGGAGCGCAGGGTTTTGAAGCCCGAAAGGATAGAGCGCATCGTAGTTTCGGCAATGAAGCAGAGCCGAAAGGCGCAAATGCCGAGGGTGAACGCCCTTGCGCCTTTCGGGGAGTTTGTTGCGCGTCCCGACATTTCGGGTGAGAAATACATTGCACACTGTCTTAACGGGGAGGTTTGCCGGGAGCTTTCCGGGGAAATCACCGTGGCTTCGCCGCGCTGCTACTTGCCGGCGGTGATGGGCGGCGGCGGAAAGACGGTGGTCATTGGTCCGGAAGGGGATTTCGCCCCCGAAGAGGTGGAACAGGCAATACGCAACGGCTTTATTCCCGTGAGTTTGGGCGAGAGCCGTCTGCGCACGGAAACGGCGGCACTGTACTCCGTTATGCTGATGAACTTGAAAAACTCCAAAATGTCATGGGCATTGGAATGAACACAATGCGCAAGTTTTTCAAAAGTGTGTTTGCCGTGGCGCTTGCCATGGCGTTGTCGTCGTGCGGCAAGGCTTATTACGACATAATCCCCGAGTCGTCGCCGGCTGTAGCCTCGCTTGATTTTGCGCAGATAGCGGCGGAAACGGAAAGTGGCTTGAATGGCATGAAGAATGTGCTGCCGTTCACGTCCGGGATAGACCTTACGCAGCCGGCTTACGCTTTCGTTTCGCCGGGCGGCTATTATGGCGTGGTTGTGGCGGTGGACGATGAAAAGGATGTGCTGGATGCGGTTTCGGCATCCAAGGAATTTTCGCAGAGGGACAACAGTTCGGGGTTGCATTGGGCGGTGTGGAAATCAAATTGGCAGATGGCGTGGAACGGCGGTGCGCTGCTTGTCATCGGGCCTGTGGTGGCGGGAGAGCAGTCTTTCATGCGCCGCACGGTGAGTGCGATGTTCAAAAGCGGCGGCGGCATTGGTAGCAGCGATTTGTTTGGCAGACTGGAGAAAATGCCGGGCGGCGCAAAACTCGTGGCGCGGCTTTCGTCCTTGCCGTCCGTATTGCGCACCATGCTGTCCCTGCAAGTTTTGGGAGAGGCTGACGCGGATTCCGTTTTGCTTGAATCTTCCTGTTCGTTTGGCGCGGGCGGGAAAATTGTAATGAAGAACGAGCTGACGGCGGCGGATGGCGGCGAATTGCCGAAGCCGTCCGGGCTGAAACCGTATAGGGGCGGAATGGATGGGGAGCGGCTGACGGGCGGCTCAATGGCTTATGCGTTTATGGGCATTGACGGAAGGAAACTCGCCGAACGACTCCGTGCCGACAGGTCGGCAAAAGGATTTTGGGCGGCAATGAATGTTGTGGCGGATTTCGGAAAAATAATCGGCGGCATTGACGGCGACGCGCTCTTGTCGCTTGACGGCATTGACGGAAAAGGCGGCATGAATTTTTCGCTTGTGGCGGAAATAAAGGATGCCTCGTTTCTTGACGGCATTTCCCAATGGAAAAAGGACAACCCCCAAGGCAAGCCGGAGAGGACTTCGGACGGAGGCTACAAGTGCTCACTCAACGGAAAAAGTTTTGAGTTTGGCGTGAGGAAGGACGGACGGCTTTTGTGCCGTTACGGCGCAAAGGCGGGGGGAAAAGCCGCAGAAGGCGTGCCGCTTGTTTTTCCCCATGATACAAAAGGCAGATTGTGCTATGCAAAAGCCTTTCCGCGCTCCATTGCGCATACACCGTTTGTCGAAGGGCTGTTTGGCGGAAAATTGCATGGGCTGTTGAACAAATATGCCACGGTGGTTTATTCCGCGCATGACGCATGGCGTTCCGAGATAGTGCTGGAACCGATAAAGCACCCCAAATAACCGGCGGCGGCACAATAAAAAGATTAACGCAAAGTTATATATTATTAAAAGGGATATCTGAGAGAGTGCAAAATATAAAAACAATTGAAACTGGCAGCGCACCTGCCGAAATGGCTGACAATATGTGCGCTCCGGCAAAGGCGGTGAAGCGACTGTGCGACTTTGTCGGGGCGGCGGTGGTCATGCTTTTGTCAACGCCGCTGTACTTGTATATAGCGTTGAGGCTGAAACTGACCGAAAAAGGCAGCGTCATTTTCAGGCAGGAGCGTATAGGGCTTGGCGGCAAACCGTTTATGATTTACAAGTTCCGCACATTGAGCGAGGGCTTTGAGGACAACGGCCCGCGGCTCACGCCATGCGAGGACAAGGCGCACGTTACCGGCTTCAGCAAGTTCCTGCGCATTCACCACCTTGACGAACTTCCGCAGCTCCTTAATGTGCTGAAGGGCGACATGAGCATAGTCGGCCCGCGCCCCGAAAGGAAGATTTTCATCGACAAGATAATGGAACGCGACGCAAGGTATCGCTTTATATACCTGATGCGCCCGGGGCTTACGTCGATGGCGACGCTCTTCAACGGATATACCGACACAATGGAGAAAATGCTGCAACGCCTCAACATGGATCTTGAGTATTTGAGGACGCGCTCGCTTTGGGGGGATATGAAAATCATTCTCCTCACGGCTAAAATGATATTTGCAGGAAAGAAATTTTAGGCGGCGTTTGGCTGTTTCGGCTTAATTTCTTACTTTTGCATCCGCAAACAACACAACGGTGCCATGACCGAGTGGCTAGGTAACGGTCTGCAAAACCGTGTACAGCAGTTCGAATCTGCTTGGCACCTCAAAATCAAAAGGAACTTCATTGCGAAGTTCCTTTTTTCGTAGTCCAAAGTTTTTATGTGCTTGTCCGTTTGGGCTGATTAGAACAATGTGCCTCTGTGAATGCCTAATATAAGGCCAACCAATGAATTGCGCCGCCGTAGTGGCTTATTGCATACGCACGGATTGTGCTGATTTGCCATAAAAACAGAGTTGGCTCGCTTTTGTGGCGATGTGCCTCGTGCGTTTGGTGTATGGGACAATGCAATACGCCCCTACAAACGGTGCAAAACCAATACCGCTATAACTACATTTGATGCAGGAAAAACTATGTCCGATGTAGAAAAAATTACATCAGACATAATCCAAACTACATCAGACCTTTTTTCGCCAACTGCAAACCTTTGAAAAACAAAAACTTACAATATCGGCTAAATTGTGGGTATGGTTTTGCAAACCAATGGGTTGTGAAAAATGCTGTGTTTCAGCCGGAATTATTGTCAAAACAAAGGATTTGCAGTTTTGGATGTTCAAGCAAAAATGGTTACTTTTGCCGTAACTAAAAACTATAAGGAATGAAAAATAGAGTATTGGCAGTTTCGCTGTCGCTTTTGGTGGCGGGTTTTGCCGTGGCGCAGACAAAAGTTGTGGCTCATCGCGGCTTTTGGACAACCGAAGGCTCGGCGCAGAACAGTCTGGCCGCGCTCGCCAAGGCGGATTCCGTGAAGTGCTACGGCAGTGAGTTTGACATTTGGCTTACGAAGGACAACAAGATTGTGGTTCACCACGATGCCAATGTGAAGGACCTCATCATTGAGGACGCGACTTATGACGAGCTTATGAAGCACCCCCTTGCCAACGGTGAGAGAATCCCCACGTTGCAGGAGTATCTCGCGCTTGGCAAGAAGCTGAAGACGCAGCTTGTATGCGAGATAAAGCCGCACAAGGACGTGGCGCGTACCCTGAAGTGTGTGGAGCAGACCTTGAAGCTGTTCAAGGAATACAAGCTGACCAAGCGCGTAACCTATATCACTTTCTCCCTCCCTGCAATGGTAAAACTGCTTTCCGAAGTCCCAAAAGGCACCGAGGTTTACTATCTCAACGGAGAACTTTCGCCGCGCCAGCTTAAAGAGATGGGGGCCGCCGGCCTGGACTATTCTTGGGGGCACATCAAAAAGCATTGGGACTGGATAGGCGAGGCTCACAAACTGGGACTGAAGGTTAACATTTGGACTGTTGACGACCCTAAGCAAATGAAGGAACTCGTGGACGCAGGCGTTGACTACATCACAACCAACCAGCCTGTGGTTTGCGAGGGCGTAGTGAAATAACTTCCGTAACGGCATAACAAAGCCGCGTTCCCCGCAGGAAAAATAGTGGGGGATGCGGCTTATAGTTTTTGTCTGTTTTCGCACGTAATGCAAATATTATTATTAATTTTGCAATATCCGCGAAAGTGCGTGCTTCGGAATGCGGAAGCGGAATAAAACTTTGAAAAATAATGGATAAGGAATTAAGGGTTATAATAAGCGGCGGCGGTACGGGGGGGCATATATTCCCGGCTGTCTCGATAGCCAACGCCCTGAGGGATTTGTGTCCCGATGCAAGAATTTTGTTTGTGGGGGCTGAGGGGCGAATGGAGATGCAGCGTGTGCCGGCAGCGGGATATGAGATAAAGGGACTGCCGATTTGCGGTTTTGACAGAAAGCACATTCTTAACAACATAAAGACACTTTTCAAGATAATGCGCAGCCGCAGCTTGGCGAAGCGCATAATAAAGGATTTCCGCCCAATGGTTGCCGTCGGGGTGGGAGGCTATGCCAGCGGACCCACGCTTGATGAGGCGCAGGCTATGGGCATACCCACGCTTATACAGGAGCAAAACTCCTATGCGGGCGTAACAAACAAGCTGCTCGCGAAAAAAGCCGACAGGATATGCGTGGCATACGACGGAATGGAACGCTTTTTCCCTAAGGACAAGATAATCCTGACGGGAAACCCTGTGAGGCAGAACCTGCTCGATTGCAAAGTGAGCCGTGAGGATGCCGTAAAGACTTTCGGTCTCGACCCGGCAAAGAAAACCATACTGATTATAGGCGGCAGCCTGGGCGCGAGAACCATGAATGAGGCTGTGCTGAACAACTTGGTGCTGATAAAGCAGAGCGATGCGCAGTTTGTGTGGCAGACAGGAAAGTATTACAGCGCATCGGTGCAGGAGGAGCTTGCAAAGAGAGGCAAGCCCGAAAACCTTGCCGTGCTGGAGTTCATCTCGGACATGGCGGTGGCTTACCGCGCTGCCGACTTGGTTGTGTCGCGTTCGGGGGCGGGCAGCATTTCGGAGCTGCAGCTTTTGGGCAAGCCGGCGATACTCGTTCCGTCGCCCAATGTGGCGGAGGATCATCAGACCAAAAACACTTTGGCTCTGACCACACGCGACGCCGCACTCTATGTGAAGGACGCGGATGCCGTGCGCACCTTAATCCCGCGTGCGCTGAACGCAGTGGCGGACAACGCGCTTTTGGCAAGCCTCGGCAAAAACATAAAGGCACTCGCCCTTCCCGATTCCGCTAAAATAATAGCGAAGGAAGTCATGGCGCTTGCCGGGAAATGAACAAACAACTAAAATAAAACTAAAAACTGAGACAGAAATGGATTTGAATGATATAAAGGCAGTGTATTTTATAGGTATCGGCGGTATCGGAATGAGCGCAATTGCACGGTATTTCCTGTCGAGGGAAACGCCGGTGGGCGGATATGACAAAACTCCGTCGGTGCTCACGGAACGCCTGAAGGCTGAGGGCGCGAAAGTGCAGTATGACGATGACCCCGATGAGATTTCCTCGGAATTCAAAAATCCGAGGAACACCCTTGTGGTATATACGCCGGCAATACCTGCGGACAACAAGGTGCTGGGGTATTTCAGAAACATGGCTTATGACGTGGTGAAGCGCGCACAGGTTCTCGGAACACTCACACGCGCATATCGCGGACTGTGTGTGGCGGGGACCCACGGCAAAACCACCACCTCGACAATGGCGGCGCACATAATCCATCAAAGCCATGTGGGCTGCAATGCTTTCCTTGGCGGAATATCCAAGAACTACGGCACAAACTACCTGCTTAATTCCTCAAGCCCCTATGTCGTGATTGAGGCTGACGAGTACGACCGCTCGTTCCACCAGCTCACGCCGTATGCTTCGGTGATTACCGCCGTTGATGCCGACCATTTGGATATATACGGAACGCACGAGGCGTATATTGAGAGTTTTGAGAAATACACGTCGCTTATCCGCAAGGGAGGCGCACTCGTGATGCACAAGGACATTGCCCTGAAGCCACAGTTGAAGGACGGCGTGCGCTTTTATGACTACGGTGTGGATGCGGGCGATTTCCATGCGGAAAACATACGCATTGGCAACGGCAGGATTATGTTTGACTTGGTTTCGCCGTTGGGAAACATTACCAACATCGATTTGGGCGTGCCTGTTTACGTTAACATTGAAAACGGTGTGGCGGCAATGGCTCTCGCCCAGATAGCCGGGGTTTCGGCAGAGGACATACGCGAGGGAATGCGTACGTTCTCGGGGGTGGAACGCCGCTTCGACATAAAGATAAACACCGACAAGATTGTGCTGATAAGCGACTACGCACACCATCCCAAAGAAATAGAGCAATGCATCAGCTCCGTGCGCAAGGTGTTCAAAGGACGCAGGATAGCCGCTATATTCCAGCCCCACCTTTATTCCCGCACCCGCGATTTTTATAAAGACTTTGCCAATAGTCTTTCTTTGCTCGACGAGGTTGTGCTTACCGAAATCTATCCGGCGCGTGAACGCCTTATACCCGGCGTAACAAGCCGTTTGATATACGATAATTTGCGTCCCGGCATGAAGAAACGTCTGATACGCAAGGACGAGGTGCTTGATGTTGTTCGCAGCATGGACGTTGACGTGCTTCTGATTTTGGGGGCGGGCGATTTGGACAACATGACTCCCGAAATAACAAAAATCCTGCTTCCGCGCAGCTGAAAATGAAGAACCTGCTGAAGTTGTTGTTGCTGCTCGCCCTTGCCGTATATCTGGGGCTGGCTGTTACTGTGCTTAACAATCCCGAAATGCGGCAGCATTGCGCTGCGGTGGAGGTGGTAGTGAAAGACAGCGACGTGGCGGGGTTTATCACGCCCTCCGAGATACGCGCGATACTCAAAGAGGCAAAGGTGTATCCGATAGGGAAGAAGATGAACGGCATTAATTGTGCCGAGATTGAGAAGGTGCTTGCAAAGAATCCTTTCATAGACAACACGACAAGCTACAAAACAGCGGGAGACCGCGTTTATGTAACCGTGACGCAGCGTCTGCCCGTCATGAGGGTGATTAGCGATAACGGTGACAATTATTATATGGACACCCGGGGGAAGATAATGCCGCATATGCACTATTCCGCAGACTTGGTTGTGGCCACAGGGCATATATCAAGGCAGTACGCCCATTCAAAACTTTTGCCGATAGGGCGTTTGCTGAAATACGACAAGTTTTGGGACAGCCAGATAGAGCAGATTAGCGTTGACACCGCAGGAAACGTGGAGCTTTACCCGAGAATAGGCAACCACGTGGTTTACATCGGACAGCCGGGCGGAATTCCGCAGAAACTTAAGCGGCTAAAGGCTTTTTATTCCCAGGTTTTGCCGCAGGTTGGCTGGAACAAATATTCCAGGATAGATTTAGAGTACGACAATCAGATAATATGCAAGAAATAATATAAATATGGCTACAACAGACAATTTTATAGCTGCTATAGAGATAGGCTCGTCAAAGATAACAGGAATGATTGGCCGGAGAATGGCGGACAGTAGCATTCAGATAATGGCATATGCCCAAGAGGATTCAAACGCCTGCATCAAGCGAGGCTACGCACACAATTTGGATCAAGCCACGGAATGCCTTAAGAATATAAAATTGCGTCTTCAGGATGCGGTCAAGCGAAACATATCCAAGGTTTACGTTTGCATAGGCGGGCAGAGCCTGCATTCTGTATTGAATACGGTAACGCGTGAGTTTGACGCGGAAACAAAGGTAACGCAGGATATTGTTGATGCCTTGTACGAGGAAGACCGCGAACTGGACATAAGGAAATATTGGCTTACAAAAATAATTCCGCAAGACTATTATCTGGGAAAGCAACGCCAAACTTCGTCATCCTCGGTGGTGGGAGTTGTTACCGACAGGCTGGAAGGAAGTTTTCTTAATGTGTTCTACAGGCATGACTTTTACGAGAAAATAAAAGACTGCCTTATGCGCGCCGGTTTCAAGAAAGTGGAATACATGATGACTCCTATCGTGCTTGGGGACGGCTTGCTTAGTATGGACGCAAAACGCACGGGTTGTGTTCTTGTGGACTTTGGCATGGACACCACGACTGTAGCAATTTATTCTTCCAAGCTATTGCGCCGCCTTGCCGTTATACCTCTTGGCTCGGACAACATAACAAAAGACATAGCCTCGGTTTTCAGAATAGAGAAGTCTGAGGCTGAAGCGTTGAAACGCAACCACGGTTCTGCTTTTCCCGAAAAGGAAAACGTTGACGAGGCAAACGATGCAACATACAAGCTGAGCGACGGGCGGGAAATAAAGGCACGCGAGCTTAATGAGATAATCGAAGCCCGAATGGAGGAGATACTTGTTAATGTAGAAGAGCAGATACGCCGTTCCGGTTTGAAGGTGAACGAGGATTTGATAAGCGGTGCCGTACTTACCGGCGGCGGCTCAAATCTCCGCGATTTGGGCAAGGCGTTCAAGCAGTTCACCAAAATAGGGGAGGAGAAGATAAGGTTCGCCAAGTTTGTTAATTTTCAGGTAAACGCCAAGTTCCAGGAAGCCAAACGTGCCGATGGTTCTCTCAATGCCATTCTTTCTTTGCTTTCATTGGGTAAGGAGGAATGCGCAGGCGATGCAATTTCCGAAGACCAAGGTCTGTTTGATGGCGAAAAACCTGAAGAAAGCGCGGTTGGGGAAACTAAGGACAATGTTGACGACTTGAACAAAAAGCCGAAAGTAACAAAAGAGGATGTGTCTGAAGAACCGAAAAAGCCCGGTAGGATTTCCTCGTGGTTCAAAAATATGGCAAAGAAGGTAAAGGAGACCGCAGACAAGGTGGTAAGCCCCGATGAATGACAATGCGCGGACTTGATTTGCTGCACTTGTTTTTATTTCAAAAAGCAGAACGATGAGCGTATCAGAAGACAATGCTACCATAGATTTTAACCTGCCAAAGGAAAGCGAGGTTGTGTCTGCAAGCGACCCCCGCATAATAAAGGTGATAGGTGTTGGCGGTGGCGGTGGCAATGCCGTTGCCCGTATGTACGAAGAAGGACTTCACAATGTGCGTTTCGAGGTTTGCAATACCGACCGCATGGATCTTGAAAGAAACCCAGTGCCAATCCGCCGCCAGTTAGGCTCGGAGGGACTTGGAACGGGAAGCAATCCCGAAAAGGCGCGTAAGATTGCCGAAGACAGTCTTGACGAGATACAAAAGATGTTTTGCGACGGCACGCGGATGGTTTTCATCACAGCTGGCATGGGCGGCGGCACAGGCACAGGCGCGGCTCCTGTAATAGCCCGCGAAGCCAAAAAGGCGGGTATGCTTACCGTGGGCATAGTAACCATTCCTTTTGCCATGGAGCGCGAATTGAGAATAGACCGTGCGCTCGACGGCGTTTACGAACTGTCAAAATACGTGGACTCGCTGCTTGTCATCAACAACGAGCGTCTTTGCGAGATATGCGCGTTCAAAACCTGGATAGAGGCGTTGCGGATGTCCGATGACACGTTGTTTGTGGCGGTGAAGAGCATTGCAGATATAATAACAACGCCGATGCACTGGAATCTTGACTTCAACGATGTGAACACAGTGCTTAAAAATGGCGGTATAGCGTTGATAAGCACAGGCGAGGCGGAGGGTGAGAACCGTGTTTCGGAAGCAATAAAGAATGCCATTGAGTCGCCGTTGCTTAACGACAACGACATTTTTAACGCCCGCCGCGCCACGATAGCCATATACACGTCCGACAAAAACGAGGAGTCCATAACGATGCAGGAAACCGGCGAACTTCATGAGTTCATGGACAAGTTTGTAAACCGGGAGTTCGACACCAAGCTGGGACTGGCGTATGTGCCGGAAATGGGGGGCAAGATAAGGGTTACAATTCTTGCATCTGGCTTCGGACTGGCAACCCAGCCTTATGTGTCTGACGATATGCGGCAGGAGTTGCCGGCAGAGGTTGTCGGGAGTGGTGCAGAGTCTCCAGAGGTGCAGGAGGTGCGCAACCGCCGCCGAGAGATTTTCTACCCCAAGGTGATGAGCAGGCAGAGGCGTTCCCACCTTGTTTACAGGTTTTCGGACAGTGACCTCGACAACGAAGATGTAATTGACATGGTTTCGGACAGCAACACGCAATCGCGCAGGTACGAGACTTTGAAGAATATACAACGGCAGTCTGACGATTATGCCGGGACGGAGGCACGTGAAAACGCAGAAGAAGCGTATTCGGGTTCAGCCAACGGCAAAATATATTTCGGCAACTGACTATAAAATCACAGGAAAATGGACGATAATCAAATAGTTGACTTTGCCTTCAGAACGGGCAACCCTCATATAATAAAAGTAATAGGTGTTGGCGGCGGCGGCGGGAATGCCGTCAACCATATGTACCAAACAGGAATACACGATGTGAGTTTCGTGGTTTGCAACACGGACGCGCAGGCTTTGGACGATTCTCCCGTGCAGTTTAAGGTGCAGTTGGGAAGCGAGGGCCTTGGAGCGGGAAACATCCCCGAAAAGGCGCGCCATGCGGCGGAGGAGAGCATAGAATCTATCGACAAGATGCTTTCGGACGGCACGAAAATGGTGTTTATCACAGCCGGCATGGGCGGCGGCACAGGTACAGGTGCAGCCCCGATTATAGCGCGTGAGGCCAAAAGCAAAAACATCCTCACGATTGGCATCGTTACCATTCCATTCCAATTTGAGGGAAACCGCAAGATAGACCAGGCTTTGGACGGCGTGGAGGCCATATCAAAGAATGTTGACGCTTTGCTTGTGGTCAACAACGAGCGTTTGCGCGAGATATACCCGGAACTTACAATCAGCGACGCTTTCGGCCGTGCTGACGACACTCTGACGCTTGCGGCAAGAAGCATAGCCGAGATTATAACAACCCACGGCAAGATAAACCTCGACTTTAACGATGTGTGCACCGTGCTTCGCGACGGCGGCGTTGCCATAATGAGCACGGGTACAGGCGAGGGCGAACTTCGTGTGAAGAGCGCCATAGACGATGCGCTCAATTCCCCGCTGCTCAACAACAACGACATTTTCGACGCCAAGAAGGTGCTGCTTTACATATACTGCTCCGACAAGGACGAGGACACCATCACGATGGAGGAAATGAACGAGGTTCATGATTTCATGAGCAAGTTCGGCAGGGATTTCGAGGTGAAGTGGGGCATAGCTTTCGACCCGTCTCTTGGCAAGCAGGTCAAGGTTACTGTGCTGGCTTCGGGGTTCGGGCTGGCAAATGTGCCGTATATGGAGGAATACCTCATACGCAATGGCGGCGATGAGTCGGAACGGGCGGCACAGGCTGCGGAAGAGGAGGAGAAGAAGGCGGAACGGCGCAAAAAGTTCGGCTATGAGGACAAAAGCCGTGCGGGAGCTTACCGCCGCCCTCACCATGTTTTCCGTTTCAACGACGTTGACATCGACAACGATGACATAATATCAATGGTGGAGCAAACTCCTACAGCGCACCGCAGCAGCGCGATGTTGCGGCGCATATACGAGAAAAACTACGGCGGCGCGGTGGCGGAACGTTCCAATGACGCGGAGACACCGGCGGACACGGGTGCGATAAAATTCTAAAAACACAAATACAATGGCATTGTTTGAACAGATTAGCAAAGACATAATGGCGGCAATGAAGGCGCACGACAAGGTGCGCCTTGAGGCATTGCGCAACATCAAGAAGAATTTCATAGAGGCAAAGACCGCCCCCGGGGCAAATGATGAGCTTTCGGACGATGCGGCTCTGAAAATCCTTGCCAAAATGGCAAAGCAGGGGAAAGACACGGCTGCTTTGTATCACGGGCAGAACCGTGCCGATCTTGCCGAAGAAGAGGAGGCGCAGGTTAAGGTGATAGAGGCGTATTTGCCAAAACAGCTTTCAGACGGGGAAGTGGAGAAAGAGGTCAAGGCGATAATAGCAAGCGTTGGCGCAACGTCCATGCGCGACATGGGAAAGGTGATGGGGGCAGCGACAAAAACGCTTGCCGGCAAGGCCGACGGCAGGATAATATCCGAAATAGTCAGGAAACTTCTGGCATAAGAGGCATAACCGGGCATGCGCTGATTTCGCGACGGATTGGTGGGCGTATGCAATACGCCGCATCGTGCCAGCTTTGTTGACAGATAATTTAACGGTAAAAGAATATGGGCGTGTGTATTTGCACACGCCCTGTTTTTTGCCACTTTCGCCAACGCTTGCGGTCGTGATTTCAATTTCCACAGAATGTTAGGGGTGGTAGAGTGGCGGAGTGTTTCGTGCGGTTGCCACTAAATGTCAAAACAGCGTAAAGGCTTGAATTGCAAAGTTTTACGTTGTAAGGTTGTGCGAAGAATAACGTCTTGTTTTTCAGTATGATGCAAAGGGCGAAAACTATGTCCTATGTAGAAAAAATTATATCAGACATAATTCATACTACATCAGACATAGTTTTTTCCATGTCCGATGTAGTTTTCGGAAGGAGAGAATGCGGAGTGTCTGAACAAGTTTTGCGGAAATTGTAGGGGCGTATTGCATGCGCCCTTTACCCCACCGCACAAACCGCATCGCAAAGCGATGCCACAATATCGCCAATCGGCGCAACTCGGGGCGTATGCCATACGCCCCTACGGCGGCGCAATTTGTTGGCTGCTTGTGTATTATGTATTTGCTTGGCGTATGTGAGGAAATGCGGCAAATATCTTATGACACAGCCCCTATACCCCTATTTCCCTTGCAGGTATGCAAGGCATTCGTTTATGGCATTTCGCGTGCAGTTGCCGTTTTTCAGTTCCTTGCTCCACTCAATCACGTTGCGTTCGAGCTTGTCGTATTCCTCGGGTGTGATTTGGGCAAGGGTTTTGTCAAGGTCGTGCAGCGAAGCCACGCAAATGCCGATTTCTTTCTCTTTCACAACTTCGGCAATGGCGGCTTGCTCCCATACAATCACGGGAAGGTGGCAGCGGATGTATAGCGATGTCTTTATCGGGTTGTTGAGTTTCAGGTAGCTGCCGTATGGGCCTTCGCATCCGTCAAGCGAATCGCCGTCCCATACAAGCCCGAAATCGCAGTTGTTTTGCGAAATGAGAACCGTGTCGCTCACAAATCCGTGGTAGTGAACGCAGTCGTTTTTTATTTGCGTCCCGTCAAAGCCCCTGCCGTAAAGTTCTATGTCGTAATTTATGTCCTGCGCGGCAAGTTCGTAGAGAAAGGCGTTTTTTTTCTTTGGCAGCGCACCGGCATACAGGACTTTTGGTTTGCCGCCGCTGTATTTGTGGACGGTTGCTTGAGCCTCGGCGGGATAGTCCGTCATTTTATGGACGGCAACGCCCCCCTTGTAGGCGTGTTCCTCAATCCAACGCTTCATGTTGTTGTTGTGAACGATAAGCGCGTCGGAATTTCTCAGGCGTCTCATTTCTTTTTCGGGCGTGAGCCGCTTGCGTCGGCAGCATCCAAGGTCGTGGATAAGCGTGATTACTTTTGCGCCGCGCCAATGAGCCATTTTGCAGATGAGAGTGTAGTACTTTTTCACGGGATATTGCAACACGAGACGGTCGCCCTTGTGCAGACGGAACGGTATTACGCACACCCCTGCAAGGGTGGCGAAAAAACCGAGGACTTTATTGTGGAAATGCGTCTGCTTGAGGGCGGCATTCCTGAACCCCATATCCTGCATTATGCGTTCGTTGAAATTCTTGGAGATGTTCCCCGCGTGCGAAAAATCGCGGTAGTTGTGCGATGCGTAGCAGTTCATTGGCTGTTTTGTATTTGCATTATCAAAAGTACAACATATTTTTGAGAACAAAGTGGTTTGCGGTAGGAATATGAAAACAAACATTCCGTCAAGAATAAGTTCTCAACGGAATGTTTTGTGGGCAAAGATGGATTCGAACCACCGAAGACGAACGTCAGCAGATTTACAGTCTGCCCCATTTGGCCACTCTGGAATTTGCCCTTATATCTCCAGATTATTTATATTTCTGCGCGAAAGCAACCATCTTCAATGCTGTGATGGCGTACTCATCGCCTTTGTTTCCAAGTATTCCCCCTGAACGTTCCTCGGCCTGCTCCTGACTGTTCGTGGTAAGCAATCCGAATATCACGGGAACGTCACCCTCGACATTAATATTTGATATGCCGCCGCTCACAGCCTGGCAAATGTAGTCGAAGTGGGGCGTGTCGCCACGGATTACGCAGCCTATTGCAATTACTGCGTCAGCAATGTGCTTTTTCGCCATTTGCGAACACCCGAAAATCAGCTCAAAACTGCCGGGAACAAACTCCACCACAATGTCTTCGGGAAGCACGCCGTTGGCTTTAAGGGTGTTTTTTGCACCTTCAAGAAGTGCCTTGGTTATAGTGTCATTCCATTCCGCTACAACTATACCCACTCTCATTCCCTTGCCACAGGGAACGGAAGACATATCGCTGTCGGAGAGTTGGAATGCGTTACTCGACATTGCCTGTTTGCAGTTACTTCTTTACAGTTGCGCGCTCGATGTATTTGTCAATATCCTGCTGCATCGCGCTCTGCACATATTTGTCCTTGACCTCTTGGTAAAGCTTCAAAGCCTCGTCAAACTTGCTGTCTGACTCGAGAACTTCACCCGCCTTTACAAGGTAGATGGGACTTAGGGAGTTGTTGTCAGCCTTTGCTGCCGCTTTCTTGAAAGCGTTTACGGCTTCGTCTTTCTGGCCGAGGGTGGCGTAGCAGTCACCCATAGCCCCGATAGCCTCTGCCTCAATCATCGCATCGCCGGCTGTGCTGTAGTCTTTAAGATATTTGAGTGCCTCTTGCACCTTGCCTGTGTTGTAGAGCGCGATACCTGCATAAAGCTTTGCAAGGTTTGCAGCGTCGGTTCCGCTGTACTGCTTTGCTATGCTTGCAAAGCCGGCAAAACCCGCACCGTCGCCGTTGAGGGCTTTCTGCCAATCACCCTGTGAGAAGTATTCCTGGCCTTTTGCAAGCGCGGTCGAGGCTTTGTTTTCTTTCGGTACGGAAACGAGATTGTGGTAAAGCAATCCTCCGCCTATTACAACAATCAAAGCCGCCAAAACAATCAGTATGGGCTTTTTCTGCTTGGTGAGAAATGCTTCCGAGCGGCTGAAAACTTCAGCCATTTCCGTTGAACCGTTAGTCTTTATATTAGCCATTTTGTAGTTGTTCTTTTATGTTTGTTGCTGTTAGGCGGGACAAAATTAGTCTTTTCGCATTAAATGGTGAAATTTTATCCCCACTTTTTTCTCTTTTGGGCTGATTTCTGCAACAAACCGCTTTTCGGACGCGGGAAAACAGCTAACTTCGCAAACGGAAACTGCATGATATGATACTTCACAGGCTGTCTTTGATAAACTACAGGAACATTGCCGCCGCCGACTTGGAGTTTTCGCCCAAGATTAACTGTCTTATTGGCAGGAACGGCGAGGGAAAAACCAATGTGCTCGACGCGATATATTATATGTCGTTTTGCCACAGCGCCACCTCAATGCTCGATGCGCTTACGGTGAGGCACGGCGAGGACTATATGGTTGCCGTGGGCGGATATGAGGACGAGGACGGCAGGAAGTATGAGGTTTCATGCGGCGTGAAGCAGCATAAAAGCAAAAAGTTCAGTTTGAACAAAAAGGCGTACAAGCGTCTTGCGGAGCACATAGGGCTTGTGCCGTTGGTCATGGTGTCGCCGAACGACGGCGAGCTTGTTACGGGCGGCGGAGAGGCGCGCAGGAAGTTCATGGACATAGTAATTTCGCAATACGACAGGCTTTACCTCGACTCCCTCATAAAGTACAACCGCGCCCTCAAGCAGCGCAACGCCCTGCTGCGCGGCGATGCGGAGCCGGACGCTTCTATGCTCGACATATACGAGGAGGAGATGGCTGCGGAGGGGGAGAAAATCTTCATGGCGCGTGCTGTTCTCACCGAAAAGCTCACTCCGCTTTTCCAGAAGTATTATTCGCTGATTTCCGCCGATGCCGAGAAGCCCTCCCTCTCATACGTTTCGCACTGCCAAAGAGGTCCGCTTTTGGAAACCATACGCGGCGGGCGGGCAAAAGACCGCATTATAGGCCATTCGCTTCACGGCATACACCGCGACGAGCTGCAGATGTGCCTTGGCGGATACCCGATACGCAACGAGGGTTCGCAGGGGCAGACCAAGTCTTTCCTGCTCGCGCTGAAGTTCGCGCAGTTTGACCTGCTCCGCCATTCGGGCAGCGGAAATGTGCCGCTTTTGCTGCTCGACGACTTGTTTGACAAGTTGGATGCCTCACGCGTTTCGCAGATTGTGAATATGGTTGCGGGCAACGACTTCGGACAGATTTTCATAACCGACACCGACCGCGGGAGGCTCGCCCCGATTCTTGCGTCAACGGAGCGCGATTACCGGGTGTTCAATGTAAAAGGCGGCGAGATAAGCCTATGAGAAGAAGGAACGTTGAGCAGATTGGCGATGTGGTGTCGTTGTTTTTGCGGGCGCAGGGCTTGGAGACGCCGCTCAACGAGGCGCGGGCGGTGAATGCGTGGCCCGAGATTGTGGGTGAGCGCGTGGCGCGGGCAACGCAGAACATAAGGATTTACAACCAGGTTTTGTTTGTCGAGGTGCAGTCGCCGGCGTTGCGCAACAACCTTTTCATGCAGCGCAGGCAGCTTGTGGAAAAGATAAACGCTTATGTCAAGGCTGACGTGATTACCGACATAATGTTCAAATAAGCTCTGCTGTCGCCGGGAAAAGTCCGAAAACACGCACTTTTTGATTAAATTTGCAGCAAGAGATACCATATATATAATGAATACATTTGGAAATGTTTTTCGTCTCACGTCATTTGGCGAAAGTCATGGCGTGGCGGTAGGGGGTGTGATTGACGGAATGCCTGCCGGGATAGAGGTTGACTTGGATTTTATCCAAAGCGAGCTTGACCGCCGCCGCCCGGGGCAGAGCTGCCTGACTACTCCGCGCAAAGAGGCGGACAAGGTGGAGATACTGTCCGGCGTTTTCGAGGGCATGACCACAGGCACGCCGATTGGCTTTGAGGTGAGAAACGAAAACCAACGCTCGAAGGACTATTCGGAACTGAAGGACGTTTACCGCCCCTCGCACGCCGATTTCACCTATCAGGAAAAATACGGTTTGCGCGACTATCGCGGCGGAGGCAGACAGAGCGCGCGCGAAACCATAGCGCGGGTCGTTGCCGGTGCTTTTGCAAAACTCGCCCTGCGCAAGGTTGGCGTGGAAGTGAGGGCGTACACCTCGCAGATAGGCGCGGTGGCTCTTGGCAATGAATACAAATGGTGTTCTGTTGAGGAGATAGAGAAAAACGACGTGCGCTGCCCGGATGCGGAGCTTGCGGTTAAAATGGAAAACGAGATAAAAGGCGCGTTGGGCGATGGCGACACAATGGGCGGCATTGTAAGCTGCATTATAAAGGGTGTACCCGCAGGACTTGGCGAGCCGGTGTTTGGCAAGTTTCACGCCGCCCTTGCCTTTGCGGTCATGTCGATAAATGCGGCAAGGGGTTTTGAACTCGGCGACGGTTTCGGTGCGGCGGCAATGCGCGGAACGCAGTACAATGATGCTTTCGTTCCCGACGGCAAAGGCGGCGTGGCAACGGAAACAAACCATAACGGCGGTGTGCTTGGCGGAATAACGAGCGGAAGCGATGTGGATTTCCGTGTGGCGTTCAAGCCGGTGCCCACGCTGAAAGTGGAGCAGCAGACCGTGGACATAAAGGGAAATTCCACCGTCATCGCGGCACGCGGACGGCACGACCCTTGCGTAGTTCCGCGTGCAGTGCCGATAGTGGAGGCTATGGCGGCAATGGTAACGCTCGATTTTTACCTTTTAAGCAGGACAAACCGCATTTAAGTGCGCATTGCCGACACAAAAACCATGTAATCAAAAATTTGCGCCTCCGTAGGGGCGTATGCAATACGCCCCTGCAAATGACGCAAAACCAAAGTCGGGAAAACAACTTCTGACGTAGGAAAAACTACATAGGACGTAGGAAAAATTACATCAGATATAATTCAAACTACATCAGACCTTTTTTCTGCCGTTGCAAACCGCTGAAAGACAAATTCTTATAGCGCAAATCTTTTGTTTGAGCATTTTCCTGTGACTCAATGTGTTACACATTTTTTGCGGTGATTGCCGCCTCGGAAAAGACTTGTCAGTGGCATGGGGTGGGGAACGGTGTTTCTTGCACCGTAGCTTTCTTTTTTGCGGCTTGTTGTTTCGGGCGGAAGTGTGTATGAAACAAAAACCGTGTGCGCTTTCACGGCGCACACGGTTGGTTTATGAGAGTTTGTGTGTTGGTGGCGTTATAACTTCACCACTTTCTTTCCGTTTACAATATAAATCCCTCGCGGCAGCATACTGAATGGCGTTGTCAGCCTTACGCCGTCGGGCGTGTAGATGGTTTCGCGTTTGGACGTTGCGCCGTTTTTCGTGGAGGCAATGCCCACCGGGTGTCCGGCGGGGGCTATCAGCACTTTCTTTGCGGCTGCCCCGTTTTCGTATATTGTGTTGTTCGCCCCGATTGTGGCATTCTGCGGCGTGATTATTTCGCAGCCGTCAATCTTCAATGATTTGAAGCCGCCGATTGCAGCACTGTTGGCCGGAGTGTTCGTTATCTGCACAACGCTGTTTGTTATGCTGAGTTCTCCCAAGTTGTCTCCGTTTATGCCGTATGCGAAACTGTTAGCGTTGGGTGCGCTTTCTATAATTATATTTGCGTTGTTGAGCGTGCATTGCGAGTTTGCCGTTGCCTTTATGCTGGAAGATTTTGCCCCAAGTCTGAGGGTCAGGGAGGAACTTGAGTTGTAATTGGTTATGATTGTGTTTGCTGTCAGGTATAATGCAGCACCGTCGTCAGAATCAAAATCAAGAACGCAGTCGCCTTTCACTTTTATGGTAAGGTCGGAGTTTCTTGAGTTTTCGATAATGCTGAAAATATTGCTGAAGTCGCATTTCAGTTTGTCGAGCGTAAGCGTTGAGGTGGCTGGGTCGAAGTAAACTCTTCCACTCGACCCAAACTTTGTGTTCCAAAGATTTATGTAGGAGCGGTTCAGGTCGTTTATTCCCTCGCACATATACTCGACATAATATCCTTTTGAAGCCTTGACTTCCCCGAACAGGTTCCAGGGGGAGGTGCTTTGCAGCTCGGCAACCCTGTAGGAACTTGTGTACAGCGTTTTCGGATATTTGGGTGTGTCGGAGTCTGTGTCGCTTATGTCGAATGTTGTTTCGTTGATTCCGCCTGCTATTGTTCCATCCCGTTTTTTTGCGAATGCGACGAACTTGAGACTGCGGCAACCCCTGAACACATTCGGTCCGATGGCATGTACATATTGGGGGATAGTGATGCTTTCAAGCGAGGAGCAGTTTTGGAAGGCGTTGTAGTAAATCCAGCGCAGACTGTCGGGCAGTTGTACCTCTTTAAGACCTGTACAGCCTTCGAAAGTGTAGGGTTGTATTTCCGTTACTTTGGAGGGAAGTTTGAGGCATTCAATATCAGTTTTGTCACGGAACGCGCCGGTGTTTATCCACCTTACCTCGTATTTCGTGCCTTCGTATTCCACAACTTCCGGAAGTATTATCTTGTCGGGGTCGGCATTGTTGCCTAATGTTGTGTTCAGACATCTGTCCAACTCCACATAACGCTGATATCTGTTTATGATTTCGTATCTGCAGGTCGTGTTATTGTGCGTGTATTCGAAAGTTATTCCCGTGCCAAAGCCATAGGATGTTGCAGGGAATACTGTCGAGAGAAGAAGGGCGAGCATCACACCGCGAAGTTTTTTGCCGGCAGCGTGTTTTTGTTTCGGTTTTTGAGTTTGGGATTTGTTCATAATAGTAGTTGTTTTGTCTTGTTTTGCTGTTATATGCAAATATAGGCACATTTCCCCTCCCCCCCCCCCATAAATTTTGTTGTATTTCGCATTGTGCATGAAATACAACAAAATTCGGGAGACATGACAACTGTTGCAAGGCGTTTTTGAGGCGGAAAAGCGCGGGCTTGGGCTTTTGAAATGCAGTTTGTCCTTGGCTGCCGTTTTTCAAAAAACAATCCTCGCGGGTGCAGCTTGCAACCGCGAGGATTTATTGTAAGTGTAGGGGGATGCGTTTAGAGAATGCCCTGCGCCATCATTGCCTTGGCAACTTTCATAAAGCCGGCAACGTTTGCGCCCTTAACATAGTTTATGTAGCCATCGGGCTCTGTGCCGTATTTCACGCACGCAGCGTGGATGTCGCACATTATATTGTGGAGTTTCTTGTCAACTTCTTCTGCCGTCCAGTTCAGACGTTCGGAGTTCTGCGTCATCTCGAGACCCGAAACCGACACGCCGCCGGCGTTTGCCGCCTTGCCCGGAGAGTAGAGTATCTTGGCATCCTGGAACACCTTGATAGCTTCGGGTGTGCTCGGCATGTTCGCGCCTTCGCTCACTGCAATCACGCCGTTCTCAACCAACTTGCGTGCGTCATCGCCGTCAATTTCGTTTTGTGTTGCGGAGGGGAGCGCGATGTCGCATTTCTCGCCCCAAGGACGTGCGCCGGCAACGTACTTGACGCCGTATTTCTCGGCGTATTCGCGAATGCGGCCGCGCTCGATGTTCTTGAGTTCCATTACGTAGTTCCACTTTTCGCGGTCAATGCCGTCGGGGTCGTATATGTAGCCGTCGGAGTCGGAGAGGGTAACAACTTTCGCGCCGAGGTCGATGAGCTTGTCAACGGTGTATTGCGCCACGTTGCCCGAACCGCTCACGCAAACGGTCTTGCCCTTGACGTCGATGCCCCTTGTCTTGAGCATTTCGAGCATGAAGTAAACGTTTCCGTAGCCGGTTGCCTCTGGGCGGATGAGCGAGCCGCCAAATTCAAGACCCTTGCCTGTGAATGTGCCGGTGAACTCGTGAGTGAGCTTCTTGTACATACCGAACATATATCCCACTTCGCGTCCGCCCACGCCTATGTCGCCGGCGGGAACATCGGTGTTGGGACCGATGTTTCTCCAAAGCTCGGTCATGAAAGCCTGGCAGAAGCGCATGATTTCGGCGTTGCTCTTGCCGCGCGGGCTGAAGTCGCTGCCGCCCTTTGCGCCGCCCATGGGGAGGGTGGTGAGGGAGTTCTTGAATGTCTGCTCAAATGCAAGGAACTTCAATATGCCGAGGTTCACGGAAGAGTGGAAGCGGATGCCGCCCTTGTAGGGACCGATGGCGTTGTTGTGCTGCACACGGTAGCCGTTGTTGGTCTGAACCTTGCCCTTGTCGTCAACCCATGTTACACGGAACTGGTAGATGCGGTCGGGGATGCAGAGACGCTCTATGAGGTTTGACTTCTCGAACTCGGGGTGCTGGTTGTAGGTCTCCTCGATTGTGGGAAGCACCTGCGATACAGCCTGAATGTATTCCGGCTGTCCCGGATAACGGCGTTTTAGGTTTTCAATAACTTCGCTTGATTTCATTTTAAGTTACTCGTTTGTTAATATTCCATATCGTGCTGCAAATATACAAAAAGTTGGTTTAATGGCGGTATTTCTGAAAATAAAATGCTTTTGAAAAGGTAAAGGTTTCAAAAGTTCAGAATAAATATGGTCGCCCTCCGTTGCAATTTGACAGGTGCAAAACATAATGCCGCCGTTTTTGGACGCAATATCATATGCAATGATTTTGACATTCCGTCTTATGGCGCAATAATAAGCCGTGTTTTCCAATAATTCAGTAATTTGTGCCGTAGTATGGACTGTGCCATACAAATTACAAACGCTCAAAGCGCAATTTGTCAAATACTTGCACCGCCGTAGGGGCGTATGCAATACGCCCTGGATTGCGCCAATTTGTAATGATGTTGTGATGGTTTGCGGTGCGGTTCATGCGGTGGTGTGAAGGGCGTATGCCATACGCCCCTACATTTCGCGCAAAACAGAAAATAATCACTCTTTTCAAAATAGCGCGAAAACTACATTTGATGTAGGAAAAACTATGTCCGATGTAGGAAAAATTGTATCAGACATAATTTAAACTACGTCAGACCTTTTTCAGCCGCTTGCAAACATCTGAAATTCAGATACTTATTCGGCTGTTCCTGTAAGAGGCTAATTTTCTGTGAACCAAATAGTTGCGGAATAATGACGGCTTCGCCGTGCGGCGGTGTGAATGCAAGAAAAAACTCGCGGCTTGGGAAATTTGCCCAAACCGCGAGTTTTTTGTAATAAACAGGGACTGTCGGAGTTAATGATGCACCCTGGTTGTTTCTTATGTCTTGCGCTGTTTAGAAGTAGAGGTAGCGGCGATCCTTAACCTTGGCCTTTGAATACAGGTCGTTGGTGTATTGGCCCACATTGCGGAGGTAGCTTTCCGCCACGCTCTGCTCGTACATCTTCTCGTTGAACTTCTCGCCCGTCTTGGTGCGCCCGGAAACCTGGAACATATACACGCCGTTGTTACCCTTGACAGGACCGTAGCTCTTGTTGGGCTTGCCGTAGCAGATGCCGCCGGAAAGAACCGGCTCGTTGCCGCCGGTGGATGCGATGAACGCGGGCATGGAGAATGTAATGTTGTTGAGGGTGTCTTTTGACGCTGCCGGGAGTGCCAGAGCCTGTTGCAAATCCTTGCCCTTTAGCTGTGCCATGAGCTTCTCGGCTTTCTTGTCGCGGAGAGCGAGCTGCGTGAGGGCTTTCTTCACTTCAGGGTCGGACGCGGGGCGGTAGCCGGTTTTGTGTTTGCCCGTTACATATATAATGAGCATATTGTCGTTGTTGCCGCATTCGTAGAGTTGCGACATATCGCCCTCTTTGGCTTCGAAAAGCCAGCGCAGCGCGTCTTTTGTTCCGGGAATGTTTGCCACATAGTGCTCGTTGCAGAACTGGTCTTTGCGCTCCTGCACGGTGTAGCCGTTCTTGGCTGCGTTTGCCTCCATTTGGGCAAAGGTGGAGTTGCTTGCAATGAAGTGGCTGAACTTGTTGTATTCCTTGGAATAGGTGTCTTTGCTGAAGTCAACGGTGCGCTTGATTACGGCAAGGTTGTATTTCTTCTTCATTGCCTGACGCTTCGTGATCTGCACCACAACAACGTTCTGGGCAAGCTCTATTTTCTGAATGGAGTTGACTGCGCTTGTTGTGATTGTGTTTATGAAGTTTGCGTTGTCGGCATCGATCGACTGGCCCTCATACTGGTTTGCCGTAAGCCATACGCTGGGGGCGGGCTGGTTGTACTTCTTTGCCACGTCCTCGAACTTTGCGCCGCCGCTGATAGCCTTGACAACGCTGTCGGCTGTTGTCTTTGCCGCGTCAAGCGATGTGCCGGCGCAGTTGATTGCGCGGTATTCCACAGAGTCGGGAAGCTCGGCAACGGCAACGAGCTTGAGGATGTTCTGCGTGTTGTCGTATGCGTTGTAGTACGGGCCTTTGACAACGCCAACGCCCAGGGAATCGATTTTGCTCTGGATGTCGTTGGGGAAGGCGGTTTTAGAGAAAGGCACGTTGGAGTAGGGGACGAGAGAGCTGCTCTGGCTTACGGTCGCTGCTATGTTCTCTCCCTCTGCAAGCTCTTTGGCGTAGCCTTCCATCTCGTTTTCGAGGGCTTTCTTGTCGCCGGCGGAAGCCTTAACCTGTACGCTTATGTACTTGATGTCGCGGCTTTCGTTGAACTGGCGGAACATTTCCTTGTATTGTGCATAAAGCCTGTTTATGTCCTCGTCCGAAACCTTGACCTCGTTGTCGGGAACGGAGGTGTAGGGGATTGAGGCAACAACCGCGCTGCTCTTGCTCGAAACGCCCTCGAACGCGAGTTTTGCTGAAATGGGGTTCGAAAGGATGCAACGCCCTACGAGAGCCTGGTATTTCTCGTTCAGGAGCGTTGAACGGAGTGTTTTCTCAATGAAGCCCCAGTATTTGTAAAGACGCTGGTAGTATTCGATGTACTCCTGCGGAACCTGGTCGGGCTTTGTCTGCATCTGGTTGTACTGCTCGAGGAACTGCTTGAGCTGCGTTGCGTCGAAGCGTCCTGTCTGCTTGTTCACGAACGGCGTTTGCATGAGCATGGGGTTAGTGCCTGTGCTTATAACGTTGTTAAGCTCGGCGTCGGTAACGGTGAGGCCGAGTTTGTCTGCCTCATGCTTGATAAGCTCGTTGTTTACGAAAGTCTGCCAAACCTGATCCTTGAGCTGGTTCTGCTCAGCGTCGCTCAGCGAGCTTTCCCCGCGAGTGAACTTAATCGCCTCGGTGTATTCGTCAATTAAAGACTGATAATCGTTGATAGCAAGTTTTTCGCTGTAAACTTGGCCTACGTGGCGTTTGTCCTCGCCGAAGAGCGTGTCGAAAACGCGAAAGAAGTCTTCCGCTATAAAAGAGAAAAGACCCAGGCCTATTACTACCAACAGGGCCACGCCCCATTTCCTAATAGTTTGAATTGCTGCCATTATGTAATATTTTTTATTTCAGTTGTAAATGTTTGCGGGAACTTGCCGGCGGGGTTTCTTCTGTGTCTGCCCAAACAAGACCTGCGTGATTTTTACTTAAATACGTGCAAAGATATAAAAATCAGTAAAACTGTGGGCTTTTTGCGCCGCAAAAATTCGGGGTGATGCCATACATTGCCTGTGGTTACTTGATTTTTGGAGGTAAAATCTTGTTTTTGTGGCTGTCCGTCTTGGAATCGCGCTTTTTGGTGTCTCCGCCGTTTCCCTCCACTGCGTCTTTCGGCGCATCGGTGATTATTGTCTTGCTTTCGGAAATGTCCGGCTCGCGCTTAACGGTGTCTTCCTGCTTCTTGTCATCGGGCATCGGGAATGAGCCGGCGGAGTTCGTTATCTCGTAGTTCGTCAGTTCCTCGTCCGAGCGGAAGCCCACGCCTTGCAGTTCCTGTTGCGGCGTAACTATATGTACGTGTTTGCTTGAATAGACTATGTGTTTGCCCATGTCCCAGAAAAGTTCGTTGGTGTTGAACACCGTGCCGTTTTCCTTTCTTATCTCAACCCGTCCGCGAAGCTCCCACAGGTTTTGGTCGTACCAGTATGCCGTGTCGGCGGTTAGGTACATCGCCACCTTGAACCGCTCGTCAAACTTCTCCATGAAGATGCCGTTTATGAAAGTCTGCTTTTGCGGTTTTGTGCGGTCGTAAACCTTCCAGTCCTCGGCAATAAGTTTGTATCTTATGACGCCGGAGTCGGATATGAGCTTCGACACCCCGGTGGTTGACATGATTGGAAGTTTGTCCCTGTTGTGCAGGGCGGGACCTGTTGGCTTTTTGTCGTGGCTGCACGCCATTGAGAGGACTGCGGCACCCACGGTGAAAAGCGCGGCTTTTATTCTGCCTTCCACTTCTGGAACCATTTCTCGTTAAAGGTGATGCCCACGCACAGGCGCAGGTAGTTCTCGGTTATCGCCCCAGGGCCTTTAGGCTTTATGTTCTCCCACTGCGCCGAAAGGTTTAGGGTGGAGCGGTTGTTGATGATGTTTGCGATGGGAAGCCCCACGCCCACTGTTACCAAAAGGTCTTTTGCGCCGTCCTGCCCGTTGGCTTTGGCGTATGCCGTGCCGTATGAAACTCCGGCGCGGTAGCGTATGTGGTCGCGGTATTTTATTCCGAGGCTGTTGTGGATGTATTCGCCGCCCAGCGACACGCGCTGGCGGTTGTCAAACGCGCCTGTTGACGAGACGTATTTGTTTTCGCCGTTGTTTGAGGTGAGTTGCGGGAACTTGGCGTTTTTCCACAGTTCTATGGAGTAGTCAAGCCCCACCTTCCACTTGTTGTTGTGGTTCCACGCCACTCCGGCGGCAATTGCGTGGGGCATGTCGAATGCGTTCCTCACCTTGACCGTGTCGCCCGTTGAAACCGAGCCGGAATAGTTGGCGATCTGGTTCATGAACATGGCGGTGGAATTTATCTGATGCCCCAGAGTGTAGCTTGCTCCAAGGGTTACGAGGTCTTTCTTTGAGACGAGGCGGCTGTATTGTGCGCCGAAGTCTATCTTGTATGTTGAAATGTCGGCGGAATACACGCGGCGGAACTGGTTCACGTTGTTGTCGCTGAACGCCGCTTGTATGGTGTGGCTGTAGTCGCCCCAAACAAATCCCACGTTCGCGCCTATCGAAAAGTCCTTGAAAACGTTCCAGCCCGCACCGAGGTAAACTTCGCGCAGCCCGCCGTCGCCCGAATACGAGGTGGTTTCGGTTTTCTCGCCGCTTCCGTCAATGTCGGCAAGCGTCTGCTTGTTCTTGAAACTGTAGCCTATTGAGGTGAGCGGCAGAAGCCCGAACGACATTCCGACGTTGCGCCACGCCCTGAACTGTGCGCTCACGTAGTCAACGGCGGTGTTCTTTGCGTTTTTCTTCAGGCTTCCCTGCTTGAAGTTTGCGTTTTGCAGCGACACCCCTATGTCGAAAAGCAGCGTGAGCGAGTCAACTGCGGAGTATGACGCGGGGTTCTGGAAATTCACCGCCGTGGCGTCGCGGAAACCCTGCGCAACTCCTGCCATGCCCTTGTTGAAACCCTGTGCGCGGTCGTTGATAGTGCCGAAGCCATACCGTGAGTAGGGCGAGTTTGTGCCGTTTTGCGCGTTTGCCTGCATGGGGAGAAGCGACATTGCGGCGGCAACCGCAATTCCAGATAGTATTTTTGTCCTGTTGTTCATATTTGTCGAATGTGTAGTCTCTGTTTTTTCAAATTTTGTCCGCAGTTCCGTTGAGCAGTATTTCGCGCAGCCCTTCAAACACAAGGTGCTTGTCGAAAATTATCTCCGCCCCTTTCACCGACAGGTATGTCTCCGCCCCGCCGGTAACTATGGTAATCAGGTCGGGGTGCTTTGTGAGCGTGTGCCTTATGTACCCCTCCACTTCGTGGTTCACTCCGTTCACCGCTCCCGAGCGCATGGCCGTGTAGGTGTCGTAGCCGATTTCGGGTATAGGTCCGTCTGTGTCAACGAGGGGCAGCAGCGAGGTCCACGTGTGCATTGCCTGAAGGCGCATATATATGCCCGGGGATATGTTTCCGCCGAGATATTTGCCGCTTGCCGATATGAACTCGTATGTTATGCAACTGCCGTTGTCCACCACAAGGATGTTGCGGTTGGGGAACTTTGTCTTTGCCGCCACTATGGCCCCCAGGCGGTCGCTGCCCATTGTCGATGGCAGGCCGTAGCGTTTGTTGTATTCGGGGGTGGTTGCGTCGTTGAGCAGTATGTCGGGAAGCCCGGCCTGGCGCAGTTGCGGTCCCACCTTGCCTTTAAGCCCCGCCACGGTTGACACAATGCTGCGGTCTATGGGGTATTTCCCGAGAATGCTGTCGAGAGGCTGCAGAAAGTCGTTGCGGCATGAGTCCTGAAACACTATTCCGCCGTCTGCGAAAATGGCTATCTTGGCGGATGAGTTCCCTATGTCGATAATCAGCTCCATGATTTTCTGTGTCCCTGTATGCTTTTGTCTGGCGGGCTTACCACTCCTTCATCAGTTTTTCAAGGAAATTGTCGAGATCCTCGTCAATCTTCCTTATCATGTCCTCGTCAAGCACCACGGTGTCCGCCTCCACGCAATATAGGTTTGCCACGGTTTCGCCGTCCTCGTTCACGAGCAGTATGTCGTATGGCTTCATTATTCCCGCGTTGAGCAACTGCGTGTGCAGTGAGGCTATGCAGCGGCGCAGCACGGGCTGCAGCTCTTCGTAAAAGCCGCCTTGCGCGTTTTCCGCCAAATCCTCAGCCACCGTGCGGGCAAGCTCGTTGTTGTCGTCATCGCTTACGGTTATCTCCCCCGTGTCGGGGTTGGCCTGTATAAGGATGTCGGTTATGGGCATTGCTTCGTCAGAGGGCGGGAATGCCCCGATTGCCTGCAATATGACACCTTTTATTTGTTCCAGAGTTTGCTCGCTTGCTTTCATCACCTGTCGGATTACGCATTATGTGCAAAAGTACTACTTTTTTCTTTTTCATTTGTGGCACAATATATAAAAGATGTAACACGCCCCGCAAACGATATAATAAATGCGTTTCCCATGCCAATGGCGTTACAAGAGAGGGCGCGTCTGTGTGTGCCGCAAAAACTGCATAGGACACCGCAAAAACTATGTCCTATGTGGAAAAAACTACATCAGACGCAGGAAAAATTATATCAGACCTTTTTTGCGCCGCTGCAAGTGGTTGAACTACAATAACATATACAAGATAATAATTTTGGGTTAATGCTTTGAAAATCAAACTGTTTTGAAAATCGGACGCTTTGCGTGCCTGTGGCGGAAACGGACTCGGAGAATTTGCGCAGCACAGCCAAAGGCGCGAAGCCGGACTGCTTTCGGCGGGCAGGCGGGGCGGCATTATTTGTTTGTGTTGTGATAAAACACTAAATTCGCGCATATATTATTATATCATGCAGAACAAATCTACAAAGGAGGAGCAAATCCTCATAAGGATTACGGGCAAGGACCGGCCGGGGCTCACGGCATCGGCGATGGAGGTTCTTGCGCGCTATGGCGCAAACATTCTCGACATAGGTCAGGCCGACATACACAGCACGCTGTCGCTCGGAATACTCATAAGGATAGACGACGTTTCGGCGGGGCAGGTGATGAAGGAACTGCTGTTCAAGGCTTCGGAACTCAATGTGCAGATTGGCTTTGACCCTGTTACCGACGAGGAATACGAGGCTTGGGTGAACCAGCAGGGTAAGAACCGCTACATCCTCACGCTTATTGGGCGCAGCCTTTCGGCGCGGCAGATTGCGGCGGCGGCAAAGGTGATTGCGGCGCAGGGGCTGAACATCGACTCCATATTGCGCCTCACCGGGCGCATGAGCATTGTGCACCCCAAGCGCAACGTCAGGGCGTGCATAGAGTTCTCCTTGCGCGGAACGCCGAGAAACTATCCCGAAATGCAGAAGGAGCTTATGGAACTTTCATCCGAGTTCGGAATAGACTTCTCGTTCCAGACCGATGATATGTACCGGCGTATGCGCAGGCTTATATGCTTCGACATGGACAGCACGCTGATACAGACGGAGTGCATTGACGAGCTGGCGAAGCGCAACGGAGTGGGCGACAAGGTGGCGGAAATCACGGCGCGTGCCATGCGCGGGGAGATTGACTTCAAGGAGAGCTTCATGCAGAGGGTGGCATTGCTCAAAGGGCTTGACGTGGAAGTGATGAGGGACATTGCCGAAAACCTGCCTATAACAGAGGGAACTGACAGGCTAATGTCGGTGCTGAAAAAATGCGGCTACAAAATCGCCATTCTCAGCGGCGGGTTCACCTATTTCGGCGAATACCTGCAACGCAAATACAATATAGACTATGTTTATGCCAACGAACTTGAAATTGGTGAGGACGGAAAGCTGACGGGGCGGTATGTGGGCGAGATTGTTGACGGCACACGGAAGGCGGAGCTGCTCAGGCTCATTGCGCAGGTTGAGAAAATAAATCTTGCGCAGACAATAGCCGTGGGCGACGGGGCAAACGATTTGCCGATGATTTCGGAGGCGGGCCTCGGAATTGCCTTCCACGCCAAACCGAAGGTGATAGCCAACGCCCGGCAGGCAATAAGCAACATCGGGCTTGACGGAGTGCTTTATTTCCTCGGCTTCAAGGACAGCTATCTCGGGGAACTGGGCAAACTCTGAAGGGACAGTTCCGCAATAAAACAAAAACTCCCCGGCATTTGCGCCGGGGAGTTTTTTGTCATTGCCTTGCCAGCATCATTTTACACCATTTGATGTAGCCCATGACGGCTATCACAACATACAGGCCGTAAAGCCCGGCCTTGAAAGGTATTCCCTTGTCGATGTAGAGGTAGCACGAGATGATGTCAACCGCAATCCAGACGAACCACTGCTCGATGTATTTGCGCGCCAACGCCCACAGCCCCACAAAGCTAAGGGCATTGGTGAAACTGTCAAGCACCGGGACGGTGGAGTTAGTGTAGTTGGCCAGCACGTAGTGGGTCGCCCACATGGCTGCGGCGAAGAACAGGAACGCCGGAAGGACAAGTTTCTTGGGGAAGTGCGTTATGGGCATCTCCCCGCCTTTTCCGCCGTCTTTCTTGCCGAACTTCCAGGCAGCGTAACCGTAAACGGCAGCCACGGTGTAGTAAACCGCCATTCCGGCGTCGCCGTAAAGCCCGTGGCTGTAGTAGAGGTAAATGTCGAGGGCGGGCATGATTATCCCCACAACCCACAGCGCGATGCTTGCGCGGTATTCGAGCGCGATGTAAACAAGCCCGAGGATTGTTGTGAGTATGTCAAGCCAGTGTGCGGCAAGAAAATCCATGTCAGAACCTCAAAGTTATGTTTCCCATTGCGGTGAAGCCCGCCATGGGAATGAAGCCGAGCTGGTAGTAACGGTTGTCGAGGTCGTAGCCGCTGCTTTTGCTCACCGCGCTGTAAACCCAGCCGCTGCTTGCATAGCGGCGGTTGAAAATGTTGTTGAGGCTGAGGCCGAACACAACCTGCTTTACGCCCAGCGAAAGCTTTTTGGTGTCGAGGGTGTAGTTCATGTTCACGTTTGTCTGGGAATAGCAGGGCAGCGAGCGGTCTTTGTTCTCGGTGTTGTCAAGATACTGCCGTCCCACAAAGTTCGTGTGCCATGTTGCGTCGAAGCCGGCGCAGTGGAAGTTGAGGAAGCCGTTCAGGATGACCGACGGCGAGAACGAGAGGGTGGATTTGCCGTAATGCTTTGTCTCGGCGTTGCCGTCCCAGTTGTCCACATACTCGGTGAAGTCCTTGATTTTGTTTTGCGAGAGTGCGGCGTTGCCGGCAACGGTGAGCCATGAAAGCGGGCTCCAGTCTGCCGAAATCTCAACGCCTTGGCGGTAGCTTTTGTCTATGTTTGTCGTGAGGTTTTCGCCAATGTCGCTCTGCTGGCCGGTTTGCACAAACTGGTCTTTGTAGTCCATATAATAGAAATTCACTCCCGCGTGCCAGTTTCCGCCGTCGTAGTTGTAGCCCAGCTCATAGTCGGTCATGTGTTCCGCCTTGGGCGCGGGATAGCTGCCGTTGTCGGTGAAGTTGTTGCGCTCCGGCTCGCGGCCTGCGTAAGCCACGGAGAAGTATGCGTTGTGTCCGCTTTGGTGGAAGCTGACTCCCGCCTTGGGATTCCAAAAATCATATTTTTTGTGAATGTCGAGGAACTGCTTGCTGTTGTCGCTCTCGTAGAATCTGTCGTTCAGGCCGCTTGTCTTGTAGAACACGTGGCGGTATTGCAGGTCGCCGAACACGTCGAGGAAGCCGGACACGTGGTATGTAGCCTTTGCGAATGCGGAGTAGTCGTCCTTGCGTGCGTCGGAGTCGTAATACTTGTAGCCTGTGAAGTTCTCAACCTGCCCCACGTTTGAAACGTATTTGAGCTTGCCGAAGTGGTTGCAGCGGAACTGCGTGATGTTCATGCCGCCGATAACGTCCCATTTGTCGTTCTTGAAGTTCACGTTGTAGAGTGCGCCGTAGTTGTTCTGCGTAAGTCCTTTCTTTCTCACGAAGTCGGCTCTCGTGATGGAGTTGCCCTCCGCGTCGGTTGCCGTAAGTCCGAATTTCTTGAATTTGTTCTGGGGACGGAACTCGAGGTAATAACCGTAGCCGTAGGTGTAGTGGAGTGCGGCGTTATGGCTCCAGTGTTCGTTTGGCATCCACGTGCCTGAGAGGATGTTGTGGTTCTGATAGAAGTTGTCGGTTGTCCTGTCCCAATATTTGCCGTTGTCGAGCTTGTAGCGGTAGGTTTGGAAGTTCCCTTTTTCGTCCTGCGGGAATGTCCAGTTGCCTGAATCGAAAACCATACCCTCGTACAGGGAGTTGAACCTGCCAAGGCCGTGCTTGTACATATCCTTGTAGGAGCGTATTCCCTGAAACATAAGGCTTGCGTCGTCGTTTCCCGCAGTGATGCCGCTCCATGCCTGACCGGTTTTCTCGAAGTTGCCAATGTTCTTGTAGCGCAGCGTGAATTTGTCGCCAAACCACGTCAGTCCGCCGTAATATGAGCCGGAACGTCCGTTAGTGCCGTGTATGAAGCCGTCTGTGCCTGTTTCGTGGTACGCGCCGTCAAAGATGAGGTGGTTCCAAAGCAACCCGGTAGAGAAGCTCGCGCCGGCATTGTATGTGTTGTAGCTTCCGAATGAGCCTGTCACTTCAAGCATTTTCTCACGGCTCGGCATATTTGTGAGCAGGGATATTGTTCCGCCGAACGCGCCGTCGCCGTTTGTGCTCGTGCCTATTCCGCGCTGTATCTGCACCGATTTGAGGAGCGAGCCGTACGAGTTCATGTTTGCCCAGAACACGGTTTGGTCTTCGGGCGAGTTGAGAGGCACGCCATCGAGGGTTACGTTGATGCGGCTTCCTGCCGCACCGCGTATTCTCATTGCGGTTGTGCCTGTGCCCACACCGTTTTCGCTCCACGCCGTGATGCCCGGAGTGTTGGCGAAGAGGAACGGAAGTTCCTTGCCGCTCCTTGAAAAGTTGTGGAGTTCGGCTTGTTTGATGTTTGCCACCGCAAACGGCGCGTTTTTCTGTGCGCGCACACTTTTCACCACCACTTCCTGCAATTTCTCGCTGCGTATTGAGTCATCGGCGCTCGCGGGCAAAATTGCCGCAGCCGCAATGGCGAGAGAGGAGGTTAAAATCAAATTCTTCATTTGACACCTTTGTTTTTTGATAATAAATTAAGAAGGGATTATAATCCTTGCACCTACCTACGCCGGCATTACCCGGATCAGGTTATAGGGTATGATCTCAGACCGCCCAAAAAGACGGACACCCCTTAGAAAGCAGTTTGCTTTCCGAGTGCAAAGTTACGAAAAATTACATACGTGAGTTCGGAATAGTGGACTTATAAAATCCGGGCAATGGCGTGTAAAGAATATTAAATATCAAATAACCAGTGTATTGCACCGCCGTAGGGGCGTATGCAATACGCCGCACAAATACGCAGTAATTAATCATTCAAGAAATTGCGCCACTACAATTCCCGCAAAACCAAGAACGCTTGTTCTTTTCGAAGCATCCCGAAAACTATAAGGGACATTGGAAAAACTACGTCCTATGTAGAAAAAATTATATCAGACATAATTCAAACTACATCAGACATAATTTTCACTGTCGCAAATACTTGAAAAGCAGATGCTTGTGAAAATTTTCAAAAACGGTTCAATTTGTTGTCAGTCAACGGCTTGCGGAAAATTTTGCTTTCTGGTATGCTCCGGCGTAAAACACAGGAAACCCCACAGCCTTGGCGGAATTGCGCAGGCTGTGGGGTTTCCCTATTCAATGAGGGCGTTTTTGTTGCGGACGCCCTTTGGCTGGTCGTACCTTCTGTTTCTCCTGTTGTTAGTTGGGAACTGTTAGTACGGGAGTGTCGGTGGGTATCGGGTAGCTCGAAATGGTGCGGATAAGCTCGTCGGACATTACCTTAAGCTCCCCGCTTTCAACGCGCGCGTCCATATCGGCCTTGAACTCGTCATACATATCCTTGGTGAGGCAATAGTAGTGGTCGCCGTAATCGCTGGTGTAGGTCGCAATCTGGCGCAGGTAGCCCCACTGCTCAAAGTATGGGAACATATTGTAGCCCGTTGCGGTTGACATCTTGTAGATGAAGTTCAGGATGTATGAGGCGTCGTTCTCGTTTGACTTCGACTTTTCGTAAACATAGTTGTTCTTCACCCAAACGCTGTTGGGATAGAGTTCCTTAAGCACCGCAAGGCGCGCGCTCTTGCCTTTCTGCACGGCGGCGATAAGCTCGTATTTGTTCGTGCCTGTCTCGGTGTGGCGGATAGACTCGAAGAAGTCGGGGAAGATGTCCTTGTTGCCGAGTTCGTACTCAAAGTAGTGGCCTATTTCGTAAACGCTCGTAAGGCGGTTTGCGAACAGGTTGTCGGAATGCTCGATGAAGCTTGCCGCGTGGAGCGGGTCTTCCGCACGCGAAGGTATCCTGGCGTCCTTCATTGCAAGGAACACCTCCTGAAGCTTGGGGGAGTAGGCGTATTTGCTTGCCGCCGCGTATGCCTTTTGCCTTTGCGGGCTTATGGAGTCGTGGGTGGCGAAATAGTCTTCCTGGAAATATTCCCTGTAGCCCTGCTTGAAGTTGTTCACAAGGAAGCCCACGGTGTTCTGTCCGATGTGTATGAGGACGTAGCTCGAGAATATGTTGTTAGAAACCTCGGCCATGCCTCCCCATGTGTAGTACGGACTTTGCTGCTGGTGTCCCCATTCGTGGGCCACGCCCCATACTGTGGAAAGGCTCTTGGTGAGGAATTTGCGCGGGTCGAGAATGTCGGTAACATCGTATTTTGCCGAAGCTCCCAAGCCTGTCTGATACATGAAGTAGTCGTAGTTTACGTAGAACAGCGTGCGGTTCTTTGGAACTTTTTTGTATTTCTCAAGTCCCAGCACGCGGTGTTCCCAACTGATTATGGTGTCGTAAACGTTTACCAGCTGGCGGTATCTGCCAATGGTGTATTTGAGCAGGGATTTGCCCTCGAACACGAGGTGCACTCTGTCGCCGAGAATGTCCATGCACATATACTGCGCCTTTTTCAGCACGTCGGTGATTTCGTCGTTCGACATCTTTGAGGTTACATAGCCGTTTTGAACGCCGTTGATGAAGTGCACGCCGATGGAGTCGTGCTTCTCGGGAACGTCGGAATTGTATTTGATGTATGCAAGTCCGGCACTGTCGGCGGTGTAGTTAATCACGTTCATGCCGTTCTTGAGAGTGTAGAGCTTGTATGACGGGCCGGTGTTGCCGCTCTTGGGCCGGTATGCCGTTACATACACGCTTGCGTCCACGCCGGGCTTAAGTCCGGCAACGACAACGGCGAATTTGCCGGGGTTGACCTTTATGCCGGTAACGCCCTCGAATATGTCGTAGTTCTTGCCTGTGAGCAGGCTGTCGCCAACCGATGATGCCGGCGGCAGGCAGTTGTAGCGTGCTGCGCGGTACTTGGTGTCGTAGGTGTTGTTGAGCAGCTCCTCGGCGAGTGCGCTTACAAACGGGTTGCTGATAGTGTCAACCACATCGGCAGTGATTTCCGGGCGCAGCTTGGTGAGCAGATCATCGGCGAAGATGTTATAGGGCGCACAATTGTTGAGCGACATGGCGAACTGCATCTCGGCGCAGCCGAACATTTCGTTGCCGTTGCCGCTGTCAAGTCCTTCCCATACGGAAATGCGCAACGTGTCAACATTGTCTGCGCCGCCTTGGGCGAGGTCTATCTCAACGGTGGTGCCGTCGGTGGTGAGGTTGTATGTCCCGAGGTCGGTGTAGCCGTCCTCGCCAACCTTTTTGTAAGAAACCTTTGCCTTGCCCATGTAGCCGTGTGAAGTGCCGTTGGGAACATAGGTTATCTTGTCGATGTGCTGACCGCTGAAAGCGTAGTCAAGGTCGAGAGGACTGCTTTCCGTAACAGTTCCCGTGGCGGCGGAGTAGTCGTAGTATGTGGTTGTGTAGCCGTCGATGGTGCGCAGAAGCGACGAGGTTCCCGGTGCGGAAGCTCCTTTTGGCTTTACGCTTGTGTTGGGGTTTTCCGCATACTGTTCGAGTTCTGCCATTTCTTGCGAAATTGACACGTAGCGTGTGATGTCGTTTTCTGCATTGTATAACTTAACCTTCGCCACACGTGCGGCTTTGGTCATGTTGGCGGAAACGCGGAAGTTGAAGCCGTCATCGTTTTTGGTAACGGTGCACCAGTCGGCGTCACTGCTTATGGTGTAGTCTACATTCGCCGCGATTTTCACTTTGCCGAGAGCTTTGCGGTATGATATGCTGCGTGAGGGCGTTGACGGGACAATCACAGGGGATTCCGTGTCCGTGATATTGCTTTGCGCATAGGTGTCGGGGCTTGCGGTTGGCAGCAACGCCACGGCGAGCAGTGATATGGTATATTTGAAAATGTTCATGACTTTTCCGTTAGTTTACTACGATTTTTTTCTGTCCTACGATATACACTCCGGGCGTAACGCTGATTTCCACAGGGGTGCTGCCCACCGTGCCTTTCCATACGGTAACGCCGTCGGTTGTAACAACGCTTGCCGGCTGTTCGGCGGAAGCCATGAGGATTATGGTTCTGCCTTCGCGAAGTACGGTCATGCCGGCCTTGTCTGCCGTTACGCTTTCAATGCCGTTGGCTATTCCCTCGTCATAAACCACATAGTTGCTCGTGCGTATGCTCAGGTCGGGATAGTCTTTGCTGGTAACGGTGAGGTATGCGGCAGGGAAGTTTTTCCAGTACTTTACGCGCCCTGCGGCGGCAACCATGGTGTAGTCGCCAGCTTTTGCCGAACTGCCCGATTTGAGCTGCGTGTCGTCTTCGCCGTTGTAGAGAGTGAGGATGCCGTTCTTTCTGCCCGAGCCGTTTATCATGAAGCGCGAGAAGTCAAGATATACTCCTGCGGCAACGGTGTCGGGGGAGAAGTTCACAAACTGGTTTCCGCAAACATACTTCTTGGTGATGTCGGGATTGTAGAAACAACGGTACGAAAGGTGGTTGTCGCTGCAATTGATGTATTGCATGGGATTTTCCGATGTGATTGCCTTGCTCAACGCCAATGTATCGAGTTCATTGTTGCTTACGTCAAGGGTTTTCAGCTCTGCGCTTTCCGACAGGTCGAAGTCGGTGATTTTGTTTCCTGCAATCCATACGTCCTGCATTTGCGCCTTGTTTGAAAGTTGCACAATCTCAATGTCGTTTTGCGGGCATACGAGAGACTGCATCGGGGCGTAGTTGGAGAAGCTCAAGAGGGTGAGCTTGTTGTTTGCCGCCCACAGCGAGCGCAGCTTGTTTTTTGTCCTTACGTTGAGCGATGAGATTTGGTTGTCGTTTATGTTGATGTACTCAAGGCTGTTGTTTGGCACAATGTTGAGGGTGGTTAGGTCGTTGCCGGCGCAGTCGAGGTTGCGGAGTGCCTGTGCCTTTACCGCCGAGAGGCTTTTCAGCTTGTTGCCCGAGCAGTCGAGTTCCTGCAATGCGGTATTGGCCGTGAGCGAGAGTTCTGTAAGTTCGTTGTCGGAGCAGTCGAGCGAAAGCAGGTTGGGGGCTTCCGAAAGGTCAATCCATTTCACGTGCTGCGAATGGCAGCCGAAGCCTGTAAACTTGGTGTTGCCCGTAACAGTTATCGTATCTCCTGCAAGCGTGCCGGTTACCACGCTGTCGCGATAGCTTTGTATTTCCCCGTTTCCCCAATCAACGCTAACGTAGGTGTTCGACGGCAAATTGAATGTGATTTGCGCACCGGGGCTTTGCGACGTAACAAGCCTTATCCTTACGTTGTCGGCATTGGCGTTAACCATACCGAAACAAAGGGCTGCCGCCGCTATGGTTTTTAGTATAATGTTGTTCATCGTTTTGTTTGAATGCGGATGTCTGGCATCCTTTTATTAATCAATGCGGAAAGTTTCCGCACAATATTGATGGAGCATTAAATCTGCCGCATCCGCAGAAAACATTGTCTGGTTTCCCTTGGGTGCGGCAGATGTTTGCGTATTATCTGTTGTCCGGCTTATGGCACATAAACCTTTTTGCCGTCGATGATGTAGAGCCCTTTCCCGAGGTTTTCGGGCTTGGTGTCGAGTTTCACGCCGTCAACAGTGTAGATTTCGTGCTTGCCGCTGACGTTGGTCTTAACCTTGTCAACCGATACGGTGGAGTTGTAGTCCTTAACCAGAATGAGCAGGTCTGCGTCATCCTTAGCAACGTCGGGCATTTGTCCGATGTTTGCAACGTCAAGATAGATGCCGTTTGCCGTGGAGTTCATTCCGACAGTGGAAAGTGGCTGCCAGTAGAGCGACTTGTCTTCTGCGCTTCTCAGCAGTGCCGAGCCGTCGGGCATTGTCTGTGCAACGAATGTGCCTTTCACGCCCACGGTGCTTGCCTCTTTGGACACAAAGTCTGTGCCAAGGCTTATGAGGTATGCTGCCTCTGCGTCTTCGGGAACAATTACAGCCGGCATACCTGCGGGAACTTTCTCTACGCGTTCCATTGCAATGTATGTGGTGCCGTCTTCTTCGATAACCTTTCCTTTTGCGGTGTATGCGTTAGCTCCGCCTTCCAAAGTCAGAGTTTCGGGAATTGTCAGGGCGCGTGTGCCTGTCATGTTCACGTTGCCAAGGGTTTCTTCCTCATCAATAGTAACGAGGTGGAACGCCGACTTGGTTGACATACCGCTGTTCCAGCCCACGATGTAGTATTGCGAATAATCGGATGAGTTGCCGAAGTGGAAGTTGTTGCCGTTTGCCGTGCCGTCGAACAGGTTGTGGGTGTTGAGCGTTACAAATCCGTGTCCGAACGACTCAACCGTGAACACACCGGGAACGGTGCTGAGGTTCGCTTTCACACTTGTGCCGAGGTTGGGGACGAACAGGCCGGTTGCCTTGTTCTGGAGTACATATCCGCTGTCGCCAACTGCGATGAAGCGGAAGTATGTAAGTTCGGGAACGTCCCAAGCGTTTTCTGCGGGAACGCTCTGCAGCCATGCCGAACCGTATATCACGTCTTCGGCGGAATCGTAAGGCTTGGGAGCTTTGGTGGTCTCGTCTTGTCCTTGGGTTACGCAAACCACGCGGTCAATCAATGCCTCTGCATCGGAATCGAATTTGAACTCGGTGTATTCTTCTTCAGAAGCGAACTGTATCTGATACCACTTGGTGGGGTCGGGAGCAATCATGTGAGTGCTGAGCTCTGCAAGTGCGTCGCTTATCTTCTTTGCCACGGCGTCAACTTCATCCTGGGTGTAGCCCACGTTTGCAATCAGGCTTTCTGCCTCTTCTACAGCCGAAGTAACTGCGTCCGGGTTGGCTGCTGTGTCGTATGTGCCTACTGTGTTCTCGGTTATCACAACTCCTTCGATAGTGCTCTTTGCCTTTGTGATAACGTCTTTCAGATCCTTAACGTCAACGAATGTCGAAACGAATGCGTTGTATGCGTCTGTGAGCTGTGCGATTGCCGCCTTAAGGTTTTCGATGTTGCTTACGCTGTCGTTCTCGGCCTGCTTGTTGCCGTTCGAGAGCGCGTTGAACAGTGCAATTCGCGTTGCGGGTTCAACAGCCGACAACTGGCACGAGCTGGCATAGGTTACGCCCGTGAGGATGTCCATGCCAGAGAGGTTGAAGAACTTTCCGCGTGCGCTGCCTTCGGTTGCGAAGCGCACGTACTGGTAGTTGTCGTTGAACTCGAACGGACCTACAAGCACTTCGGCGCCGTTTTGACCGGAAGCGGTGTATAGGTTGTAGCCATAGGACACGTTTGTCCAGTTCTCGCCGTCGTTGCTCACCTCGAGGTCAATCTTCAACGGAGTGTCGTGGTAGCTGCCGGTGCGCTCGTACCATACAAAGAACACGTTGTTCACAGGCTGTGTGAGCTTGCAGCCGAGGTTGTGCTTGGTTGTGGGATAGCCGTAGCCTGTGCCCGTGTCGGTGTAGTCGCTCCATGAGGGCTGTGTGCCGTATGTGGTGTGGAAGTGGGTTTCGGGGTCGTTGTCTATAAGTGCCGCGAAGCCGCCGCCGTCGTTTCCGTAGCTGTAGCCGTGCTCAACGCTCATGCCGGCGTTCGAGAAGAAGTCGGCGAAGTTGTTTGCCTGTGCGGCTTCGAGTGTTGGTATGACGCTTGTGGCGTTCGACCTGTCGTATTCGAGCGAAGGCGTGATCATTGCCTTCACGTCGCTGATGAGGTTGTTGAGGGAGTCAACCAAAGCCCTTGCGAGTTTCTGCTTCTCCACCTCGTCGTCCTTGGGAGCAAGTTTGTCAACGATGTCCTGCGGAACTTGGAGCAGATACCAGCCCGAGAACTCCTGCGGACGCGGCAACCAGAGGCATGTGCTTGCACCCGTAGCCGGGTCAAGGCTGTGGTTGCGGCAGTGGATGTAAGAATCATCTCCGTCGGGAGTGGGGTTGTATGCTTTTATGCCCCACGAGCCGGCTGTGGCGAGCGCAATAAACTCAACGTTGTTCTTGCTTGAGTCAACAGAGGTGTAAACGGGTGTGGTGCCGCTGCCGTAGTCAACAAACTGCTGCGTGCCGAGGTTCTGCATTGCATACTTGCCGTCGGGAAGCAATGCGATTTTCCAGATGTATTCAGCCTTGTCCTTGTTGATGGTGTTCCACCAAATCTCCTTGCCCTGTGCGGAAAGCGCAACCTGTGTGCCGCCCTCCTGAAGGGCGTTCCATTCGTTTTGGCAGTTCACCAGCCAGTAGTATCCGTCGCGAATAGGGACAACGCCTTTCTCGCTGATGTCGAGGTATGCGTTGAGCAGGTTGTCATAGCAGGTCTGTGCCGCCTCTGCCGTGGTGAGCTGCGAGTCGTCCTGCGAGCTTGCCATTGCAACGTCGAGGGCGTTGTAGTAGTTCTCATCGCAGAAGCCGGGGTTTGTGCCGACAACCAAAGTCTGGGACATGGTGTATGCGAGCGTGTAAAGCTCGTCTATGTCAAGAAGCACTGCTTCGAGCGAGTTGTCCTCCTCGGAAGCGTAGGTTATCTCATGCCATACGGTGGAGTTGTTGAAGTAGGCCACCTTGTCGCAGAAATATGTGCTCGATGCGTCCTTGTAGTTGTTGTTGAGGCGCAATACGGTGCCGTCTCCTGCAAGGCAGGCGAAGAACGCCGCGTTTTCGGGGGCGATGTTAATGTTGTCCCCCTCGGGGTCGTCGGGGTTCTGTCCCATTGTAACGGCCTTGCAGATGTACCATTCCGTTGTCTTGTTTTCCGTGAGCAGAAGGTCGCACGTGTAGGTAACGCCCTGCTCCTGCCCTTTGGTGAGGTACAGCCCGCTCTTCGCGCTCTTCACGTAGAAGCCTTTGAGTTCCTCCGTGGTTCCGTCGGCATACTTCATGGTGTAGGTGCTGCCGCTTTCCTCAAGCTCGAATGCGGCTTGAGAACCTACGGTTTCCTGCACAGCCACAACAATGCTGTCGGCCCTACGTGCGGGGAAGTACGTACTCAACCAGTGTCCGGCTTCGAGGTCAACATTGTTGGGCCCCCATTTGCCTTCCACAAAGATGCGGTCGCCGGTCTTCAGCAGGCTGTAGTCGGTAACCCTTTCGCCCGGGGAGATGCGTCCCCATGCGTTGATGCTTGCAAAAACTGCAATCACAAGCGTCAGAATTCTTGTAAACTTTTTCATACTTGATACTTAATTATTGATGCGTTGTTAATTGTTTCTTTATTGTTAAAGCCGTGTTAAGAACACGTGTAGCAATCACGAGGCTAATGTAAGAATAATTTTAGAAATATAAGCACTCGTTTTTTTTTTTTTTGTTTTGGGAAAAGGTTAATTGTCGTAAAAAGAGGCTGTACAGACAATGGTTGTGCGGAAAATATTTTTCAAGTGCCGGGATTTGCCATTTGGCATTGCCAAAAACGGCGAAGTTCTGCTGCGGATTTTTATTTTGCAATGGCGCAAAACAAAAATCGCGAAAACCACATCGGATGTTGAAAAAACCATGTCCTATGCAGGAAAAATTATATCAGACATAATTCAAACTATATCAGACCTTTTTCCCGCCGTTGCAAATGCTTGGTTGACAATGCTTTATATAAGAATGGGATATTGAGGTAAAATGTTGTTATCCAATATGTTGCGGATTTTCCCGGTAATTGGCGTATGTTTCCCTTTGTATTATGCGGCGCGGCAGACGGGCGGCGCAAAAAAATGGCAGGGAGGTTTCCTTTCGGAAAACTCCCTGCCGGGTACAAACGGGATGGGTGGGGATTTCCCGTTTGTGTCTGCTTTGCTTACACCAGGCCCCTGCCGTGGCAGTTCTTGAACTTCTTGCCGCTTCCGCAAGGGCAGGGATCGTTGCGTCCCGGAAGTTTGTCAACGTGTATGGGCTGCTGTTTCTGCGGCTCGCGTGTGTCGCGGCGGGCTGCCGCCTGCTGGTTCTCGTCAACGAGGTCGGTGCGGCTTTCCGTGTATTGCGGCCTTCCCGGCGCGGGTGTGTCGTCAGCCTCCTGCACCTCCTCGGGAGCTTGAAGGGGTATCTGCCCGCGCATGAGTATCGAAACGGTGTTGTTGTTTATCTCGTCAATCATCGAGTCGAACAGCTTGACGCTTTCGAGCTTGAAAATCACGAGCGGGTCTTTCTGTTCGTAGCTTGCGTTCTGAACCGACTGCTTCAGCTCGTCGAGCTCGCGCAGGTTCTCTTTCCACGCATCGTCGATGTCGTGGAGCAGGATTGACTTCTCGAAGTCCTTCACCACGCTCTTGCACCCGCTGTTGTAGGCTTCCTCAAGGTCGCTTGTGATGAGGTACTGGCGTTTGCCGTCGGTAACGGGTATCTGTATGCGCTTGTACATGTCGCCCTGCTCCTCGTAAACTTTCCTGATTACGGGGTTTGCCACCTGCGACATGCGCTCCGTGCGGCGGTTGAAGTTCCTCATTGCCTCCTGGAATGCGCGTTCGTACAGATCATCGTGCTTCATGGCGGCAAACTCGTCCTCTGTGAACGGAATCTCCATTGCGAAAATCTTGAAGAACGCCTCCTTGCAGCCTTCGTAGTCGTTGTTGTCGATTATGTTTATGCAGCGGTCCCAAATCATGTTTGAGATGTCCATGCCTATGCGCTCGCCCATGAGTGCGTGGCGGCGTTTTTCGTAAATCACGGTGCGCTGCTTGTTCATCACGTCATCGTATTCCAGCAGGTGCTTGCGTATGCCGAAGTTGTTCTCCTCGACCTTCTTCTGCGCACGCTCGATGCTGTGGTTTATCATCGGCGACTCGATCATCTCGCCCTCCTTGAAGCCGAGACGGTCCATGACGCGGGCAATCTTTTCGGAGGCGAAGAGGCGCATCAGCTTGTCCTCCAGCGACACGAAGAACACGGACGAACCCGGGTCGCCCTGACGGCCGGCGCGCCCGCGCAACTGGCGGTCGACGCGGCGGCTTTCGTGGCGTTCGGTGCCTATTATGGCGAGACCGCCGGCTTTGCGCACTTCGGGCGAGAGCTTGATGTCGGTTCCGCGGCCTGCCATGTTGGTGGCGATGGTTACGATGCTGCTTTCGCCGGCGTGGGCAACGATGTCCGCCTCTTTCTGGTGGAGCTTTGCGTTGAGCACATTGTGCTTGATTTTGCGCATATCGAGCATCTTGCTGAGCATTTCGGAAATCTCCACGCTCGTTGTACCTACCAAAACGGGGCGGCCGGCGTTGATCATTTTCTCAATCTCCTCGATTACCGCCTTGTATTTTTCGCGCTGCGTCTTGTAAACGCGGTCGTTCATGTCGTCGCGGATTACCGGGCGGTTGGTGGGGATTTCAACAACGTCGAGCTTGTAGATGTCCCAGAACTCCCCTGCCTCGGTGCTTGCCGTACCTGTCATGCCGGCGAGCTTGTGGTACATACGGAAATAGTTCTGGAGCGTGATGGTTGCGAAAGTCTGGGTGGCGGCTTCAATCTTGACGTGTTCCTTTGCCTCGACAGCCTGGTGGAGTCCGTCGCTCCAGCGGCGGCCTTCCATTATGCGCCCAGTCTGTTCGTCAACAATCTTCACCTGTCCGTCGATGACCACATAGTCGTCGTCGCGGTTGAACATTGTGTAAGCCTTGAGCAGTTGCTGGAGCGTGTGTACGCGCTCGCTCTTTATGGCGTAGTTCGTGAGAAGCTCGTCCTTCTTGTTGAGCTTGTCCTCCTCACTCAAGTCTGTCTCTGCCTCGAGCGCGGAAAGCTGCGTGGTTATGTCGGGCAGCACGAAGAGGTCGGCATCCGAAACCTGCTTTGCAAGCCATTCGTTGCCCTTGTCGGTGAGGTCAACGCTTTTCTGCTTTTCGTCAACAACAAAGTAGAGCGGGTCGGTGGCTTCGGGCATCAGCTTGTTGTTGTTCTCCATATAATATGCCTCGGTCTTGAGCATTCCCGCCTTGATGCCGGTTTCGGAAAGGTATTTTATGAGCGGCTTGTTCTTGGGGAGGGCTTTGTGGGAGCGGAACAGTTGCAGGAAGCCTTGTGTTACTGAATCCTTGTCCTTGTTTTCGGTTATGAGCTGCTTTGCCTCGGCAAGGTATTTGGTGGCGAGCTGGCGCTGCACGTTCACGAGCTTCTCAACCAGAGGCTGGTATTGCTCGAACATCTGGTCGTCGCCCTTTGGCACGGGGCCGGAAATAATCAAAGGCGTGCGGGCGTCGTCAATAAGCACCGAGTCAACCTCATCGACAATGGCGTAGTTGTGGGCGCGCTGCACGAGGTCTTCGGGGCTTATGGCCATGTTGTCGCGGAGGTAGTCGAAGCCGAACTCGTTGTTTGTGCCGAAAGTGATGTCCGCCTGATAAGCCTTGCGGCGCGCCGCGCTGTTGGGCTGGTGCTTGTCGATGCAGTCAACGCTAAGACCGTGGAACATATACATCGTACCCATCCATTCCGAGTCGCGCTTTGCAAGGTAGTCGTTCACTGTAACGACGTGAACGCCGTTGCCGGTGAGGGCGTTGAGGAACACGGGAAGCGTTGCCACAAGCGTCTTTCCCTCGCCGGTTGCCATTTCGGCGATTTTGCCTTGGTGGAGTACAACTCCGCCGAACAGCTGCACGTCATAGTGCACCATGTTCCACGTAACTTCGTTTCCACCGGCAATCCAATGGTTCTGGTATATTGCCTTGTCGCCGTCGATGCGCACGAAGTCGTGTGTGGCGGCAAGCTCGCGGTCAAAATCAGTTGCCGTTACGGTTATCTCCTCGTTTTGTGTGAAGCGGCGTGCTGTTTCGCGCATAATGGCGAAAGCGTCGGGCAGTACCTCATCGAGCTTTTTGTCGTAGCGTTCCAGCACTTCCTTTTCAAACTTGTCGATTTGGCTGAAAATGGGTTCGCGGTCCTCGATGGGGGTTTCCTCAATCTTGCCTTTGAGTTCGGCAATCTTTTCCTTTATGTCATCGGCGGAACTTTGGATGATGCCTTTCAGTTCCTGCGTCTTTGCACGCAGCGCATCGTTGTCGAGCGCCTGTATTGCCGGTTCCGCCTTCTTTATTTTCTCAACCCACGGCTGGATTTCCTTCATGTCGCGGGTGGATTTGTTTCCGAATATTTTGCTTAGAATTTTGTTTATGTCCATTTTGGTGTTGTTGAAATTGTAAATAGTTGTCTGCTTGGGGTTTTACTTTACCCCTTCGAGGGGTGCGGCGGAGCAGGCGTTTGGGGCGCGGATTCTCATGCACGATGTAAGGGTGGGGGCGATGCGCTCCACGCTTGCCGGCGTAGTTATCTTTTCCGCTTTTATGTTGTAACCGTATAAGAAAATGGGGAAGTTGACATACGCCTCGCTGCAATAGCTCACCTCTTTGGTGTTGTCGTTCACAAGATTCCAGCCGGGGGCAATCTCAAGAAGTATGTCGCCGGAGCATTTGGGGTTGTAGCCGTTGCGTATTTTGCTGATGCCCGGTGTCCACGCGCCGAGTTGCAGACGGGTTGAGGTGTAAACGTCCTTGATGCCAGATATGTCGATGAGGAAACCCTCGCAATGCTGCAGCACTTGCGAAAGGCTGAGTTGTTTTTCCTCGATAAGTTTGTGGTTGAGGTATATTTCAGCTCCGTGGCACGCCTCCACGTATTGCCCTTGCCCGAAAAGGGCGACGAGATACATATTGAGCAACGCCGAGGTGCGGCTTATGTTGAACGTGCCGCTGGGTATGCGGTATTTGTCGAGGTTCTGCGCCGCATTGTTGGTGTAGCCGGTGGAGGTTATCACAAACAGCGCGTTGCTTGCGCCGGTTTTGCCCTCGACGGCAGAGATTACCTTGCTTAGCGCATTGTCTATCCTCACGTAGGTGTCCTGCAACTCCATGGGACTTTCCGGCCCTGAAAGGTTTTGGTAGTTTCCCGCGTGTAGGGTGATAGAAAGGTAGTCGGTTATTTCGTCTGCGCCGATTTGCGTTCCGTTAAGACAGGCTACGGTTGCGTTTGCAATGTCATCGTTAATAGCTCCGCATTCCTTGAACTGGCGGTAACGCCCCGTGCCTTCAAACTTGTGGCTGAAAGGCTTTGATACCGCGCCCGACAGGAAGTAGTTGAAATTTCCCACAATGTCGGACGAGGGAGTCCAGGAATAGTTCTTCAGTTTTTGTGAAAGGGAGTTTCCGGAGTTGAAAGACCTCATCCAAGCCGGCATCTCACTGCTGTAGTACGAAGAGGAACACCACTGCCCCGTAAGGTTGTCAATCCAAAACGCGCCGTCTGCGGCGTGTCCCGCACCGAAAAGAGCCTCGTCGCCAAAAGGCGCAATGGCATACACAATGGATTTGCCGCTGGTGGCAACTTTCAGTTCATCGCCGATAGTTGAGACAGCAAGGCGGCGCGGCGAATATTTGTCAAGGGTCATAACCCCCTCGCATCCGTTGTCGTCAACAGCCATAACAGGACGCAGTGTCTCGCGGTCGAGCCATTGTATTCCCACGATGCCGTTGTCGTAAGGGGTTGCGCCTGTTGAGATGGTGGCTACGGCAGATGCGCGGTCGAGGCGGGACGAAGGATATTGCGCCTGAGTATATATGCGGCTGTTTTCAAAAAGTTTCTTGAAGCCACCGTTCCCATACAGGGGCGAGAAAGCCTCCATGTAGTCGGTGCGCAATTGGTCTATCGTGATGTTCACCACAAGGCGCGGCACAGCGGGCAAAGACTGCGCTTCGCCGGTTGTGAAGTACAGCCCCGCTATCAGGGTTGTTATTATTTTTATTTTTTCCATTCCGCCTTATGCTGAATATATGCCTCCGTTGCCGTTTGCAGGCACAAAGATAGTGCAAAACAATAAACTGATGCGCTGAATGTTTGCGAAATGAACACTGAAAGCACAATAAACGCCAAAATCACCATAGTTGCGGTTGGCGCGTAAAGGTCGCGCCTGTGCCTGCGTATATTAATCACCCTTGCCGGCATATATATTATAGGTATAGGGTTTAGTATCGCCAGCAGCCAGTTGGTGTTCACCGTGGGGTGCTCCGAAAAGAAGAACAGCATGGCGATGAGGCATCCCGCCAAACCTTGCACGGTCATCAGTACCGCCTCGTAGCCCCAGAATATTCTTTGTTTTCTTGCTTCCAACGCACATACTGCTATTGTAACAGCAAGCAGCGTGCCGAAAACGCCGATTGGCGGCACAGGAAAGCCTTTTGTTTCCTTCAGTGCCTTTATTGGGGGGTAAACTCTCGTGTCCGACACCAAATTCCGCCTGTTTCCTGTGATGTCCACGATGACAGCCTTGGCGTTGTATTTCTCCATATACAAAGGTGCGAACATCTTTTGGCGTTCATTGATGTTTTTGTCGGCATCGCCGCCAAGCAGCAAGTCCTGCCCGAATTCCGACCACGGACTGTTTTTTGTGTAGCGGTGGATTATCTGGCGGTAGCTTTCCTCTGTGTTGTCCTGTGGGTATTCAATCTTGCCGCTTATGCAATTCTCTATCTCGTCCCGCGCCCGCGTCGTGCAGTTGTCATACAGAAAGTTATACCTGTACGTCCAATCTTCGTAGCTTGCGGTTTTTGCGAGTCGGGACAGCAGCAATTCTTTCTCTTCCTTGGTAAGGTTGAGTGTCTGCTCCATTACCGCCGAACCGCGATATTCGTATTCGCTTATGAAGTCCTCGAAAGGGTATGCCGCCATATAATAGTCGGTCTTGCCAAGAACGAAACGCGCAATAAAGTTCGGGGTGTTGAAATTGAACATACCATAGTTGAACACCCAGTCCGCCCCTGAGGCGGTGCGTATTCTGATAGCCGAATGTCCGTAAAGCTCGTAGATTTCCGTTCCCGGCTCGCAGGTCATGAAACTCACGGTAAGGGTGTCGGTGTTCAGGCTTTCGGCGGCGCATTCCCTGCCGGCGGCCCAAACCGCCGGTTGTATGGCCGTTGCCAGTGCCAATGCCAATACGAGTCTTAGGACTTTCAATGTGCAGACGGGTTATCCGAGGTTTTTCAGCGTTTCCTTTATCGTGGCAATCTTGCTCTGCGTGTCGCTTAGCTTCTTGCGCTCCATTTCCACCACCTTTGCGGGGGCGTGGGCTGCGAACTTCTCGTTCGAGAGTTTCTTCTCGATAGAGGCGAGGAACTTCTCAAGGTGCTCAAGCTCGGCGTTGGCTTTTGCCTTTTCAGCGTCAACATCGATTAGCTTGCCAAGCGGAACGGCATATTCGGTTGTGCCAACTATGAACGATGCCGAAAGTCCGTCTTTCTCGCTCACGGTATTTATTTCGCTCACCTTTGCCATCTTCTTTATGGTTGAAGCGAACTTTTCGCTTACGTCCGAGTTCACAACGTTAAGCTGCAACTCCTCGCGTGGCGCAATGTTCTTTTCCGCCCTAACGGAGCGTATGCACACCACAATCTGCTTTACGGTCTCGATTTCCGCAAGCAGCTTCTGGTCTTGGTCTGTGAACGGCTCGTTGCCGTTTGCACTGTACATTATGCTCTCGCCGTCTTTGCGGCTGCGTATGTGCTGCCATATTTCTTCGCTGATAAACGGCATGAACGGGTGGAGCATCTGCATCAGTTTCTCGAATATTCCCAGTGTGGCTTCAAGCGTTTTGCCGTCTATAGGCTCGCCGTATGCCGGCTTGATCATTTCGAGATACCAGCTTGAGAACTCGTCCCAGAACAGGTGGTAAACCTCCATGAGGGCTTCGCTAATCCTGTATTTCGAGAAAAGGTCTTTCAGCGCGGCGTCGCTTTTGCGCAGCTCAGCGCCAAACCACTCAATGGCTGTTTTTGCAGTGTCGGGCTGCTCTGCGCCGTTGTCAACGCTCCAACCCTCGACAAGGCGGAATGCGTTCCATATCTTGTTGCAGAAGTTGCGCCCCTGCTCGCAAAGGCTTTCGTCAAACAGGATGTCGTTGCCGGCCGGGGCCGACAGCATCATGCCCATCCTCACCCCATCTGCCCCGTATTCCTCGATTAGCTTGAGCGGGTCGGGCGAGTTGCCGAGCGATTTTGACATCTTGCGCCCCAGCTTGTCGCGCACGATGCCTGTGAAATACACGTTGCGGAACGGCATCTTGCCCGTGAACTCATATCCCGCCATTATCATGCGCGCCACCCAGAAGAATATGATGTCCGGACCTGTTACAAGGTCGTTGGTGGGGTAATAGTAGTCGAACTCCTTGTTGCCCTCGGGCTGCATTATGCCGTTGAAGAGCGAGATTGGCCACAGCCACGACGAGAACCATGTGTCGAGGGCTTCCTCGTCCTGGCGCAGGTCTTTGGCTTCGAGGCTCGGGTCGCCGCTCTTTTCGCGGGCGAGCCTCACGGCCTCCTCCACGCTTTCAGCCACTACAAACCCGCCTTGCGGAAGGTAGTAGGCGGGAATTCTGTGTCCCCACCAAAGCTGGCGGCTTATGCACCAGTCCTTTATGTTTTCAAGCCAATGGCGGTAGGTGTTCTTGTATTTTGCGGGATAGAACTTTATTTCGTCGTTCATCACGGGCGGGAGAGCCATGTCGGCAAAATGCTTCATCTTCAAGAACCACTGCATCGACAGCTTCGGCTCTATGGCCACGTGGGTGCGCTCCGAGAACCCCACCTTGTTGGTGTAGTCCTCAACCTTTTCCATAAGCCCAGCCTTTTCCAGGTCCTCGGCAATCCGCTTCCTCACGTCAAAGCGGTCCATGCCCACGTACATTCCGGCAGCCTCCGAAATCGTTCCGTTGTCGTTGAATATGTCTATGCTTTCAAGGTTGTGCTTCTCGCCCAGCATATAGTCGTTGGGGTCGTGGCACGGCGTTACTTTAAGGCATCCTGTGCCGAACTCCGTGTCAACATACTCGTCCTCAATCACCGGGATCTCCCTGTTCACAAGCGGCACAATGACGCGCTTGCCTTTGAGCCAGGCGTTTTTCTCGTCGTTGGGGTTGATGCACATCGCGGTGTCGCCCATTATTGTCTCGGGACGCGTGGTGGCAACCACGGCATACTTTTTCCCTCCCTCTTCGGGGTCGGCCACATAGTAGCGCAGGTAGTAGAGCTTGCTGTGTTCCTCCTTGTATATCACCTCCTCGTCGCTGAGCGCGGTCTGTGCCTTTGGGTCCCAGTTCACCATTCTAACCCCGCGATATATAAGCCCCTTGTTGTAGAGGTCAACAAACACGCGTATCACGCTCTTAGAGCGCGTCTCGTCCATGGTGAACGCCGTGCGGTCCCAGTCGCACGATGCGCCGAGCTTGCGCAGTTGCTTCAGGATTATGCCGCCATGCTCGTCGGTCCATTCCCATGCGTGCTTAAGGAACTCCTCGCGTGTGAGGTCGGTTTTCTTTATGCCTTTTTCGGCAAGCCGCCCCACAACCTTTGCCTCCGTGGCAATCGAGGCGTGGTCCGTTCCCGGAACCCAGCAGGCGTTCTTGCCCTCCATCCTTGCGCGGCGCACAAGGATGTCCTGAATGGTTTCGTTGAGCATATGCCCCATGTGGAGCACGCCCGTTACGTTTGGCGGCGGAATCACTATGGTGTAGGGCTCGCGACCGTCGGGTTTCGAACTGAACAGTTTGTGGTCAATCCAATACTGATACCACTTTGCCTCTATGTCTTTGGGGCTGTACTTGCTTGCAAGTTCCATATATGTATGTCTTTATAATTTCAAGCCATGGCGGCGTGATGCCGGTTGCAATACGCCTAAATTGTTGCAAAATTACGAAATTCCGCGCTTATGCCTGCCAAACGCGGAGGCTAATTTTCCATGCACACGACAATCGCTCCACGGCATGACGCGAAACCAAATCCGCGCCGAAAAAAAGGAATTTGGATTTGTGGCGATAGAATGCGGAGAATGAAAGATTTGCAATGAAAGAAGATGCCTTGTACAGGCTGTTGAAAATCAAATGTTTGCAAATGGCAAAAAAAGGTCTGATGTAGTTTGAATTA
>DKDC01000001.1:11170-11385 GCA_002451695.1 Prevotellaceae bacterium UBA6858 | reverse complement strand
TTTTTCCGTCAGTTCCGTTTTTCTGTCCTTCAAATCCTGCCGTGTCATTTCTGCTTGAAGATAAATCTTGCCAAGCCATAGACATATCGTCTGAAACCGGGCTGGTAAGCCAAAATTCTGTCGAACCAGCCAAGATGCTTCCCTGCAATCCGCACCACTATGCCAACGTATATCATGGCGAACAACGTCCCGACGCCCACAATGTACCACTGCCA
>DKDC01000001.1:0-11090 GCA_002451695.1 Prevotellaceae bacterium UBA6858 | reverse complement strand
AACAATCCACGCATATCTTTATTTTCGGAAACTCGATGCCGGTTATCTGGCTTACGGCAACAGGGAAACCCTCGCCAGGCATCGTTACCGAGCCGCATCTCACCTCCAAGGCTATGCCGATGCCCAAGACGGTGCATCCCAAAACCTGCGAAACGATCTTCTGCCACAAATCAACAGGTGTCAGCCAGGAGGTAAGCAGCATGTTGAGGTCGATGAGCGAGCCAAAGACAAAACCCACCAAGAGCTGGAACAATTGCACCGGCTCAAACTTGCGGCGCAGAACGGCAATCTGCCCCACAACAAAAATGGCGTTCATGATATATGTATATTGACCGATGGTGAACTTGGGAACGCCCAATTCTTGTTTGCCTGCCATCTCGAACACATACGGCAAGGTGGAAATCACGCTTGCCCCCAGCATGCTTCTTACGCAGACAGCAACGCCCAAGGTCATTACACACAACGAAAAAAGCAGCAACAAATGCTGCCATACAAATGAAACAATCTGATCTTTAATACTCATTATATAGTTGTTATACCCTGTCTCTGCACGGCTTCCCCTAAAATGCACGGCTCACGGTTCGCAACGTGATAATACCCGTACCTTTCTCCTGCTTTGAAATTTGGGTACGTTGCACGCCGGCACGCTCACAAAGTTGTTCCTGTGTGAGGTTCGGTGTCGTGATGCCATTTCAACTTTATGGAGGTGCAAAGGTAGTGCGTTGTTTCCCCAAAACGGTACGCAACATTGTTTCCCGTCCGGGCTGTACTTGATTAACGGTATATACGGAACGGCGGCTTCTGCAAGTGTCAGTCGCCTGTGCTTGCTTGCGTTTCTTGGTTTTCCGCCCATTCCACGCGGAGCTTTCCGCCCTCCTTGCACAGCGATACGCTGATTGCGGTGTGGCTGTCTGCGTTTTCCGCCATTAGAAGCTCGCACGCCGCATCCTCTATGTTGCTCTGTATCGCCCGCCTTAGCGGTCTGGCTCCGAGTTGCGGGTCAAAACCTTTTTCCGCAATGAAGTCCCTTGCTTCGGGAGCTACTGTCATTGTGTAGCCGATGGACTTCGTGCGTTCCACGAGCTTGTCGATTTCCGTGTCGGCAATCTTTCTCACGGCTTCTTTTGTAAGCGGCTCGAACATGATAATCTCGTCAATGCGGTTAAGGAACTCCGGGGCGAACGTGCGGTTCAGCGACTTTCGTATAATAGAGTCGTTCTGGCTCCTGTCGCCGGCTCCGGGGGCGTTGAAGCCTATGCCGTGGCCGAACTCGCGCAGTTGTTTTGTGCCGCTGTTTGACGTCATTATTATAACGGTGTTCTTGAAGTCAACGGTGCGTCCGTTGCTGTCGGTGAGCCTTCCCTCGTCCATGACCTGCAACAGCAGGTTGAACACATCGCCGTTTGCCTTTTCAATCTCGTCGAGCAGTATGATGGAGTAGGGGTGGCGGCGCACTTTTTCCGTGAGCTGTCCGCCCTCCTCGTATCCCACATACCCCGGAGGTGCGCCGATGAGGCGCGAAACGGAATATTTCTCCATGTATTCGCTCATGTCGATGCGTATGAGCGCGTCTTCGGAGCCGAACATGAAGTCGGCGAGTTTTTTTGCCAGCAGCGTCTTGCCCACGCCTGTAGGGCCGAGAAACATGAACGTCCCTATCGGGCGTTTGGGGTCTTTCAGCCCTATGCGGCTGCGCATAATCGCCCTTGTGAGCTTTTGCACGGCGGTGTCTTGGGCGATAACCTCGCCGGAGAGCTTTTGGTGCATTCCTTTCAGCCTTATGTTTTCGGCCTGCACCATTTTCTGCACCGGCACTCCCGACATATGCGAAACCACCTCCTCAATTTGCGGGCGGTCAACAATTTCGCGGTTTTCGCTGAGCGACTCCTCCCATTGCTTCTGCATCTGCTCGTATTGGCGTGTGAGCGTGATTTCCTTGTCGCGCAGTTCGGCGGCACGCTCAAAGTCCTGTTTTTTCACGGCCTCGTTCTTGTCCGCCTTCAGTTGCTCTATGTTGTTTTCGCATTCCTCAAGTTCCTTAGGCACTTTGAGGTTTACGATGTGCGCACGCGACCCCGCCTCGTCAAGCGCGTCTATTGCCTTGTCGGGCTGGCATCTGTCGGAAATGTAGCGGTCGGTGAGCGAAACGCAGGCTTCAATTGCCTCGTCGGTATAGCGCACATTGTGATGGTCTTCGTACCTGTCCTTGATGTTGTGGAGAATCTGCAGTGTCTCGTCGTATGACGTGGGCTCTACAAGCACTTTTTGGAAGCGCCTTTCGAGTGCGCCGTCTTTTTCTATCGACTTGCGGTATTCGTCCATCGTGGTTGCGCCGATGCACTGTATCTCCCCGCGTGCGAGAGCCGGCTTCAGAATGTTGGCGGCGTCCATTGTGCCGGGGGCGGAGCCCGCGCCGACAATGGTGTGTATCTCGTCGATGAACAGGATTATGTCGGGGTTCTTGCGCAGTTCCTCAAGAAGGCCGCGAATGCGCTCTTCGAACTGGCCGCGATATTTTGTGCCGGCAACGAGCGAAACCATGTCGAGCGCGACAACGCGCTTGTGCAGGAATGTGCGCGGCACCTTGTGCTCCTTTATCCTTATGGCGAGACCCTCCACTATCGCGCTTTTGCCCACTCCGGGCTCGCCTATCAGCACAGGGTTGTTTTTCTTGCGGCGGTTCAGGATTTGCGCAATATGCTCAATTTCCTTTTCGCGTCCCACAACGGGGTCGAGCCTGCCTTTGGCGGCGGCGTCTGTGAGGTCGTAGCCGAAATTGTTTATCACCGGCGTTTCGTTGCCGGGTGTGGGCTTGAACTCCGCCGGTCGTGCCGCGCCCTTTTTGCCGTGCTCTTCCAATTCCTCGTCTTCCTCGTCGTCGCTGAATCCGAAGCCGGCGTTCACGTCGGGCTTCATCGCGAGCATCTTGTGCACCGACTCGTATGTAACGTCATTGTCATTAAGGGTTTTGCATACGATGTTGCCGTTGTCTTTAAGCAAAGCCAGCAACAGGTGTTCGGTGTCGAGGCAGCGGCTGTGGAGCAGACGCACTTCGAGTGTGCCGCCACGGAGTATTTTGGCGGATGCCGGAGAGAGCACTATCTCGCTGAAAATGTCGGTGCGCGTGTTGCCGGTCTCCTCGTTGAGCTTTTCCTCTATTCCGCGCTTTATGTCGTCAAGCCGCAGGTGGAACTTGCTCAGGATGTCTATGGCCTTGCCCGAATTTTCGCGCAGCAGCCCGAGAAACAAATGCCCAGGCTCTATGGTGCGTGATTGCAGGCGTTCGGCTTCTTCCTTGCTGTATATGAGTATTTGGTTTACTCTTGGTGAAAACTGATTGTTCATGTTTTGGAGACTTTCCTTCCGTGCAAAGGTATTAATAAATTCAATATGGTATATAGCAAAGCCTGTGCCAAAGGTTTGGGTGAAATCTTTTTGCCATGAATTTGCCTTGTCTGCCTTTGTTTGGGACAGGGTGTAAAACCATGTTGTTTCCCAGAGGGTTGCAGACGGTGAAAAAAGGTCTGATATAATTTTTCCTACGTCTGATGTAGTTTTTTCTACATCGGACATAGTTTTTCCCACATCAAATGTAATTTTCATCCGCACACGATGGGCGCGTTCTAAAACTGCGATATCTGCAAGCATTGCGGTTTCTGTGGAAATCTAATCCCGAACCCGCGTCTTGTCTGGAATTTATGGCTAAATTTGCAGAGGGTGCGCAACAGCCACTTCCCTTTGCTGATGAGTGAAAACAAAAACATAAAGGTTTACCGTGCTTCCGCCGGCAGCGGAAAGACGTTCACGCTTGTTTCGGAGTATATAGCCCTTGCCATTTCCTCCCATGCAGGTTCGTCGGCGTTTGCCAACATTCTTGCCATAACCTTCACCAACAAGGCCACGGGGGAAATGAAGATGCGCATTCTCAACACCCTTTGGAACATTGGCAACGGACTTACGCAGGGGAATGCCTATGTTGAAAAAATAGGCGGGATGCTCGGCGGAAAGTTCAGTGCGGAGGAGATCAGGGAACGTTGCGCCACCACGCTGCGCCACATACTGAACAATTATGACTTTTTTGACGTAAAGACGATAGACTCCTTTTTTCAGGGAATAGTGGGCGACATAGCCGCAATGATAGGCTACGATTCCAGTCTTGAGGTGTTCCTGAATGACGACGAGGCGGTGGACTCGGCGGTGGAGAATATTGTGGCTCAGGCTGCGGAAGGGAAAAACCGTGTGCTGGCAGGGCTGCTGAAGGATTATATTGAGAAAAATCTTGAGGAAAACTCCTCGTGGGACTTCCGCCGTGCCTTGAAGCGTTTCGGACTCAACGTGTGCCGCGAGGCGTATATGCGCAATGAAGCGGAGATAAACCGCGTGTTTGGCGACACCAGGGTATTTTCGGAGATATATGACCGGCTGGCAGGGGAGAAGAAAAAGGCGGAGAATCTTATTTCCCACCTTGCCGACAGCATGACGATAGACTATGACAAGTTTGCGAAAGGCAGATATGTAAGGAATTATGTCGCCAAGGCGGTGGAATGCGAGTGCGACGGAATGAACAAGTCGGTTTCGGCTTTCTATAACGGCGACTACGGCAAGACAAAGGCTTCGCCCGAGGAGATGGATATGTGGCATTCGCAGTTTGTGGCGTTTGAAAAAGCCCGCGCCCGACTGTTCCGCCGGCTCAACAGTGCCGACCTTACGCTCAAAAACCTAAACGAGATGAGAATGCTCGAAGCCATAGACCACGAGGTGAAGAAAGAGAGTCGCGATGAAAACCGCATACTCCTTTCCAAAAGCCAGGAGCTTGTGAGCGAACAGTTGCGCGATGGCGAAAACATTTCCTTTGTGTTTGAACGCGCCGGGCGCAGATACCGCCACATAATGCTCGACGAGGCGCAGGACACGTCGCAAATGCAGTTTGACAGCCTTTGGAAACTGATGTCAAACCTTTTGGCAGCCGAGGGAAACCGCTGCGTGGTGGTGGGCGATGTGAAGCAGAGCATCTACCGTTGGCGCGGCGGCGATTGGAACATACTGCAAGGCTTGGGAGAGAAGTACGATGCGGAAGGACGCTATGTGCTTGGGGACAATTACCGCAGTTGCGGAAACGTGGTTGCTTTCAACAACGAGTTTTTCGAGTATGTGAGAAAACTGCGCCCCAACGGCATTGACAGGATTTATTCGGATGTAAGGCAGTGCGCAAAGCATGAGCCGGCGGCAGAGGGATATGTGAAGATTTTTGGAATACCGTCGGACAGCGACGACGTGGAGGAGGAAAGACTCGAAACCTTGCTCGACAACATAGAACTTGCACACGACGCAGGGGTGGACTATAGCGAAATGGCGATACTCACACGCAAGAACGACGAAATATATGCCATTGCCGATTATGCCAAATCAAACGACGCTCCTTTCAAGATAGACACGCGCGAGGCGTATAACCTTACAAACTCCGTGGCGGTGGAAATCGTTGTAGCCGCGATGAAATATGTTTATGGTGAGGTTTGCGGCAATCCCGACAATGTTTGCGGCTTTTTCGTAGCCCGCGAATACCGGCGGATATGCGATGTGGCGGCTTTTGCCGAGCCTGTTTTTGAAGATGCAAGCGAAAATGCGGTGCGCGAGTATATTGAAAAGTCATTGCCGCCAAAACTCGCAAAAACAAAAAGCGGCCTCGCCGAACTTCCTGTTGCAGAAATGGCAATGAGGCTGGCGCGTATGCTGCGTGTTTCGGACATAAAGGGCGAGAGCCAGTACTTGCTGACTTTCTTGGACTATATAAACGCTTACTCACAACGCAATGCCTACGACCTGAAACGCTTTTTTGACGATTGGGACGCGGAGGGGGCGAAGCAGTATATTGACATGGGGGCTGACAACGGCATAAAGGCGATGACCATACACAAGGCCAAAGGATTGGAGTTTCACACGGTGTTCATTCCTTACTGCGACTGGAAATTTGTGCCTACGAACAGCTCCAAGATGTGGTGCAGTCCGCACGGCGAAGGCTATGACGGCATTCCCCTTGTACCTGTGGGCTTCGTCAAAAAGGCGAGGGAAAGCATTTACGAAGACGATTATGCCAAGGAGGTCTTTGACGTGGAGGTTGACAACCTTAATATGCTGTATGTGGCGTTCACAAGGGCAAAGGCAAACCTTTTTGTGCAGTTTGCCGAAAGAGACAAGTTGGGCGACACCATAAACAGCATGAGAATATCAGATTTTCTTGCTTATGCCTTGGGCAATATGGATATGGAAAGATACGGCAAGGATATTGTGCCGGGGGAAAAGGCAGCAAAGAATGGCGGCGGCAGGTTTTCTCCCCAAGGCCGTGTTGTGGAACTTGATGTGAATATGGAGGAACTGGCGTGAAGGCTTCTTTTTTGGCAATGGTGGCGGAAGAGCTTGTGAGGCGCGGCGGCGATTATTCCGCTTTGAACATAGTGTTCCCGCAGCACAGGGCAATAGAGGTGTTTGGCGGCATCTGGGCTAAGAAAAGTTCCGAAACAGCAGGGCGTTCCCCCCGGCTGTTTACCATGAGCGGTTTGCTCCGCAACAGCTCGGGATTGAAAAAAGCGGACATAAGCGATATGCTTTTCCGGATATACAACGCTTATCTTGCCGTGTGCGCCGGGCGTGGCAGTTCTGACATAATGACACTCGAGGAGTTCCTGCCGTGGGGCGAGATGATGCTTGGCGATTTTGACGATGTTGACAAAAGTCTTGCCGACGCGGCATCGGTGTTTCGCGAAGTCAACAACTTGCGGGACATAGAGAACATGAAGTTTGCCGATGAGGAGAGCGTGAGGCGGCTCAAGGAGTATTTCTCCACGTTCTATCAGGCTTATGGCGACAATATGCGCGGCAAATACCACGAGGTATGGAATATGTTGTCGGCGATATACGGACATCTTAAATCCGGGCAGAAAAAGACTACATACGAAGGGGCTGTTTACCGCAAAGGCTGCGAGAACATTTTGAAAACCGCTGGCGGGAAAAAATATGAGTTTGTCGGCTTCAATATGCTGAGCGGGGCAGAAAGGCGCGTGATGAGGCATTTGAAGGAGCAGGGACGTGCTGATTTCTTTTGGGACTACACTCCGGGATTTGTTGACGGGGACAACGTTGCGGTTTCCGACATTCGCGCAAATCTGAAAACATTCGGTGGTTGGATTCCTCCGTGCGAGAATGAAAAATTGCCTGCCGTGAAGATTGTGGAAAGTTCCACGCAAAGCGGAGAGGCGGCATACGTGGCAAAATGGCTCGAAACAGTAAAACCTGCAAAAGATGACTTTACGGCGATAATCCCAATGGACGAGGGGATTGTTGGAATGCTGCACCATTTTCTGCCCTGCGGGGATTTTGACTTCAGAATCCCATGTGCGCTGGCGCAGACTTCGGTGTATGCCAAACTGATGCGCTTTATCGATGCCGAAATAAAAAATCACGAAGGTGCGGTGGAGTACGACGGGCGTACTATGGTTGCGGCGTTGAAAAAAGAGACAGAAGATGGGATAAAGACCGACGAGGACGAAGATAGCGCGAATGAGAAAGTTTCGTTGGAGGCTGCAAAAACTGCGGTAAACACAGTGTGGGCGTTATTGGAAAAAAACAAAAATTTGAAAGTTTCGCCGCGTGTAGCTGCTATGATATTCAAGTCACAGTATGCCGCAGGTGGAGACGGAAGCGGAGGCGATGTCGGCGACAGCAAACCCATTTCATGCGGCAGGCGGCGTGTTGATGTCATTAACCTTCAGGACACCCGCACGATTGATTTCGACAACGTTCTTTTGCTCGACTGCAACGAGGGTTCGCTTCCGCAAACAAAGCGCCGCCCAACCATGCTCCCCAACGCGGTGCGCTCGGCGTACGGCTTGCCCGTGCTGAATAACGGCAGCGTGGCGGCGTACAACTTTTTCCGCTTGCTGGAGCGCACGCCGAACATCTCCGTGGCGTATTCCTCTTCGTCAACAGCGATGGGAAGCCGTGAGATGTCGCGGTACATATTACAGATGCTTGCAGGGCAGATAAGGCGCGGCTGCAACGCGGAAACCATTGTCGGGAAAGCGGTGTTGCGCGAGTATATGCCGCAGGAGGTCAGAAAGTCTCCGCAGATGCTGCAGAAAATAAAGTCGCTCGAGGCAACGCCATTATATATGTATGTGGAATGCCCTTTGAGGTTTTATTATAACAAGGTGGCGCGGCTGCGCGCCCCCAAGCCGGATGCCGAAAAAATGCCGCAAAATCTTTTCGGCACGATATTCCATGACTCAATACAACAATATTACGAAAACAAGCCAAGCACGCATATAGAGCGTTCCACAATAGAGCAGGATTTGGCTGACAAAAGGCTTGCGTATCTTTCGGAATGCGTCAGAAGGGCTTTCGGGGATTCAAATGTTGCGGACAACAGCGTGATACGCGGCATAATAATGAAATACCTGAAGGACGTGCTGCGCTACGATGCCGCCAATGCCCCGTTCGACATAGTGCCGCAATATATAGAGAAGTTCCTCTACGTGCCTTTCACCTCAAAAGGCGGATATACCGTAAATGTGGGCGGTAAGTTCGACCGCGTGCACATAAAGGACGGCGTGTATGTGGTGGTTGACTACAAGACCGGCAAATGGGGCGGGGCGGTCAAGGCGGCAAACCTGCACGAAGTGTTCTCAAAGCCCGACTCGCAGAAACATTACAATTATGTGTTGCAGACCTTGGTCTATTCGCTTGCGCTCGACAACGTGCTAAGGGCAGAAGTGATAAGGCCTGAGTTGTATTTCATCACGGCAATGGCCAAGGACGATTTTGAACCGTGCATAAGCATAAACAAGACGGTGCTGGGCGGCTTCTACGAAGTGCGCGATGATGTGCGTGAGGAAGTGCAGCGTATTGTCGATGACATATTTGATTTGTCAAAGCCTTTCGCTCCTTGCAACAACGGCAAGGTTTGCGCTTATTGTGATTACCGCCGGCTTTGTTTCAGAAAATGAATAAACAGACAAACATATAATAAAAACAAAACAATGGACTTAAAAAAAATCCTATTCCCGCTCTGCCTTGTGGCGGGCGTAACGGCTGGGGCGCAAAGCCGCGCCGACCGTCAGCAGCTTAACGACAAGAACTCATTCAGCATGATTTTGCTCGGCGACCCGCAGGGCTACACAAAGTATGACATCAACCAGCCGCTATTTGAGCTTACAACGTTGTGGTGTGCCGACAACATCGAAAACCTCAACATAAAGGCTGTGCTTGTTACGGGAGACCTTGTGGAGCAAAACGACAACATTGTGCTGAACCGCTCCATGCTCAACCAGACAAGCCGCCAAATGTGGGAAAGCGCGTCGCGCAGCTTGGCACGCCTTGACAACAAGGTGCCCTATATCATCTCCACAGGAAACCACGAGTACGGCTATACACGCGGGGACGAGATATTCACCCATTTCCCCGAATATTTCCCTGTGGAGAGAAACTCAAAATGGGCGGACTGTCTTGTGGCGGCTTTCCCGAACAGGGAGGGAAAGGCCTCGCTCGAAAACTCGGCATACGCTTTCAAGGACAAGAACTGGGGCGACCTGCTTGTGATTGCCGTTGAGTGGGCGCCGCGCGATGCGGTGCTTGATTGGGCAAAAAAACTTTGCGACAGCGAGAAATACAAAAGCCACAAGGTAATTCTGCTTACCCATACATTCTTGCGCCAAAAGACTGCAAAACGCACGGACAATGAAAACTACAAAATAGAACCCCACAACTGGGGGCAGGGCATTTGGGACAAGCTCGTTAAGTGCACCCCCAACATACGCTTTGTGTTTTGCGGACACACGGGTGTCCCCGGCTCGTTCGAGGAAAGCGTTGCATACCGCAAGGACAAGAACGATGCCGGAAAAACCGTCCACCAGATGATGTTCAACGTCCAGATTCTTGGCGGCGGCTGGGAAGGCAACGGCGGCGACGGCTGGCTGAGAATACTCGAGTTCATGCCCGACGGCAAAACCGTAAAGGTGAGTACATATTCAGCCCTTTTCGGAATATCGCCAACAACAAAGCAATTCGCGCACCGCACAGGCGAATGCGACCAATTCGACATGGTGCTCGACTGACATAAGCCTGGGGGAAAACAGCGGCAGACACACGTTCCGGCGCAGTGCCTGCCGCTGTTTTTGCTTGTAAAAAGTTTTAGCGGATACCGATAATTATAAATCCTGTTTTTGTTTATTTCTCATATCCCTCATAATAATAACTCTGCTCAATGCCCTTGAATATCACTTCGCGGTTCTCCGTGTCGGGGGTAAGGTTCTGATTGAGCAGGTAGCGCAGTTCGAGGTCGTTGATTGGGGAGCGTTCCATGGCCGAGAGATATTTGTCCTTGTCCACATACTGCCAGTTGACCACTTTGCCAAGCGAGCGTTTAAGCATCATGTCGAGCCAGATGCGGGTGGAGCGACCGTTACCCTCCATGAAGGGGTGGCACACGTTCATTTCGACATACTTTTCAATGATGTGCTCAAAAGTGTCTTCAGGCATCTTCTCTACGGCAGAAAGGGCTGCGTCAAGATAGAGCGAATTGGCAAAGCGGAAGCCGCCCTTTGCAATATTCTTGTCACGGATAACGCCTGCAAACGAATACAGCCCATCAAACAGATAACGGTGTATCTGTTGTAGTCCTGCAGTTGTGCCAACAGGTATATTGTTTATATCGCCTGACTCAAAAAGGCGGTGGGCATTAGCCAAAGAGCATTCGTCAATTTCTTTTGTTGTCATTTTGCCTCACTATTATTGATTGCCTGTTCAAAGGCAATTTTTACAAAAAGCGGCACTTTAATCCGCTTATTGTTTGTTATCTGTTTTGGCTTTGTTGCCGCATACAAAAATAAAACAAATCCTTGACAATGGCGGGCGATAACGGAAATGGTTTTCTTGTTAATTGCGTTTTAGCCTGTTGCGGAGCAAGCAGGCGGATGTTTTTGGGATTTTGCATTTTCTAAGTACGCACGCCCGAACTTTGTAATCTCATTCGTTTGCCGATGGTGCAGTCTGCGGGGAAAAATATCAGGCATAACCGTGGGAACGCGGCAAAAAGTTTT
>DKDC01000010.1:8447-10720 GCA_002451695.1 Prevotellaceae bacterium UBA6858 | reverse complement strand
GCCCCTACGGAGGCGCAATTTCTTGATTAATATTTGTTTGTGCGTTTATAACGTGTATTGCATACGCCATTGCGGCGGGTAGTTTCCTGATTTGCCGAAAAACACAGGTTACTGCAACGAAATTTGCTGCGCCTCCACGTTGTCGCACATGAACACGGAGGCTGAGGGGCTGAACTGCTGCGGGTCTTCTGTCGTGAAATACTCGCACTTGCCGCCCTTGGTGCACCGCGCCGCCATGTCGGCATGACGCGAAAGATAGTCGGCAAGGCTTTTCGCCACATATTCGCCCTGCGGCACGAGCTGTATGCCGTCGGGCGTGTATTGCCTTATCTTGTCAATCATGAGCGGATAGTGGGTGCAGCCGAGTATGATGGTGTCTATTTCGGGGTCTTTTTCAAGCAGTTTGTCAATGTATTCCCTGACGAAATAATCAGCCCCGGGCGAGGCGTATTCGCGGTTTTCGATTATCGGAACCCACATGGGACACTCCTGCCCCGTAACCTTTATGTCGGGAAAGAGCTTGCCTATTTCCATGTCGTAGGACCGGGAATGTATTGTGCCGGCCGTCGCGAGCACTCCCACGTGGCGTTTGCGCGTTATGCCGCCTATGGCCTCGACCGTGGGGCGTATAACGCCCAGCACCCTTCTTTCGGGGTCTGTCTGCGGCAGGTCGTTCTGCTGTATCGTGCGCAGGGCCTTTGCCGAAGCAGTGTTGCAGGCGAGTATCACGAGGCGGCAGCCGCGCCCGAACAGCGTCCTGACCGCCTCGAGCGTGAACTGGTAAACAATCTCAAAGGAACGTGTGCCATACGGGGCGCGTGCGTTGTCGCCCAAAAACACATAGTCATACTGCGGCAGCAACTTGCGTATGCGGCGCAATATGGTAAGCCCGCCATACCCGCTGTCGAACACCCCTATCGGTCCGCTTCCGGGAATGCTCATGGCTTTATGGCCGCAAGCTTTTCCTTGACAAGCAGCGTTACGTCCTCGCCCGTAATCTTGTTTATGAAAGGAAATCCCCTTTCGCCCGTGTTTATAATCACGTCGTATCCGCGCTCCATACCCACAAGCGAAATCGCGCTGTCGAGCCGTGCCACCAAAGGCTTTTCAAGATCCTGCTGCGCCTTGGTGAGCAGGTCCGCCACCTGGTTGCGGAATTTCACGCCGCTTTCCATCGCCTCCTGCAGTTCCTTCTGGCGTTTCAGCATGATTGTCTGCGGGAAATCCTTCTGCCCTTGCAGGAACTCGAGGTACATACGCTTGAACGTCTCCTCGTTGTGGGCGGTCTCGGTGTCATACTTCGCCTTGATTTCCGCAAGGCTCTTCTGCGCCTCGGCGTACTCGGGCATCGACTCGAACACTGCGCGGTAGTCGAGATAGCCGAAGCGCGGCTGCTGGACAGCCACGGGACGCTGGGCCTCAATTGGCATGGGCAGTGTAACAGGTTCGTTTGTCTGTGCGCCGGCATACGACGCCACCGCAAGCAATATCATTGCAAAGAAAGCTTTTTTCATGTCTCTGAGTTTATATGGTTCACCAAATGCAAAAGTAGCTTTTTATTCTTTTCCGCCAAACATCCGGCTTAGTTTTTTAGGACAAGCCCCGGCGCGGCGCGGCAAAAAAAATCCGCAGCACATCTGTGCCACGGATTGTCGCATTCTTATGGGAATAACCGCAATCAGAGGTTGGGGTTAAGTTCGCTCCACTTCTCCACAGGAGGCAGCACGCCCATTCCGATAACCTGGTCGCGCATGCTCTGCAAGTGTTCGTAGCTTGCATCGAGATTTGCGATTTCCTCCTTTGTGCCGATTACGGGCTTGGTGTAAACGCCGTCAGACGTTATGCGCGAGGGCATTGCCATCATGACGTGGTGGTAGCGTGCCGTGTCGGCGTATGTTCCTGCGGGGTAGTTGAACTCCTCGCCGCCCATTGCGCCTTCGATCATCTTCACAGCCAGATACGACGGGCTTTGGAACGAGCTGCGGCGGCGGAGTTCGATAATTTTTGCGCCGCCCTTGGTTACGTCAACCTGCATCTGCTTCCATTCCTCTGCGGTGAGCCCCTTGCCGTTTACGGTTGCCTTGCCGGCTATAACGTCGAGCAGCTTAACGCCGTCAACTGTGGTGGGAGAAGCAAACACTGCCATCTTCTCGCCGTGTCCGCCATAGGTGTACGCGTTCTTTACAACTGCCTGGCTAACGCCGAAGTGTTTTGCGAGCGCGCCTTTGAGGCGTGTTGAGTCGAGGGCTGCGAGAGTGGCAACCTGATTTGGC
>DKDC01000010.1:5102-8341 GCA_002451695.1 Prevotellaceae bacterium UBA6858 | reverse complement strand
GGGGCAATATTTCTTGATGTTCTCGCCGAGTTCCTGCGCAGCCTTTGAGTTGCCGGCAAGAAGGTCTTCGCGCGTCATTCCCTCCTTTCGGGGCGCGCCGCCCGAGGATATGATGTATTTTGCGTCTGTGAAGGCTTCCTTGGCATCAGTTGTGGAAACGATGTTCGCGTCGTCGAAACCGCTTTGGCGCATTTCCTCAGCCACGCCTTCGGCTGAGAATACGTCGTAAAGGCAAATGTTAGGTGTGAGCTTAAGCATCAGCGCCGTCTGCACCATGTTTGATCCTATCATTCCGGCTGCGCCGACAATGGTAAGTTTTTCGTTTGTTACGTATTCCATAATCTATGTTTTTATAAAAGTATTCTGTTTTGTCAGGCGCAATCTTGCGCTTTTGACCACTGCAAAAATAGTAATTTTATCGGTTTGCCCGCCGAAGCCCGCACGGTTTAATGATTAAACTTTCTAAAATGTTTTGCACATTGCGCCATGTTGTGCCGAGCCTGTCAGGCTGTCTGCAAATTCGATATGCAAACGTTGCATTTCTAACGCGGTATGCTCGCCGCCGGTACTATTCCCTGTCGTTTCTTATAAGTGCGAGCAGATGCCCAACGGCTTCCTCTTCGGGTATGTTGCGCTCCACGCATTCCTTTCTGCGATACAGGCTCACCTTGCCGCGAGCCGCACCCACATATCCGTAATCCGCGTCGGCCATCTCGCCCGGTCCGTTGACTATGCAGCCCATTATCGCTATTTTCAGCCCTTTCATACCCTGAGTGGCAGCCTTTACGCGGGCTATCGTCTCTTGCAGGTTGTAGAGTGTGCGGCCGCAGCCCGGGCAGCTTATATATTCCGTCTTGGTTATGCGTTGGCGCACCGCCTGGAGTATGGAAAACTCCGTGGAGAGAACGTCCTTTTGCGCTATTTTGTTGGCCTTTTCTTCGTGGTTCTCGTAAACGCATATCCCGTCAATGAGCCTGTCGAAAAGCAAGTTGCTTAAATCGGCGGAGGAGGCTATCTCGAAATCCTCCCTTTGGGCGGCGGAAAAGCCGTATGCCTTGCAGAATATCACAGGGTTCCTGACACCCGCCCGGGTGAGCGAATGGATAATGGCGCGTGTCTCGCCAAGCGAGTTGCGCGAGTCGCTGCGTATCACAAGCACCGCGTCGGGGTTATCGCGCAGACATTCGGTTATCTCGTCATTGAAGAAAAACGGCACAACCTCGATGAATTTCAGCGGGGCGGCGATTTCGGGCAGCATCTTAATGTTGTCGGGCGTGTAGAGCGGGAACACATTCGGGCGGCCGTCGTAGTTAGGGCCGTCAACAATGTAGTTCATCGCCGGGTCGTATGTCTTGGTTGAGTCAAAGCCGCCAATGTAAACGTAGTCGGGGCGGTTGTCAATTCCGTAGTCCCCCGCCGTAGAGTTCACACCCACCACAACAGGCACGTTGTCCCCGCCAATGTTCATCACAGGGCGCGTGGCGCGGCGTTCGGGGCATATATAGTTGAAGCCTTCGGGCGCGAGCCCGGATATGCGCTTCTTGCCACGGCGGTAAAGTATGTGGCGCACCAGTTTGCGTGCCACGGGGATTTCGCGCTCCGGCTCTTCCGACAGCGACACCCTGATTGTGTCGCCCATGCCGTCGTTCAGCAGCGCGCCTATCCCCAACGCGCTCTTTATGCGTCCGTCCTCACCCTCCCCGGCTTCGGTTACGCCAAGGTGGAGCGGGAACTTCATCCCCTCCTCGTCCATTGTTTTCACGAGCAGCCTTACCGACTGCACCATCACAACAGGGTTGCTTGCCTTTATCGACACCACTACATCGAGGAAGCCGTGCCTCACGCAAACCCGCAGGAACTCCATGCAGCTCTCCACTATTCCCGCAGGGGTGTCGCCGTACCGGCTCATTATCCTGTCGGACAGCGAGCCGTGGTTAACGCCTATCCGCAGTGCCGTGCGGTGGCTTTTGCAGATTTCGAGCAGCTGCACAAACCTTTCCTCAAGTCTCCGCAGTTCTGCGGAGTATTCTTCGTCGGTGTATTCCATATGCTTGAACACACGCGCCGGGTCAACGTAGTTCCCGGGATTGATTCTCACGGCCTCCACAACCTTTGCCGCCGCATCGGCAACGGCAGGGTTGAAATGCACATCGGCAACCAGCGGGGTTTTGATGCGCATTCCCCGAAGCTCCCCGTGTATCTTCGCGAGGTTCTCCACCTCGCGCATTCCCTGCGTGGTGAGCCTCACGTAATCCGCCCCGGCACGCACGATGCGCGCCGCCTGCTCCACGCTCCCGCCCACGTCGTCGGTGGAGGTGGTGTTCATGCTTTGCAGTCTTATGGGGTTGTTGCTTCCCAGCGGAGTGCGCCCCACGTGCACATTGTGCGTTGTGCGCCTGTGGTAATTGAACAAATCTGCGGGCATTGCGGAGACTTTTTACTTCCCTGCGGCATAGAGCACCGGGTTGGTGTCCTTGTCGTTGTACATCTTCATCTGCTTGTAAACCTTCATGTACTTGCGCCCGGCCGCTATGTCGTCAAGCAGCGTGTCTATGGCTGCGGAAAGGTCCTTCTGCTGCTCCGTAAGAACGTTGAGCTTCTCCCGGCAGCGGCTGCGGTGTTCCTCCGAAGCGTCCTTTCTCTCCGCCTCAATCCTCATGTGGTAAATCTTCAGGGCAAGGATTGCCAGGCGGTCTATAGCCCACGCCGGGCTTTCGGTGTTTATCGTGGCGCCGGCCAGAGGCTTCACGTCCTTGAACTTTGTCAGGAAATAGCAGTCTATGCGCTCCACGAGATCGGTGCGCGCCTGGTTGCTGCGGTCTATCCTGCGCTTTATCTCGAGCGCGGTGGCGGGCTTGATTTTCGGGTCGCGTATAATGTCCTCCAAATGCCACTGCACGGTGTCTATCCATTCCTTTGTGTACAACTCATACTTAATGTCGCCCTCGGGATAAGGGTTCTGCATTGCGGAGTCCACGTTGTCCGACTGATGGTAGTCTGTTATCGCCTGACGGAAAACTTGTCGGCAAATATCGGTAAAAGTCATGCGTTTAAGTATTTTACGTTTTTACTCATAGCAAAAGTAATGTTTTTCCGCTGAACGGCGCGTGGTTTAAGCCCAAAAACATTTCTTTTTTCCGTCATGCGGTTTCGGGCGGTTGCCGCCGCCCCTGCAAATGGCGCACCTCCCCAACCGAATGCCCTTTTCCCAATACCCCAAAAACTACATCGGACGCAGG
>DKDC01000010.1:0-5065 GCA_002451695.1 Prevotellaceae bacterium UBA6858 | reverse complement strand
GTCCTATGCAGGAAAAATTATGTCTGATATAATTTTTTCTACATCAGACCTTTTTTCGCCACTTGCAAACATCTGAAAAACAAAACCTTACACAGTACATTCTTTTTGTGGGCATTCCCCTGTAACCCAACACGTTACACATTTCCGGCGGCGCTCCGCCCTGCGCTACGGCGGACTTGGCATATGGGGACGCCGGGGGGCATGACACAAAGGCGGCCTCTCCGCTGTTTGCAAAGAGGCCGCCGCTACGTGCAACCGTTATCCGATGCTCCCGTCTGGGAAAGGCATTAATATTTTGTGTTCTGCGGATCGAAATTTGTCCACCCGTCAAGCCATGTGTCGCCTTCGGCAAACGCCCCGATATAGCCCACCGCGTCAAACCAGCTGTCAAGGCCGTCAAAATTCTGCGCGCCGAAAAGTATGCTGCCTGCCTGCGGCATGAAAGGAACGCCCACGCCCTTGCCGTCGGCGAGCTTCATTGCAGCCTTGTCGTCAAAATACTTGTTGCCCGCCTGTGCCACAAAGAACTTGTGCGACAAAGACATCTCGCTGTCTTCCTTTACCGTCTTGGTCTTGTAGTCATACTCCTTGTCCTCATAGCATTTGTTTGCATCGCTGCCTATAATATCCGCATTGGCTATATAAATGTTCTGCAGACGGAGCTTGCCGGCACTAGCCTGAGCCGGAGTGTCACCTTTCTCACCGTCGAGTATAAGACCTACGGGCCAGTCGGTAATCACCGAGTTCACGCAATTCAGGCGGGACGAGCGGCGTATGTGCATTCCTGCCTGGAATTTGCCGAGAGCCGAGCCGTTGTTGGGGAAATAGTCGCCGGCCGTGATGTACGAGCCGGAATTTTCAAAACCTGCGGCACACTTGGGGCCCACAAACGTTATGTTGGAGAAAACAGGGGCGGTGCAGGGGGTAACCTGCGCACCGTCGCTGCAGTTGTCGCTCTCGAAACCGTTGCTTTGACTTCCGTCGGCAATTCTCGGATCGCGCACCGACAAGCCGAACTGAACCTTGCCGGAAAAGCCGTTGTCGGTGTCGAAGTCATCATCCCAGCCTTTGTATGCCACAAGGTATTTGCAATTTACGTCTCCGCCGAACCACTCGTAGGAGTCATCGTTTGAATATGACACCTGCACGTGGTCTATTTTCGTGCCAGAGCCGACGCTGCCCAATGTAAGGCCGTTAATTTCCTGGTCTGCCTTGAACGGATAGCCGGCAAATTCAATGCGCACATAGCTCAGCACGCCCGAATTGTCGGCGTCGTCGTTTCCGCCGTGCTTTGTGCGAAGGCCGCCCTCAACTATCATCTCCCCCTTGTTGTTGCGGGCCTTGCCCAATATTACGACACCTCCCCAGTCGCCGGGGCGGCGTTTGCCCGCTTCCTGAGCCGATGTGAACACGATAGGCTCCGATGCGCTTCCCTGTGCAATCAGTTTTCCGCCCGGCTCAACCACAAGGGAGGCCTTCGAGTTTTTGTCGCCCTTGATTACAGTGCCCGGCTCGATTGTAAGCTCCGCGCCGCTGCCTATGTAAACCCAGCCCTTAAGGGTGTACGTCCCCTTTTTCAGCGTCTGCTTGCCTTTGAACACAAACTCCTGATCACCGTTGCCTATGACAGCGCCGTTGGGATTGTCCTTGCCGTCCGCGCCAAACAGTATGTGGTCGCAAGCTGTGGCACCGTTGTCGTCCCACTTTTTGTAAGACGACTTTGAGCCGCCGTTGTCATCGCTGCAGCCGGAAAAAACCGCCGCCAGCGCCAAAGCTCCTGCAAATACACTTAAATTCAACTTTCTCATTTTGTAATGTATTTATTGATTAAACAATGTTCCTTATATTTTTCATGCCTTACAGTTTGTAAAGCAGGGTAACCCCTATGTTGCGCCCCGGCCTGTAGCAGCGCGCCACCTCCTCGACTTTCTTGCGGCTTCCGTCAGGATATACCGCGTGGTCAAACTGCTTGTAATACACTTTCTCCGCAAGTATGTCGCGCACATTAACCTTCAGCTCCCAATGCGCGCCCCACTTTTTCCCAAACGAAAGGTCGAGCACATTGCGCGGCATCTCGTAGCTGTGCGGCACGCGGGCGTTGTCCTCGGCCGCAGTGCTGCCCTCGCTTCTGCCCACTCCTATTATTCTTTTGCCTATCCGGTTGTAAAGAAGAGCCACGTCTATCATTTTCTTTTCGTTCTTGTAGAAAATGCCCGTGTTCACAAGATACGGCGACTGCCCCTGCATGGGGCGGCTTTCCTCTTTGGAGCCCTTGCTGAACTTTACGCGGCTCTTTATCAGGGCTCCGTTGAAAGACCAGCTGAACCCGCGCAGTCCGAGGAAGCCCAAGTCCTTGCGTATGTCAAGCTCAACGCCGTAGTTGTCGGAGCTTTTGGCGTTTTCATAGGAATACGTCAGGTTCGTCCCGCCCGCCACAACATAGGTCCATTCTATGGGAGAATCGAAATGCTTGTAGAAAGCTGCAAGCGACACAACCTCTCCGTGCGAGGGATAGAACTCATAGCGCAAGTCTAAATTGTCGATGTGGCAGCTTTTCAGCCCGGTGTTTCCCTTAACATCGCTCGCAAGGTCGAAATCGTAGTAAACAGACGGGGACACCTCGCGGAACTCCGGCCGGTTTATGCTCCGTCCGTAAGACAGGCGCAACTGGTTTTTCTCATCAAGCTTGTATGTTGAATTTACGGATGGGAAAAAGTCATCAGTGCGGTAATGTCGGCTTGACTCGCTTTTCTCATAGTCGCGGGTGTTGGATATAAGCTCCATGTCGTTATGCTCGAAACGCACGCCGGCATGAACGTCAAACTTGCCGAACGGCAGCGACATGGAGAAATATCCCGCACCAAGAGTGTTGTGTCCGCGATAATTGTTGCGCATCTGCTGTTGTTCAAACAGGTAGAGTCCCTCTGCGCCCATATAATCAGCGCTGCCCAGCAGCTGCATTATGTCCATGCGCTTGAAGCCTGCCGGCAGGGTGTTGTCCGACGGATTCCACTGGTAGTAGAACGAGCGCGTCAGGTATTCGCGGGTGCGGTATTCGCCATAGCCGCCAAAAAGCAGTTCGGGACTCCATTCTCCGAATTTGAACTTGTGCCTGTCGTTCACGCCCAACGAGAATATGTGTTCGTCAAGCTGGGTCCATTCTCTGGAAACGTCATTGCCGGTATGCAGGGCAACTGTGCCGGGGTCGTCAATGTCGTTGAGCAGGTAGCGCCTGCGGTCTGGGATGTAACGGTTGGCATACGCATAGCCTGCGCTCCAGTCAAGGGCGTCGTTGGCGAATTTGTGCTTGCCGGTGAGCTGCCCGTTATATGCGGCCCGGCTGCGGTAATAGTATTCCGCACTGTGTTCCATGTCGGACTGAGCGCTTATTCCCTCGCGCCATGTGTAACGGCTTGTGGAAAGCTGATTGAATATGTTCCTCATCTGATACTTGTGCTTCCCTTCCTTTGAAAGGAATGTAAGGTTGAGCATCGCCCCCAGGCGCACGTTGTTGTTGTATTGGTCGTCAACCGAGTTGCGCAGGTAGTTTTCCCTGTCGTTGGCCACATCATATATGCCAAACAGGTTGTTCTTCATGTTTTTGTATGTGCGGTATTCGTTTGTGTAGTTCAAGGCGGCAAGCAGTCCGAGCTTGCCTGAGCCGAGCGTCCACCGGCGGTTCAAGCTCGCGCCAAGCTTTATGTCGCCCAAAGGCTTCATGCTCTTCACATCCCAGGAATTATTGAGGCCGTTGCCCTTGAGAGAGTAAATGTTGTCGCCCAAGGGCTGGCCGCCGCTGCCAAGCAGCGGATGCAGGGAGGAGTTTATTCCGCCCTGCAAATTCCTCATGCCAAGTCCGAACCCGAGAAAGTCCCAGGAAGAACCTTTTGAGTGGGAGAAATTACGGAAAACCGACGAAGTGTTCCAATTGCCGCCCACGGAAAACTGCGTGTTGTCATCCTCCGGTATTTCTTTCGTGTCAACCTTTATGAAACCGCCCGAATAGTCGGCAGGATATTCCGCAGCGGGCGATTTCACTATTGTCAGATTGTCAATCTGCGAGCTCGGTATCATGTCAAACGAGAACGCCCTCGAATCGGCCTCGCTGCTCGGCACAGCCCCGCCGTTCACCCACACGTTGTTGTAGCGCTGGGAAAGGCCGCGCACCATTACAAACTTGTCGTCGATGAGGCTCACCCCGGGAACGCGCCTTATCACCTCGCCCGCATTGGTGTCCTGCGTGCGGCTTATCTCCTGCGCCGACACGTTGCTCACTATAACGGAACTGTTTTTCGCCGCCCTCACCATGGCCGCGTCTGTGTTGCGGCGCTCAACGGCCGTAACAACCACACCCTTCAGTTTCTGCGCATCGGGTTCCATGGCTATGCGCAGCGTGTCGCCCGCCTGGGCGTCTTTCACCGCAACGCCCTCCAGCCGCTGCGGCTTGTAGCCTATATATGTTACTGACAAATTGTAGCTGCCCTTCTTCAAGCCGGAAATCTTGAAGATGCCGGACATATCGGTGGCCACCCTGATATTGCTGCCTTCAACCGACACTATCGCCCCTATGAGCGTGTCGTTGGTTTTTTTGTCAACCACAACCCCTGTCAGCCGCTGGGCGCCGGCGGACCCGAAGCAAACCATAAGCAGCAACATTGAGGCGACCGCTGTTTTTACATCAAATCTCATCGTGTTAATTTATTGGTAACTTATTATTTCCGCATATTCCCCAAACCCGGGGCGGACACTGTTTTTACACCTGCAAAAATACTGGCGGCTTGTTACCGCAAGGTTGCGCCGCCGCTAAGAGCCTATGACTTTCCCATTAAGAAAGTATTATCAAGGCTGCGGATGAAAGCGCCCCCGCAGCCAGAGTTTGCGCAGCCAACGCCCCCGCACGAATTGCGCCGTTTGGCAATGTCGCGGCGGCGGTTTGCTGTGGGGTTCATGCGGTGGCGGGCAGGACGTGTGCAATGCGCCCCTGCAATTCCCGCAAAAGCAAAGACGGCAGGTTTTTCATGACCCCACGAAAACTACATTTGACGCAGGAAAAACTATGTCCTAT
>DKDC01000024.1 GCA_002451695.1 Prevotellaceae bacterium UBA6858 | reverse complement strand
ATCAGACATAATTTTTCCTACATAGGACATTGTTTTTCCTATGTCAAATGTGGTTTTTCCTGAAGAAATTGGGGGTTAGTTTACAAGGCGGAAGTTTTGCCATTTGCGGCTGCGGTAGCGCATGAGGAATATCGCGCCTTTTACAACCCAGTCGCCGAACATTCCGAGCCAAATCCCCACAACGCCCATTCCGAGGCGTATGCCCAGGATGTAGGAGAAGCCCACGCGGCAGAGCAGCATGCAGCTCACGCTCACAACCATTGGGAAGCGCGTGTCGCCGGCGGCGCGGAATGTGGCAGGAAGGGCGTAGCTTGCGGGCCACACTGCCACCGTGAAGGCGGCGTGGAGCATCACGATGCGCTCCGTGAGGCGCGTGGCTTCGGGCGAAAGGCTGTAGAGGTGCATTATGAGGGGGAGGAGCGCCGTTACAATAAGACAGCTTGCAAAATGGAGGATGTATATGCCGCAGGCAATCCTGTTGTTGTAGTGTTCGGCTTTTCTGTAGTCCCCCGCCCCCACGCAGCGCGACACTACGACTGTTATTCCTGTAACAGCCGCCATTCCCGGGAGCACTTGGAAGAGGACTATCGCCTGTGCCACGGCGTTTGCGGCTATGGATGCCGTTCCGAATGACGCAACCATTGTCAGCACCAGCACTCTGCCGAGATAGAACATTCCGTTTTCAAAGCTGTAGGGTATTCCAAGGCATATTATCCTGCGGGCTGTGGGGAGGGAGGGGCGCATGAGGGCGGGCATTTCCCTGCGCGGCGTTTGGCGCAGGAGCATCGCGGTTATCAGGGCAGCGGATAACACACGCGCCCCAAGGGTTGAGATTGCCACTCCCTGCGTCTCCATATTCATTATATATATTGTGAATGCGTTTCCAGCCACGTTGAGCAGGTTGGCGGCAATCATTATGCGCAGCGGCAGGGCTGTGTTGCCGTGGGCGCGGAACACGGCGGAAGCGGCACTGTATATGCCGAGAAAGGGCAGGGAAAAGGCAGTGATGCGGAAGTACACCGAGGCGTGGCGGCGCACTTCGGGGGCGAGGTTGCCGAACAGGCTGTTGACTATCAGCGGCTGCAGGGCGAGGGCTATGGCGCACAGTGCAAGCCCGGAGGCGGTGAGCAGCAGCATTGTCTGCATTGCCGCGCCCGAACTCTCCTTGTGCTGCGAGTTGCCCAAATGCTGCCCCACAACCACGCCGCCGCCCACCGCCAACGCCGTGAGCAGGCTGTTGAAAAAGGAAATCACGAAGTCCATGAGCGACACGCCCGACACGGCAGCCTCGCCGACGCTCGAAACCATCATGGAGTCGAAGATGCCCACGGTGTAGTGGAGAGCCAATTCGCCCGCAATGGGGAGGAACAGCAGCAGCAAAGCCTTGTCTGAGAAATTAGTGTCGCCCTTTATGGTCATGGCGGTTCGCCTTAAAACGGACGCGCCGGAAAATGCAACTGATTTCCGGCGCGGCATGTTTGTGAACGGCTTGTTATTTCAGGAAATCGGTGAAATACCGCGTTATGCGTTCGTGAAGGTGTATCATGTCCCTGCCCATCATGTTGTGTCCCTGGTTGGGATATGTGAAATAGTCGAGCTGAACTCCCGCATCCTCGCAAGCGCGCAGGAATGCGAAGCTGTGCTGCGGAACGCAGGTGGGGTCGTTGTAGCCGTTGATGATTTGCAGGCGGCCCTTGAGGTTTTTAGCCTTCAGCAGCAGGTTGCTGCCATTGTATCCCTCGGGGTTTGCCTGCGGGGTGTCCATGTAGCGTTCTCCGTACATCACCTCGTAATATTTCCAGTCGATTACGGGCCCGCCGGCAACTCCCACCTTGAACACGTCGGGGTAGGTGCACATGAGGTTGGTTGTCATGAAGCCGCCGTAGCTCCAGCCGTGAACCCCTAGCTTGTCGCCGTCAACGTAGGGCAGCGATTTCAGGAACTCAACGCCCTTTAGCTGGTCTTTCATCTCCTCATCGCCAAGGTGGCGGAAAGTTACGCTCTCAAATTCGAAGCCCCGGTTTTCCGAGCCCCGGTTGTCGAGCACGAAGATTACGTAGCCTTTTTGCGCCATATACGCCTCCCAGCCGCGAAGGCCGTAGAAATGGTTTCCGTATATGTTGTGCGCGTGCGGACCGCCGTAAACGTAAACCACGGCGGGGTATTTTTTTGCCGGGTCGAAGTTCACGGGTTTCACCAGCCGGTAGTAAAGGTCTGTGGCACCGTCAGCCGCCTTTATGGTGCCGCTTGAAATCTGCGGCATGTTGAACTGCTCCTCCCACGGATGCTTTTCGAGAGTTTCCAGTTCGGTGCGCACGGCAGTGGAAGTGTTTGCCACGCAGATGTACCTTGCAAGCCTCGGTGAAGCGCCGCGATCGAAAACAAATTTGCCCGATGCAGAGAGAACCGCACTGTGAACGCCTTCGCCGTCGTCAAGGGCTGTGCGTTTCCTGTTTTCGCCCACGGCGTAAACGTTCTCCTGAATGGGGTTTGCCTCGTTTGAAGTGTAAACAACGCTTTTTGCCGCGCTGTTGAAGCCGAGAAATTCCTGCACCTCAAACTTGCCTTTCGTGAGCTGGATTGTGGTTTTGCCGGCAAGGTCGTAGGTGTAGAAATGGTTGTAACCGTCGCGGCGGCTTTGGAACAGGAATTTGCCGTTGTCCCACGGCAGGAACACGAGCGGGTGTTGCGGCTCCACGTATTTGTCGTTGCGTTCCTCGAATATTATGTCTTTCTTTCCGCCCGATGCGGCATCGTACGAAATGAGCTGCATATGGTTCTGGTCGCGGTTGAGCTCGAAAATGTAGATAGTATTCCCGTCGGGCGACCAGCTTATGTTGGTGAAATACCTGTCGGTTGGGTCGGCGGTCTTCAGGTAAACGGTTTTGCCGCTGGCAACGTCAAACACGCCTACATACACCTTGTGGCTCGTCTCTCCCGCCATGGGGTATTTGTCTGGCTCAACCTTTGCAATGCGCGACACTCCCGCGCTGTCCTTGTTGTTGTCGGCGCAAATGGGAGTGATGTTGACCTGCGGATAGTCGGTAACCATGCTCTGATCCATTTTGTAGAACGCGAGCTTTGTGCCGGCGGGACTCCAGAATGTGCCTTTGCGTATTCCGAACTCGTCGCGGTGGACGCTTTGTCCGTAAACAAGGTTGCGCGAGCCGTCTTTGGAAATCTGCAGTTTCTTTCCCTCCGGGGTGATTACGTACAGATTGCGGTTGCTTACGTATGCCTCGTTGCCGCTCTTCAGGTTAAGGTCGCGGTTGCTTGCCCCGGCGGGGATTTCGCGGCTTGCCACAACTTTTTTTGCCTTCCAGTCTATGAGGTAAACCTTGTGCGCCGCCTCAATGAGCACTTCTGTTTTTTTGCCGTCGGGGAATTTTGCGTTTTGCAGGCTGTAGGGTTTTGCGTCGGGGTCGATGCCCTTGCAGGCGTAAAGGTTTTCGAGCGTGAAGAGTACGGTCTCCTTTGTTTTCCGTCCCTTTTCGTCCGTCAGCAGCTTGCAGTCGTCCACGCCCTGCCTCACAAGTTTGTCGCCCCACCATGTTGCCGAAAAAGTTTTTGGCTGGCAGCTCCAGTACGAGTCGCCTCCCCAAAGAAGGTTTTCGAGTGTGAACGGTTTTTTCTGCGCCATGGCTGCCGGGATTGTCATAAGGCAAATTAACGGGATTGTCAGGAATATTCTTTTTAATGTCATTTCTGTAGTTTTAAGCCTTGGGATTTGCTTCAGTCCCTGAAACCTTTTCTCTCTCCTCCTTTTCGGAATCCGCCGTCGCGCTTTCCACGGAATCCTCCGCGCCCTCCGCCGCGCTCAGAGCCTTTGCGGTCGCGTGGGAAAGGCTTGCGGTCATCGCGGCTGCGCGAAAATCCGCCACGGCTGTCGTCGTGTTCGAACCTCTTGCCGCCTCCTCCGTATGGTTTGCGGTCTCCGCGCTGGAACGGACGGCGTTCCCTGCCGTCCCCACGGCTTTCGCGGCGTTCGCCATACGATTGCCTGCGTTCCTTGCGGCGGTTGTTTTCCTCAAACTCGCGGTGTTTCCTAACCACATAGTCGGGAATGTCGCCGTAGTCCTCCTCTTCGTCCTCGCCAATGCGCTTTTTGAAGTCGCGGTGGAGCTTGAACCTGTGGGGGTCGGCCATTTCGCGGCGTTCGCGGTCGGTTTTTATGTCGTTGCCGTCCTTGCGGAACTTGTCGAGCTTGCCGTCGAAAATCTGGTACTTCTGGAACTGGCAGTCGAGCGAGCCGTTGAACAGGGGTATCTTTATGCTCGGCTTCAAGCCTATGTTCTGGAAAAGCTCTTCGTGGTTGCAGATAATCCACGCCTCGTTGCCCACAAACTGGTGCTTCAGCCTTTCGCCGATAGCCTTGTACAGCTGCGGGAGTGCCGAATCGCTCTTTATCCTCACGCCGTATGGCGGGTTCATCACCATTATGGCTTTGGCGGCTGGCTGCTTGAAGTCGCGGAAGTCGCGGCGGTCAACAACGAAGTCCTCGTCAAGCTGCGCGGCTATTACGTTTTCCTTTGTAGCCTTTACGGCGTTTGCGTCTATGTCGTAGGCGTATATCCTGTGGTCGAACGGAACTTCCTGCGCCCCGCACTCCTCCTTGATTTCGTTGAAGAGGCTTTCGCTGTAGTCGGGCCATTTCTGGAAGGCGAACTCCTTGCGGAATTTTCCCGGTGCCACGTTCTTGGCTATAAGCCCGGCTTCGATGGGAATTGTGCCCGAACCGCACATGGGGTCGATGAAGTCGCATTCCCCGCTCCAGCCCGTGAGCTTGATAAGCCCTGCGGCGAGCACCTCGTTTATGGGCGCGTCAACGCTTGCCTTGCGGTATCCGCGCTTGTGCAGGCTCTCGCCCGAGGAGTCGAGCGAAAGGGTGCAGTCGTCATCGGATATGTGTATGTGGAAGCGTATGTCGGGGTTCGAGACGCTGATGTTGGGACGCTGCCCGCAGTTTTCGCGGAAGTAGTCAACTATTGCGTCCTTCACCTTGTAGGCCACAAACTTCGAGTAGCTGAAGTTTTCGGAGTAAACCACCGCGTCAACGGCGAAAGTTGTCTTGAGGTCGAGAATGTTCTTCCATTCGTAGTTCCTCACTGTGTTGTAAACCTCGTCGGCCGTTGCCGCGCTGAAGTGCTTCAGCGGCTTGAGAATGCGTATGGCAGTGCGCAGCGTGTAGTTTGCCCGGTACATCATTGCGGTGTCCCCGGTGAAGTAAACCACGCGCCGTCCCTTCTTTATGTTTTGCGCGCCTGCTTCGGCAAGCTCCTGTACCAAGAGGTCCTCCATTCCCTGGAAGGTCTTGGCGATGAGTTCGAATTCCTGTTCCATTAAAATTATTTCAGAGTGGTGTGTTTCTTTTGTGAAATGTGCGCCCCCGCCGGCACGTCGTCCGTAATCCAGATGTTGCCGCCTATGACCGCGCCCTTGCCAATCCTTATCCTGCCGAGAATGGTGGCGTTGGAATACACAATCACGTTGTCTTCCAGAATGGGGTGGCGCGGAATGCGCTTTATGGGATTGCCCTCGGCGTCGAGCGGGAAGCTCCGCGCCCCGAGCGTAACGCCCTGGTAGAGCTTCACGTTGTCGCCTATCACGCACGTTGCGCCTATCACGACACCCGTGCCGTGGTCGATCATGAACCCCCTGCCTATCCGCGCCCCGGGGTGTATGTCTATCCCGGTTTCGCTGTGGGCCATTTCGGTGAGTATCCTCGGCAGCAGCGGCACGCCTATCTCGTAGAGGGCGTGGGCCACGCGGTAGTTGGACAGGGCCTTGATTGCGGGGTAGCAGCTTATTACCTCGGCATAGCTCTCTGCGGCGGGGTCGCCGAGAAAGGCGGCCTCAACGTCGGTGGCGAGCGTCTCGCGTATTCCGGGCAGCCTTTCTATGAGCTTTGCCGTCATCTCCGTGGCGCAGCGGTCGATGTCGTCAAGACAGCGGCTGCACTGCCCCTCGTCCGAAAAGCACAGGGCCGCCTCCACCTGACGGCAGAGAAGGTCGAAAAGCCGCTCCACGTTCACGCCGATGGTGTAGAGCATGGTCTCGGCGTTTATGGTGGACTTGCCGTAGTAGCCCGGAAAGAGCACGGCGCGGCAAAGGTCAACGACTTCCGAAAGCACCTGCCCGGAGGGTATTGCGTCGCAATGGCGGTGGCGGTGATAGAGTTTCCTTATCGTCGAGGTTTGCGACAGCCTGTCGGTGGTTTCTGTCAGAAGCCGGGTTATTTCGCTGGAGTTCATTAATGAAGTTGAAAAACTTTTATTGCAAGTTTGTGCAAAGTTAATTCAACTGCGCGAAACCCAAGGCATTTCGATGCGGAATTTTCGAAAGTCCGGACGGAAACTGCCCGGATTGCCATAAGCGGCTGACTGGCAAAGAATTAACCTGTCATTGCAAGTTTCTCGCAAGTTGTTGTTTTTCAGATGTTTGCAGCGGAAGAAAAAAGGTCTGATGTA
>DKDC01000022.1:43715-47938 GCA_002451695.1 Prevotellaceae bacterium UBA6858 | reverse complement strand
AAGAGTATTGCTACATAGGACGCAGGAAAAATTATGTCTGATATAATTCAATCTACATCAGACCTTTTTTTGCCCACAATAAACATCTGAAAAACAATTCGTTGCACCAGGCTCCCTCCAACCGGGCATAATTCTGGAAACCAGCTTTTTATGCAAATTGCGGCATCCGCGCCGTTTCTTTGGCAACAAACCGGAAACGGGGTTTGCGCCGTGTATTTTAACCGCCGTGCGCTTTGCCGTAATGCCGATATTGCATACATTTGCTTTCGTAATTATAAAACGGACAAAATGAAAGAGGAATTCATGCGCCGCGCCATCGCCCTGTCGGCGGAAAGCGTGAAAAACGGCGGAGGCCCTTTTGGGGCGGTTATTGTCAGGAACGGTGAGATTGTCTCCGAAGCGTCAAACAGCGTAACGGCAGACAACGACCCCACGGCACACGCCGAGGTGAACGCCATTCGCAGGGCGGCGGCAAAACTCGGAACTTTCAATCTTGACGGATGCGAGATCTACACCTCGTGCGAGCCATGCCCCATGTGCCTCGGGGCGATATACTGGGCGCACCTTTCGCACATTTATTACTGCAACACACGGAAGGACGCCGCAGACATTGGCTTTGACGACGACTTTATTTACCGCGAGTTCAACGTGGGGCTTGAGGGGCGCAGCATCCCAATCGAGCGGATTTTGCCTGGAGAGGGGGATTTTGTGTTCAGGGAATGGAAAGACTCCGTGGACGTGAAAAGGTATTGAAAACGGCGGGCGGCCGCCGGCTTATTGTATTTTATTTAACATCAAAGACAAAAACAAAATGGTATTCGAGAAAGGCGAAAAATATTCGTTCACAGTAAGGGACTTTAAGGACAAATGGTTTTACATAGTTGACGGCGACGGGGACGAATGGCGCGTAAAGGCGTTTGAGTTCCAATGCAAGAAGGCCTGCCCCGAAAACATTACGTGCATATGCAAGGACGTTGACAGCAGCGGGCGTCCGATGCTTATGCAGGACATTTCCATGCTGCTGCCGCAAATATATAAGGTTGGGGAAACCTACGAGTTCAAAATAAAGAGGGACCTGACGGACTACGGATACTACGAGGTTGTTGACACCAACGGGTTTATTTTGCGCCTCACGTCGTGGGGAAACGCCAGGCTTTACGTGAACCAGGTTGTGAACGCAACGGTCAAGAGCATAAACATCGTGAGGGTGGAGCTTTCGCTCGTGGAGAAAAAAGACGGCGAGGGCATACCCTTTTATTCCCCCGAAAAGGTTTTCGAGTTTGACGGCTGCGCAAAGGTGAGCCACACAATACTTCGGCTGCTTTTCGATCGTATTCCGGTATTCGCCGAGTCGCGCCGCCAATACGGCGAGGGAAACTCGCTGTGGCTTCTCACAGCCGTGGAGGCTGTGGAGGGAAACCTCGCCGCGTGGCTTTCGTCGGAATTCAAGGGAAAGGAGGAGCTTTTGAAAACATTTCATTCGGTCTGCACCAACTTGCTCGAGAACTCCGACTATCTCGCGAACTGCAGCGAGCAGGAGTGCGTGGAATACCAAGGCAAGCTTTCCGCAGCCATCACCCACGCGAAAGACTACATCAACGCCCTTGAATACATAAACAGGGGGAATTACTCCGACTACATAAAGGACATCCTCGACCGCCTCGACAAATCGGGCTACCTCTACAACGCCGAGGAGAAGATGCGCACCATAATGTCGCTGTTCACCCTGCGCAAGGACTCCGTGAGGGTTTACATACAGGACATTTTCGACATAATTCGCGAGCGGCACGCAAACGAGCATTTCATGTCGCTTTTCCGCAACGCCTTCATCGAGATGCTCGACATTTACATAGGCAACGAGAAAAAGCAGGTTGACCGCCTCACGTCGCTCGAGGACAGCGGCAGCCGCCAGCGCGTAAAGGAAATGGTGGAGGCCACAGCCATTCAACTGCTGCTCGTAAAGACGGTGAACGCCGAGCGTCCCGACATAAACATACTGCGCTCGATGCTCTACCGCTACGCCTCGTCGCTCGCCGACAACGGAGCGTTTCCCGGCTGGCTGCTCAACAAGGCGTTCGGCGTGGTATGCGCCGTGCCGTCGGACGATTACGGCTTCGGCTGGAAAGACCTGGGTAACGTGTATGACCTTTGCACGGGGCTGGCTCTGGCTTCAAATTCCGACCGCATGGGAGGAATGCAGACTTTCGACGGCGACAAAGCAGCCGTTGTGGTGGGCAACAGTTCCATAAGCGTGATGCCGACCACCCACGGCGAACTGAAGCACGCCCTGCACAGCTCAATGTTCGCGCCCGACAAGATACAGGTGATGCTAAACGAGAAAGCGGGCGAAAAAGTGAGTGCCGCGACAACCAACATCGACAGCTACCGCCGTTTGTGGAGCGAGGTGGAAAAAAGCCTGTTTGCCTCAAAACCGGCAGACAGCGCGCGCGGACGGAAGAAAATCACTCCAGACGTAGGCACGGAGGTTATGATACGCATCACAGGCGTTGTGCCGGCGGAAAAGTGCATGATGAAATGCCGTATAGAGGACGACGTTTACACTGGCGAGGGCGTGATGGCCACAGGCGACATTGTGCGCTACCCCATGCACGCCCGAATGGAAAGCTACACCGACAAGGAGACAGGGAAGCCCTACCTGCTGAAGGCTGTGGTCAAGAGCATCGACAATCACGGCAGGATGACTTTCGGAATGCTTGACCTCATGAAAAACTTCATAAGCGAGTCTGTTGAGGAGGGGGACGAAATTCTTGCCCAGATAACAAAGGAGACACAGTACTTCTATATTTGCACAACCGAGTGGGGATATGCGGTGAACTTCTCCAAGCACGGTGCGGACGACACGCTGAAGAACTTCGACTTCGTGAACCTTGTCGTAAAGGACGTGAAGTCGGACGGAAGGATAGACGCGGAGTTCGAGTCGCGGAGCGACAGGCGTTTCTCTTGGGATGAGGCGTTTGACAGGCTCATTGAGGAGTATGCCGACGGAACGGTTTATGAAAGCGTCCCGGAAAGCGACGGCGATGATGAGGAACTCACCAAATCCGCCGGCTCCCTTATCGGAACGGAGGCGATGCATGAGATAATACAGATTATCGACCGCAAGGGGGCTTTGCAGAAAGGAAACCTTGTAAGGCAGTACAACTACTCGGCCCTTGCACGCGTTCTTGCGCTCGCCGCCGGCGACAACGGCGCGGCGGCATACTACGAGGCACGCTGCGGCATGATAAAGTCGATGCAGTATTTCGAGAAGAACGACAAGTTTGACGACCTGCGCCTGAAGGAGATTACCGAAAAGAGCAAGGGCTTAGCGGACGAATATCCCGATGTCGGGGTGAGCCTCACGCAGCTTGGGATACTAAACTGCCTCGACAAGCCCGGCGACGAGGACCTGCTGTGGAGGGAGGCGAGCGTCGCCGTTGAGAGCAAGAACCAGAAGCTCGCACGGCTTGTGCTTAGCTACAACATACTCAACAACCTCAAGGTTTATGAGCCGAAGCGCGACCTGCGCGAGAAGATTTACCAGCTCATGGACCTGAACATAAAGATGCCCGAAAAGCGCAAGGTTGCCTCTGAAAACGAATACACCGAGCTGAAGTCGTCGATGTTCTACTCCGCCGCAAGAAACACGCACATGCTCCCGAACGAGCGGCTTCAGATGTCGGAGATACTTTCGGTGGTGTGCGGCTTCCTCAACGGCAAGGGCGGCAAGCTATACATCGGGGTGAACGACATGGGCTACGCCGTCGGTCTGCACGATGATTTCGTGTATCTCAACGGAATGCACGAGGAATATGACCTCGGGAAAATAAAGGACACATACGATTCCAAGTTCAGGGGCAACGTGCACAAACGCCTTGGGGTGATTGCCAACGAGAATGTCTCCGCCGCTTTCGAGAATATAGACGGCAAACTTGTTTATGCGGTTGACATAAAGCCCTGCGCCGACATCGTGAAACTTGACGAAAAGACGGTTTTCACGCGGCAGGGCACTTCGACATGGCCAGTGCCTTCGGGGGAACTTTCAAGGTTTGCGGAACAACGCCGCAGGGAAGGCAGAAAATAACCTTCTCCCGCGAAAAAACCGTGCATGGATGCCGTTTTTCGCAAAGCATTGAAAGACAAAAAGATAACCAAATTTGTAATTATTTCATAAGCACTTGTTTTCCAGCAGCTTGCCAAGCGAAAAAATTATGTCTGATGTA
>DKDC01000022.1:0-43673 GCA_002451695.1 Prevotellaceae bacterium UBA6858 | reverse complement strand
ATCAGACATAATTTTTTCTATATAGGACGCAGTTTTTCCCATGTCCCATGTAATTTTCGCGGTGTTTGGGAAAGGGTGGGCGATTATGGTTTTGCAATAATTGCAGGGGCGTATTGCATGCGCCATATACACTATCTCCCGAAAGCCGCCATTTACTTTGTCGGATTGAACCTTATCCCGAACCCTCTTAAAGGATTATGTTGTCCTCGTATTCCATGATGCGGTTGCGCATTTCGGGAGGCACGGGGACGGAATCGTTTTTCGAGGCGGAGAAACACACGAGCACGGTACGGCAGGTGCTTACAACGCTTCCCGTTTTGGTGTTGACCGCCTGCTGTGCCACGGTTACGCTTTTCGTACCCATGCGCGTTACGGCTGTGAGGATTTCGATTTTGTCGCCATAGAACACGGGGTGGATGAAGTCGGCGTTGATGTTCACCGCCACGGCGAGTGTGCCGCCTTTTGCCTGCTCTCGCAGCACTGAGTTGAAATACTCCGTCTTCGCCATGTCGTAGAGCGAGAACATCACGGCGTTGTTCACGTGTCCGAAGCGGTCAACATCGCTGAAACGCAGCTGCACCGGGATGCGGTGGCGGTAGGTCTGTCGTTGGGTTTCTTCCATATCCAATGCTATCTTGTCGCGGCAATGCGGACTGGCGTTACTTCTGCGCCAAATGCAGCACTATGCCTTTTCCCTCCGGGTTGATGCGGCATATCTTGCCGGGAGTTCCGCGCATATCGGTGAATGTGCCGCTTTTGAGCTTAGTGAAATAGGCAAATCCGTCGCGCACGCTGGTAATCTCTTTCGTCGCAATGTGGGCGAAAGGCGTTTTCGCGCCTTGTGCCGTTGTGAGTTCAAGACAGTAGCCGTTGCCCCTGCCGGAACTTACCGTGATGTCTTTTTCCTTAAGGGTTACGGTGTATTGCGCCCCTCCGGCGGCATTGATTGTTACTGTGGCGGTCTTGCCGCTTGCCTTTATGTTCTGGCCAATGCACCTTATCTCCTTGTAGCCGCCGTCCGCGCCGCGTTCGAGAATGCGCAGACCCGCCATATAGTCGGGCTTGCTCCACAGGCAGCCGTCAACAAACGGCAGGGCGAAGTAGAGGCATTCCGTGGACGTGCCGGGGGCTGTGAGGTAAGGCGACTTGTTGTCCTCGTTGAATATCTGTATGTCGCGGAAGCGGAAAGCCCCTTTTTCCCAAAACAGGTTGGTGCGGTAGTAGCGGCTGTTATACCAAAGGGTCTTTGAGTTGCGTGGCGTGTAGTCGCTCAGCGCGGAAGTGGCGGTGGGAGGCGTCAGCCTGTAACGCTTGGCGAAATTTCGCCCCGACTCTTCGAGGGTCTCCAGCCTTACCGCGCCGCTGTTGCTTAGGGCGGCGATTTTGGGCATCTGCATTTCAAAGCCTTTTTGCATACTTCCCCATGTGAACGAGTTCTCCTGCCCCGCCTGGAAATATGTATAGCCCAGCGCGGGGTCTTGGGTAACAACTTGCAGATACCAGTCCACCCAACTTTCATTGCCTCCGCCTGCGGCATATACAGGCTCGAGGGTTGACACTCCCTGCACAACCCCGCCCACTCCGCATTCGTACTGGTAGAGGGGGTCGCTGCCGAGCATTCTGAACACAGGCACGTTTATTTGGCGGCTTTTTGTCTGCGCCGGAATGTAGGCGTTGTTTTTCGAGGGATAGTATGCCCCCTGCCAATATCCGCCCCACATGGTGTAGCCGTCTGTGCCAACCTGGTCGCGGCAGTTGCACGAGGCAACTATATGGTATTTGTCAACAAGGTATTTCAGCGTATGGGCGTCGATGAACCATGAGCCTACCGATGCGGGGTATTTACCGAAAATTTCCTTGAACTTCTCCATGTAAACGTCCACGAGCTTTTCGCGCTCCTGCGGCGTGTAGCCCGTGGCGAAACCCACGTTGGCGTGCCAGTCCCAAGGGTAGCGTCCGCGCCATTTCAAACCCGCCGCCTCCACGTGCGGCCGGGTTATCTCCCACCACGCCCCCACCTCGAAATTGGCGGGAAGCGCACGCATCAGCTCCTGGTATTTTGTGTCGATGAGCGCATCGTATTGCAGCAGGAACGTGCCGTTGAGACCGTTTTTCAGCATATTCGACGCCTGGCTCTCGGTGGTTTTGTAAAGAACCTCATCGGTGATGGCGTCGATGCGCGGCTCGGTTTTGCGCACAAAGTTTATTATGTTGACAATACAAGGCGCGGTGTCGGCAAATGCTGACACTGCCGACACCGCGATTGTTAGCGTAAGGATTAGCTTTCTTAAACGCATGGGGATTTACTTTTTCAGTTCGTAGCTGTAGTTCTGTATTTCCACCGGACCGATAAGTCCCGATTCCTGAAGCTCGGAATCTTTGTTGAGATACGTGAACGACTGGTGGGTGAAGCGTTCGCTTTCGGGCATATTCTTTTCGCCTATAAGGCGGTTGCGCCAGTTGTTCACCACGTCAACCTCCACGGTGTTCACGCCCTTCTTAAGGAATTTTGTGATGTTAAGGCGGTAGGGCGGCGTCCATACCCCGCCAACTTCCTGACCGTTTATCTTAACCTTTGCCATGACCATAACCTTGCCGAGGTCGATGTAGGTTTCGCCCTCGGGCAGCTTGGAAACCTTGAAGCTGTTGGTGTAGATTGCATGCCCCGAGAAATACTTTATCTTGCTGTCCGCGTTCTTCGACCAGTCTGCGAGCGTGCTGAAAGTCTGCCGGCTTTCAGGACCGCCCTTGCCTTGCTCGAACGCCACAGTCCACGGCGTGGAAACTGTTGCCAGCACCTTTTTGTCGGGGTAGTTCACGGCGGTTGCCGTTGCGGTTGCGCCTGACTGACCGTTGGCGTTGCGGAACACTATGAACGCGCTTTCGAGCGGCTGGAGCTTCATGGGAACCTCGACAGTCTTTGAAAGGCGTGTGAACTGCGGCAGCACACGCACCTCTGCGGTTTGCGGGTCCCAAAGTTCTGGAGTCCTGCCTGCGGCCCTGAACGCGCCGTTGAAACTTATAGGCTTGTCGCCTTGGTTTGCCACAAAATATACGTCCGCATCGGGAAGACTGCGGTGGAGGAACGTGAGCGGAAGTGTGGGGTCGTTGCTCTTGAAGTCGGGAACAACCTGCATATCCGCCATAACCTCCTCAATCGATGCCTGCGGGTAAACTTTGCCCTTGCCATACTGTATGACGCGGTTGAAGAACTTGTCGCCTCCCCACATTTCTGTTGCGATTTCGGCAACCTTCCTGTCGGCTTCGGGATAGCCCTGCAAACTCGGGCTCTTCTCGGGCTTCGGGCCGATTATAACAAGACCGTCATTTACAAGCTTCTGAAGTTTGGCGAGAAACTCGGGGCGCATTGTCTTTTGCGGCGGCAGCACGAGAACGCGGTACTTCATCCCGCCGTCGATTGCAAGCTGCCCGTTCTCCACGCGCCCGCTCTTTTCGATAACCTCAGCGTTTATGAAATCGTAGGAATATCCCTGCGGAATTTCGGGGTTTCGTATTCCCGTCATCTTGGGCGCGTCCTCGCCTATATAATATGCCACGTCGGCGACATAGTATCCCTGCTGGAGCATATAGTTGCAGCGTTTGATGTATTTGTTGAAAACGTCAAGCTGCGAGAACCAAGTGTTGAGGCGGTTGAACTCGTTCCCGAACGGAGCGTTTATGCCCGGGGCTTTGTCATCGGGCTGCTGGATGTAAAGGTGGTAAAGAGTGTTGTTGATGCCTTCTGCGAAAAACTTGTCGCCTCTCTGCTTCATTTCGCCGGGATAGCGCGAGAAATCCGGGCCGCCGCAGGTGAACGACTCCGCCCACACGCGGCGTTTGCCGTAGATGTGGCCGCATGAAGATGCTATGCGGTTTTCAATGTCTCCGAGGTCGCCGGCACTCCAAAACTCTCCGGCAATCTCGTCGCTCTGCCCGCCGTATTGCAGGAACTCTCCGGGAAATCCCCAGTGTCCGTAGCATTCGAGCCAAGTGGTAAGTCCGTGTTCGTTGCTAATCTTCCTGAGCCCGCCAACATACTCGTAGCTCACCATGTCGGCTATAAGGCGGCGCACATCCCAAAGGAAACGGTCGCTCTGGTCTTCAGAGTTCACGACATATCCGTAGAAAGTCGGGATGAAAGGCACAGGGTCGTAGCCGTAACGCTTCTTGAATGCGGGAATCATTTCATCCGTCCAGTTTTGTCCGCCCGTCTCATAGCTGTCTTCAACTACAATCTTGAAAGTCTTGCGGTCCTGTGCCGGTATGCGGCGCATTATTTCCCCAAGGAACGCTTCAAAGTGAGCGGCAATGTGCTTCGCGCTCATCTTGTCGGTTTCATATCCCGTGGCTTCGGGCGTGGCGGGGGCGTTTGTCGTTCCCGTGGGGCGCATCGCCGTGCGCAGTATAACCCACTTGCCTTTCGGCGCGTTCCATGTCAGCGTGCCGTCCTTGAAGTTGCCGGTAAGGTCGATAACCTGGTCGGTTTTCATCACGAGTTTCGGGTCGCTGCATTCGCTTGACGGCTTCCACATATAGTCATACCAGAAAGGATGGGGCGTTTGCCACATCTTCTCCAATGTCTTTTCGGCATAACTGTCCACAACCGGGTTTTCGGAGAGCTTGATGCTCTTGAATTTGTCCTCGTCTCCGTTGAACACAAGGCGGAAGTCGCTCGAAGTTGTTTCGGGAACTGATGCCGCGATTGGCGCAAAGGGTACAAAGCCCACGTTAAGCTCCGCATTGCGGCGGTCGAGCGTTATGTTGCGCACAAATTTGTATTCATTGCCAATCTTTGCATACAAAGCTGCGGTGTTGAGGAACATACTTCCCTTGCACTCAAAGGTTATGCTCCTCACCGTTGCGGGCTTGTCGCTGTGGAAGTCTATGGTTTTCGCGCTGCCTATCTCCTGCTGCGCCTTGAATGCAGTCGGAGTTTCGAGGTCGGGGAACGCCAGCACTTTCACGTCCTGCGCCTCCTTGCCCACTTCCGGAAGCTGTATCTTCAGCAGCTTGCCGCCGGTTACGGTGGTGCGCGACTCTGCGAGATACCTCATAGCCTGGTTGGGCTTCACCCACGGACCGCCGCTCTGGCTCCAGCCCGGGCTGTTGAATATGCCCACCTCGATGCCGAGGTCGCCGGCGGTTTTGAGCGCGGTGTGCAGCACCTCCCACCATTCGGGGGAGTAGAACTTCACCTTGCCGTAGGCGATGTCGTTGCTTCCGATGTTGCCTATCTGCACGCGGTTTATGCCCACGCGCTTCATGGCCTGAAGGTCTTTCACAACGCCCTCCTTTGATATGTTGTCGGACATCCAGTACCAGTAAACCGCAATCTTCTGCGAGTCGGGTATGCTGCGGAACGTGGATTCCATTTCACTTACGGACGCTTGTTTGAACTGTGCGCCCGCGTTGCCCGCCGCCAGAACCGATATGCCCGACAGCGCGACTATTTTGGCTATGTTTTTAAGTTTCATGATACTCCTGACAGTTTATTTTGTTTCGCCTTTTACTATTTCCACACCTTGCGGGGCCTGTATGTCAGACACCACCTTGCCGTCCGCACCTGTTTTGTGCGAAATCTTGATTACGCCATAGGGGGTGGGGAAAGTTCCCTTGGCCCATTTCAAATTGCCAAGATGAGGTTCGATTGCCACCTTCCTGCATCCCGGTTCGAGAACCTTCACTCCCAGCACGTGTGCGCTTAGCCACGTTGTAGGGCCCGAAGCCCAGCCGTGGCAGAGGGAGTGGCGGAAACCTTTGTAGCAGTAGTTGCCGTATGAGCTGTGGATGTCCACCTTGCCCTCGGGCACAAGTTCGTCAATGCGTGCGGCGTTCTTGGTCCAGTCAAGGTTGAAGTCCTCCCAGAATGTCGTAGCCCCAAGGTCAAGCATCGCGCCCCAGTACTGGCTCATTATGTCCATGGCCTCGGTGTAGCAGCCCGCCATTGCAAGGGCTTCGAGCATATAGTAGCCATAGAACGTCGAGAAATCTTTCGCGCCGCCTACAAGGATTGTCTTCTTTGCCGCCTTTTCGGGTGAAATCATGCCGGCTATGGCGTTGAGCGACGCTGCCTGTTTTGAGCCGTTGAAGTCGCGGCGGCATTTCTTCATCTTGGCGGAGAGGTCGGAGCATTTCTTCGCAAGCTCGGTGTTGCCCCAGATTTCCTCAAGCTTCGCGCCGCTGTCAAAGGCTATCGCCATCAAAGCCTGCAGACCTGCATCCACGCCCTTTTGGTTCTCCGACGAAGGCCAGTCGAGAAATCTCGCGTCGAGCTTCTCGTATCCTTTTTCGTCAACATATTTCATAAGCACGCCAAGAAGCTCGTCAACATAGTCCTTCTGCTCGTCAAGATATTTGCGGTTGCCGGTGTAGAGATACCACTGGTAGTGGGTTATCATCCACCAAATAGAGTAGCTCGACAGAGTGCACATCCACTGCGTGGGCTTGAAGTTCTCCTTCGACAGGTCAAGGCTCTTGTTCACCACGTCGTTTGCGCCGAACACGGTGGCGATTGTCAGCACCTCGGGGTTGATGTCGCCGGTCCACACAAGGCGGTCGCGCTTTATGCCGTCCCACAGGAACTGCTGCATATTGAGGTGTACGGTGTACGCCCCGGTCATCCATATCTTGTTAAGCCTTTCGTTGTCGCACTCGAACGAGCCGAGATAAGGGATGTCCCTGTATCTGAACGCGGCGCGCACCTCCTGAAGCAGCAGGTCGGTATCATCGCCCAGCACGTCTATCCTCACGAAACGGAAGCCGGAGTTCCCGCATTCGGCGATGCCCATTCCCGGAATTTCGAGTATGAAGTCGCGCAGCGCATGGTCGTTTGTAGCCCCGTTCTTGCCGTCTATCTCGCACATTGCCTCCGAAGCCGATTCGCCGAAACGCACCCTCAGCCTCACCTTGTTTGCGGGCGCGCCGCCGGTTACCACCTGTATGCCGCCCTGCAGCTCCGCGCCGAAGTCGAAGAGCATGGAGTTCATTCCGCCCTTACCGTTTTTCAGGTGGCAGAACGAAATTCCGCCAAGGGCTGTCTGTCCGTAGTTGTTCTTCAGCAGTATGCCCTCGTTCTCCATTGTGGAGCCGCCGGTTGACTGCTTCCACATGATGCGCTTGGGCAGGATGTAGGAAATCACGCGGCGGTCGGTTTGCATACTGATGCCCTTAAGGGCGGGGATTGACGTGTCGGCGCACTTCTTTGCGCAACACATTTTGCCGTCTGCGGCTTTTGCGCAGTCTTGGGCTGTAGCCGGCATGGCGAGCAGTGCCGCCGACGCCAGGCAAAGAATTTTGAAAAAATTATTCATTGATGCTTAGTTTAATTCCATGATATTTGTGCAAATATAGTGAAAAAGTGCGTTTTTCGCCCCTGCAATTGCAAAAATAAGGGCCTGCGAGGGAAATAAAGGGCGCGGCGCGATGAAAAACCCGCTTAAAACGGACGGCTACACATGGTATGCGCAACATTATGCCACGCAGGAAAAGCCGCCGCCCATGTTTGCAAACACGCCTTAATGCCGTTGCGGAAGCGGCAGCCGCGCACGAGCATGACGTAATTCGCAGCCAGACAGCATAACACACTGTAGCACAAGCACTTGACCTCAAAACAGACAAACTGCATAAGTTTTTGTTTTTCAGATGTTTATTGTGGGCGAAAAAAGGTCTGATGTAGTTTGGATTATGTCTGATGTAATTTATACTACATCGGACATAGTTTTTTCCGCATCAAATGCAGTTTTGGCGGTATTGGCTTTGCGATAATTGTAGGGGCGTATTGCACGCGCCCTGTACGCCATGCCGCAAATCATCTCACCACGCAAGCCGTGGGCAAAACAAGTTTGCCGAAATCAATCATGGAATTGAACAGGGCTATGTGGGAATAATCCCAAACTTCCCCCGCCTTTATGTCGCGGCTTATGAGCCTCCCCTCGTCCAACAGGCGCACAAGCGCCGTGCCTTGCAGCAGCGGGCGGGCGGGAGTGAGCCAGCGGCTGCCGTCATAAAGGGCGATGTTGGTGTAAGAGGTGTCGGTAATCATACCGTCCCTTACAATCACCACGTTGTCGCAGTCTCCGCGCCTGTTCATTGCATTGTCGAGCGCGGTGCGGTCGGCATATTTATATGTATAGTCAATGCCGCCGCACTCCACAAGACGCAGGCTTCTTATAATCTTCATTCGGTATGGGGCGCAGGATGCCGAGACAATGCCCGCGCCACCGTAAACAATGCGCACCTTGTTTACGCCATCTTTGTCCGCAAAGGCGGCGGCAACCTCTTCGAGGTTTTCTGCATTATATCCGCCGCCGAAAAAATGCCGCACCGTGCGCCCGTAGCGCATCTGATGGCAGTACATATTATATAGTCTGTGGTTCTGCAACCTTATTGTCTCAACAAAACGGCACATAGACCTTCTGCTTTATCTCGTTGTATTCCTTTTTGCATTCGCTCTTCGAGGTTATCCCGCCGCCTGCCTTGAAAAACAGTTTTCCGCCGCAGTTCTCGACAAACCTTATCATAACCGCGCTGTCGAGCGCACCGCCCGCGTAGCATCCCATTACGCCGGTGTAGAACCCGCGCTTGTAGTTTTCAGCCTCGGCAATAATCCGCACCGTCTCGGGCTTTGGCGCACCGGTGATTGACCCTGCGGGAAGTTGCGAGAACACAATGTCGCCCACGCGCCCCTGCCAGCCGCCGGCAAGCCGCCCCTCCACCTCGGAACTCGTCTGGAGAATGCGCCCACGGTTTGTTTCTATGGCTTCAACATAGCGGTAGCGTTTCACGCGCACTCCCCCCGCCACAATGCTAAGGTCGTTGCGTATAAGGTCAACAATCGTGGCGTGTTCCGCCGCCTCCTTCTCGTCGCTCTCAAGTACGGCGGCGGCATCTGGCACAGATGCGTCGATTGTGCCCTTCATCGGGAACGAACTTATCACGCCCGCGCTGCTGATGCGCACAAATGTTTCGGGGGAAAAGCACACAAAGCGGTCTTTGAGCCAAAGGCGGTAAGGCGCGACCGAACGGCGGAAAATCCCGCCAAGCGAAAGGTTTGTCTCAAGTCCCACCTTGGCTGTCAGGTTCACCAGATAGCTGTTGCCGCGCAGTATGTTGTCCTTCACGCATCTGAACGCGCGTTCGTATTCCCCGTAAGGCGGAAACGCGGGCCGCCACACCACTTCGCCCACATCATGAACGCCGCGCCCCACGCCTTTTCCTACGTTTGGGAAGTCAAAGCGCAACTGCGAAACGTCAACCTCGTCCAAAGGCAGGACAATGCAGTTCTCACGCGGATAGTCTATGACGAAAACGAAATCCGTACCCTGCGCGGCAAGGCGGTTCATCCTGCCCCGCGCCTCTGCATCGCTGATGAAATTAGCGAAATCACCCCTTTCCATAACCATTTCAAGCAGGTGCAAAGTTACTGATTGCCCCCGTATCCCCAACCACCCGTTCCCGAAAATCGACACAAATTACACTTTTCGGGAACGGCGTTTGCGCAACCGCAACGTGCCTTATCCCGCACCGAGCCTTTTCAGGAAATCGTCCTCACTCACCAGCGGTATGTTGAGTTTCCTTGCCTTTTCGAGCTTCGACGGTCCCATGTTGTCGCCCGCGAGTACGAAAGAGGTCTTTGCCGATATTGACGAAACGCTTCTGCCGCCATACTGCTCTATCATCGCCTTGTACTCCTCGCGTGAATGGTGCGCGAAAACCCCGCTGATAACCACAGCCTGCCCTTCGAGAGCCGTGCCTTTCGGCTGCGCCTCCCCGCCAAGCGACATCCGCACGCCGGCTGCGCGGAGGCGCTCCACGAACTCGCGGTTCTTCTCCTCGCCAAAGTACTGCACTATGCTTTGGGCTATAACCTCGCCAACGCCGTCTATTTGGGAAAGTTCCCCAACCGTTGCCGCCGCTATCGCGTCAATGCTCTTCATGGCGCGGGCTATGTTCTTTGCCGACACCTTGCCCACAAACCTTATGCCCAAGGCATACAGCACCCTCTCGAACGGAACTTGCTTGCTGTCCTCTATGCCTTTTAGCATTTTGCGTGCCGACTTTTCGCGCGAGCCGCCATACCCTGCAATGTCCGCCACTTTCAGGCTGTAAAGGTCGGCGGCATCCCTGATGAGCTTGCGGCTGTAGAAATCGTCCACCGTTTCCGGGCCTATCGAGTCGATGTTCATCGCGTCATGGGATATGAAATGCTCTATGCGCCCCTTAATCTGCGGCGGACAGGTTGCCGTGTTCGTGCAATACCACGCCGCCTCGCCGTCGTAGCGCACCAGCGGCGCACCGCACTCTGGGCAGTTTTTTATGAACTTCACGGCTTCGCCTCTCGCGTCCCTGTTCTCCGTGTCCACGCCAACTATCTGCGGTATTATTTCGCCCGCCTTCTCAACATACACATAGTCGCCCTCGTGCAGGTTGAGCTTCCTTATCATGTCCTCGTTGTGGAGCGAGGCACGCTTGACCATTGTGCCTGCGAGCAGCACAGGCTCCATGTTTGCCACAGGCGTTACCGCCCCTGTCCTGCCCACTTGGAAAGTAACCTTGAGCAGCTTTGTCCGCGCCCTTTCCGCCTCAAACTTGTAGGCAATCGCCCAGCGCGGCGTTTTCGACGTGAACCCCAGCTCGCGCTGCTGCTCAAGCGAATTAACTTTAAGCACAATGCCGTCCGTAGCCACGGGGAGCTTGCGGCGTTCCTCGTTCCAGTAGTCTATGTATTTGTAAATGTCCTCAAGTCCCGAGACAACTCTCATCGCCTTTGAGACCTTGAAGCCCCACTTCGCCGCCTTTTCAAGATTGCCGTAGTGGTTGTCGGACGGAAGTGTGTCGCCGAGAAGATAATAAAGGTATGCGTCCAACCCTCTTTGCGCCACCACGGCGGAACTCTTGCTTTTCAGCGTCCCCGACGCGGCGTTTCGCGGATTTGCGAACAGAGGCTCTTCAGCCGCCTCGCGCTCTGCGTTTAGCCGCTCGAAGCTTTTCCACGGCATGAGTATCTCGCCGCGTATCTCGAAGCTGTCGGGATAGTCGCCCGGGGCAAGCTGCAAGGGGATGCTGCGTATGGTGCGCACGTTAGCCGTAACATCGTCGCCCTGCTCGCCGTCGCCGCGTGTGACGGCCCGCACAAGTTTCCCCTTTTCGTACGTCAGGGAAATAGACAGTCCGTCGAATTTCAGCTCGCAGCATATTTCAAAAGGCCTGCCTCCCAGTCCCTCGCTCACACGCGAATAGAAAGCGCGCACATCCTCGCGGTTGTAGGTGTTGGAAAGCGAAAGCATGGGATAGCGGTGGCTCACCCGCGCAAACTCCACGCCCAAGTCGCTGCCCACACGCTGCGTGGGCGAATTGGGGTCGTACATCTCGGGGTGCCTCGCCTCAAGTTCCTGGAGCTCGTGCATCATCGCGTCAAACTCGCGGTCGCTTATCTCGGGCGCACTCTCAACGTAATAAAGGTGGTTGTGCCTGTGCAGTTCCCCGCGCAACTGCAATATCCTCTGCTGCTCGTTCATTTCGGTTGGTTTTTGGAATGACAAATTTAGCAATTTCCGCAACGTCCGCAGCATCGCGCCATAATTTTTCGGGAGAGGGATTGCTTGGTAAGCAAAATGACAAAGCAAAAGCCGTCCGCTCCATAAATCCGCCAAACGATGTGTGTGCCGCACCAAAGGCTATTGTATGTTATCTTACTTCGGTCGCAATAATAACGTTGAACGTCCGATGCACGCACATACTTCGCCCGATGTAAAAGCATTGAACGTGCGCAGTAAGACAACTTAAAATGTATGCCGGGAAAAACATCTGTTCTCTCCTTAACAATTCAAAGACGTGTTCATAAAAATTTTCGCCAAAACATAAAAATTTTATGTGTTAAAAATATTGTCGGAAACCCTGTAAACACAAGGATTCCCACGAATATTATTGCACAATGCAATAATGTTTTTCTTTTATTTTTATCCATTTTTATTTTGCCGGCATTACATAATTTCCTATCTTTGAAGCGCACATTTATAAACCTTTCAGCATGAAAAAGAAAGCATTGTTTTTTGCGGTTATTGCATTTTTCAGCATTTCCGCGTTTTCACAAAAAATTGTGGAAACACAGTATTCTCGTACAAATATGCTTTCGGATTGGAAGAACTACGCCTCCACCGACTGCATAAGAAGCATGGCAGTAAAAGACAACGCGCTTTGGCTGGCCACCGAGGGCGGACTGGTAAAGTATGACTGCAACACGCGCCAGACCACCATATACAACAGGGCCAACGCCTCAATACCCGAAAACAACGTGCTGTCGGTTACATCGGACGGCGGCAGCGTGTGGTTCGGGACAAACAGCAAAGGCGTGGCGCAAATCGAAAACAACCGGCTTACGTCATTCACCCCGCGAAACAGCCCCCTTGCCTCGCGGCAGTATAATATGCAAATGACGCACGACAGGTACGGTAACCTGTGGATCGGCGGTCTGCTCTCGCTCTACAAATACGACGGCAGCAAATGGTCCGTGTTCACAATCCCCGAAACGCAAGTCTGCGCCATGATAACATACAACGCGCTGGCTTCGACAACAGCGGCAAACTTTGGTTCGGGGGCTTCTGCACAAGCAGGGACGGACTGTTCGGCTACTACAGCGAAAACACCGGCATTGTCAGGATTCCGGGAATAAACAGCGTTTCGGGAATTGCCATAGACCGGCGCAACAACAAATGGATTTCCACAACCGAAGAGGGCGTTGTGAAATATGACGGGCAGGACTTCATAAAATTCACCGCCGCCAATTCCGCAATCCCTTCAGACAGGACGCACGCCATAACGACCGACAACAACGGCAACGTATGGTTCGGCTCAGCCAATTTCCTCGTGAAATACAACGGCGGGGAGTTCACGAAATACAGTCTGCCGTCCACCAAAAAGTATGATGAAGTGTCTTCGCTGCTCATCGACGGCAAAAACTTCTGGGTAGGCTCCACACGCAGCGGACTCTACAAGTTTGAAAACGGGGAGTTGCGGCACATCGACACATACGAGAGCCTTATACCGGCAGAAAGGATGGACACCACCGCAACCGCGACCGACAACGGCGAAATATGGATAGGCACAAGCGGGGGGATAATACACATTGACAAGGACGACAACCGCACAGTCCTGATGGAAAGCAACGACACGGTGAACAAAGTGAAGGACATTCACATCGACAGGGACAAAAACGTGTGGATTGCGCTCCACTTCACCGACACGTGCCTACTGAAAATAAGCGGCAGCGACACAGTGGCGTTCACAACCCGCAACTGCCCCATAGAGCGGAACTCCGTAACCAACATAACTTCCGATGGCGAAAACCTGCTGTGGGTGGGGACGGAAAAGGGCCTTTACAGTTTCGACGGCAGCAGATGGACGAGTTTCAACTCCACCGAAACGCCGGTGAACAACGCCCGCATAACAAACATAGCCACCGACTCAAAAAACAACCTTTGGTGCAGCGTTTACGGCAAAGGGCTGTGTATGTTCAACGGCGGGGAATGGGCGGAATACAACAAGGACAACAGCCCGCTGCCCATGAACATGGTGCGCTCAATAGCGATTGACCAGAAGGACAACGTTTGGATTGCATCGGGCGAAAGCAACATGGGACCGGAGTTCGGCGGAGGACTCACACGCTTTGACGGCCGCACATGGAAGACCTACAACAGAAGCAACTCCGGGCTGCCGAGCAACACAATCACAAACATAGCCGTTGACGCAAACGGCAACCTGTGGCTGGGGACATACGGCGACGTGGGCGTAACCATGTTTGACGGAAACGACAAATGGGAAATCTACAACACCGACAACTCCGGAATTGCCGACAACGACATCGCCAAAATTTCCATAGACCGATACAGAAATACCATTTGGCTCAACGGATTGCGGTCGAGGGGCATTTCGGTGGCGCAGATAGGCGGCGAAATCACAGGAATAAGCAATGCCGGAACCCGCAGGGACACCGGCGTGATGTACGACCTGTCGGGAACAAGAATAACCCAACCCAGAAAGGGAGAGGTTTACATCCAAAACGGCAAAAAGATTATCAAGATGCAATAAAAGCGGATTTTTCCACAAGCAATTGACAGTCAGGCGATTGTTGTTGTTTTGAAAATTCTTTGCAAGTAACTGTTTAACAGCAGGTTGCATATACCAAAAATTATGTCTGATGTAATTCAAACTACATCAGACATAATTTTTCCTGCATCGGACGTAGTTTTTTCTACATCAAATGTAATTTTAGCGGTATTGGGGTTGCGATAATTGCAGGGGCGTATGGCTTACGCACTTTACGCCACTGCACGAACCGCACCAACGTACACGCAAAGCCAACGCCGTGCAAATGCAAATGCGGCGCAATCCGGGCGTATGCCATACGCCCCTACAAAGGCGCAATTCTTTGACTAATTGCGCATTTACAAGCCTATAGTTCCAATCGGTATTTCACCTTGTGCCTTTTGGCGAAGCGCGTCCAGAACTTGCGCCGCGCCTCAAGGATTATGCGTAAGCACTCCCCGGCATCGGCATTGCGCGACTTGGCATACTCATCCGCCACAATGCGGAAAAAGTCCGGCTGCCCCCACAGGCGGGCGAAATTGCGGCATCCCCTTTCAACGCTTACCGGCGAGAAGCTCATGCGGTTTATGTCCACAATGGCAAACTTCCACTCCCCGCCCACGTTGTCGAACAATATGTTTCCCGGCGAGAAATCGCGGTGGAGCATCCCCGCCTCGTGAAACTGCGCCGTGCGCCTTGCGAACGCCCTGATTATGCCGGCGAAATCCTCCGCCACAGCGTCGCCGAACTCGTAGAAACGGCGCGTATAGGGGCATTCGGCACTTATGAAATATGAGTCGGCAATGATGCCGCAGCTTCTGCGCTCAATGTAGGCCACCGCCTCGGGGGTGTCGAACCCCGCACCCCTCACGCGGAAGGCATACTCGTAGGCGCGCACCCCCTTGGGCTTGCGCAGAAACGAATACACAACGCGGTTCAGGGGGTTGGGCTTGCCGAAATGCTTCACCACAACCCTCTTGCCGCCCACGGTGAAACGCCGCAGGGTGTTGCGGCTGCCTTGCTGCACAAGCTCCCCCGAAGGGAAAAGGCGGTCTATGCCGGCTATGAAGCCGCGCAGCTCGCGGCTGCCTCCGTATTCCGGGCTTACGGTTACTCTCGTCATTGTATGCGGATATGCGGTTTGGGAAATTGCAAACAGTTGTTTTTATGCGGCAAAGTTAGCAATTCCGCACGAAATCACTAAATTTGCAAATAACTAATGCAACATATAACATCCAATGCAAAACCGACATCTTGACCGCCGGAGCTATTTCAACGAACTGGCAACCACAAGCGAGGCGTACTACATACCCTACCTCGAAAAGCATATAGGAAAGATCGTCCCCGGAATGAAAGTTCTCGAGATAGGCTGCGGCGAGGGCGGAAACCTTGAGCCTTTCGCCGAAAGGGGATGCGAGGTTACGGGAGTGGACATCGTGAAGGAGCGCACCGAGCAGGCGAAGACGTTTTTCGCCCAAGACGGCGTGGAAGGCACGTTCATCTGCAACGACGCGAGCAAGTGCGAAGGCTTTGACGGCAAGTTTGACATCGTTCTCGCGCACGATGTGATAGAACACGTGCACGACAAGCCCGGCTTCCTTTCCGCAGCCCTGAAGTTCCTGCGCCCGGGCGGTCATGCGTTCTTCGGCTTCCCCGCGTGGTACATGCCGTTTGGCGGACACCAGCAGATATGCCGCAGCAAATTCTGCTCGCACGCGCCGTTCCTCCACCTGCTGCCCATGCCGCTCTACCGCATGACGCTCGAAAACTGCAACGTGAAGGAAAAGGACGTGCTCGAACTCATGGACATACGCGAGACACGCACCACGATAGAACTCTTTGACAAAACGGCGCGAAAGGCGGGATTTACAGTGGCAAACCGCCACTTCTGGTTCATAAACCCACACTACAAGGCAAAGTTCGGCCTCACGCCGCGCACCCTCTGCAAGGCTATAGCGGCAGTGCCATACGTGCGCGACTTCTTCACCACGTCGGCGTTCTTCCTGCTGCAAAAACCAAAAACGGAACAAACCCCCAAACGATCATGAAGAGAATATTAACAGCGATAATCTGCGCACTATCTGCCGTTCTGACGCACGCGCAAACCGCCACAGAACACATGACATTCCTCAACACACCAATCGACGGCACTGTAAGTTCGTTCGTAACCAAGATGGAAGGGAAAGGCTTGAAGTTCAACGCCAACATCGACAAAAATGCGGTGATGCTCGGCAGCTATGCCGGCTACAAAGGCTGCACGGCGTTCATACAGTCGTGCTCAAAGAAAGACCTCGTGTTTGCCGTGGGCGTAACGTTCGAACACAAGCAGCAGTGGGACTCGCTCGCCGCAAACTATTATGACCTCAAAGCCCGGCTGACCGAAAAATACGGCAAGCCGGCGGAATGCACCGAGAAATTCGACACAGATGCCGCCGCAACGTCCGACAGCAAACAGAAAATGGATTTGACCGTGCAGGAAAAGTGCGACTACCTCACCGTTTGGCAGACAAAGCAAGGCACAATAAACCTCGCAATATCCAACGCGCAATACGGCGAAGAGACCGTGTGCTATGTGCAGCTCGACTACATCGACAAGCAAAACGTGGCATACGAGAAAACCATAACAAAAACAACCACGGTAACGCAATAGCGGAGTTTCGCGCATATTTTCTTTTTTGCCGCTTAATATCAGGCGCATATCTGAAAAATTAGTAACTTTGCACCTGACTACATACGTATTAACAAGAATGCACGGTCGCAGAGACCGTAACAAACTATAATCCATGGCAGAAAGAAAAGCAATAAAAACCGCGCTGATTTCCGTTTTCCACAAAGACGGGCTTGAAGAAATCCTGAAAAAACTGCACGAAGAGGGAGTAAGGCTGCTCTCTACGGGCGGGACACAAAAATTCATCGAGGAACTGGGCTACCCCTGCACAAAAGTGGAGGAACTCACAACCTATCCCTCCATTCTCGGCGGGCGCGTAAAGACGCTCCATCCCAAAATATTCGGAGGCATACTCGCACGCCGCGAAAACGACGGCGACATAAAGGAAATGGCGCAATACGAAATCCCTTCAATCGACCTTGTGGTGGTTGACCTGTACCCCTTTGAGGAAACCGTGAAGAGCGGGGCTCCGGAAGCCGACATCATAGAAAAGATTGACATAGGCGGCATATCGCTCATACGCGCCGGGGCAAAGAACTTCAAGGACGTTGTGATTGTACCCTCAAAAGCGGAATACGCCGACCTTCTCGAAATGCTCAACACCAAGGGCGCGAACTCCGACATTGAGGACCGCCGCCACTTCGCTGAGCGCGCCTTCGCCACAAGCAGCCACTACGACACGGCAATACACTCATACTTTGCACAAGGCAAATAAAAACGAATCCGCATTCTCCACAAACAAGGCATAAAACTACAATACACAAATGGGATTCTTTTCATTCACCCAGGAACTTGCCATGGATCTCGGAACGGCCAACACAATCATCATCAACAACGATGAGATTGTGGTTAACGAACCTTCCATTGTAGCCCTTGACCGCAACACCAACAAAATGGTGAAAGTGGGCGAAGAGGCAAAGTTGATGTATGAAAAAACAAACGACAACTACCGCGTGATACGCCCCTTGCGGGACGGCGTGATTGCCGACTTCTACGCCTGCGAACAGATGATGCGCGGGCTGATAAAGAACGCCCAAAAGCGCAACCACCTCTTCACACCGTCACTAAGGATGGTGATAGGCGTGCCGTCAGGCTCAACCGAAGTGGAGCTGCGTGCCGTGCGCGACAGTGCCGAACATGCAGGCGGACGCGACGTTTACCTTATATTCGAGCCTATGGCGGCGGCAATAGGCATCGGAGAGGAGCAGCTTGAGGCGGGAATGGACCCCAAGGACTGCCTGAACGTGGAAGCTCCCGAGGGGAACATGATTGTTGACATAGGCGGCGGAACAACCGAAATCGCAGTCATTTCATTGGGCGGCATAGTGTCGAACAACTCCATAAAGATTGCCGGCGACGACTTCAACAAGGAGATACGCGAATATATGGCACGGCAGCACAACGTGAAAGTGAGTGAGCGCATGGCCGAGAGAATAAAGATCCACGTGGGAAGCGCACTTACCGACCTTGGCGATCAAGGGCCGGAGGACTACGTGGTGCACGGGCCAAACAGAATTACTGCGCTCCCGATGGAAGTGCCGGTTTGCTACCAAGAGATAGCCCACTGTCTGGAAAAGACAATAGCGAGCATAGAGACCGCCGTGCTCAACGCGCTTGAAAAGACACCGCCCGAACTCTACGCCGACATCGTGCACAACGGCATATACCTCACAGGCGGCGGCGCATTGCTGCGCGGACTCGACAAACGACTCACCGACAAGCTGAGTATTCCGTTCCATGTGGCTAAAGACCCCCTGCTTTGCGTGGCAAAGGGAACAGGCGTGGCACTTAAGAACGTAAACCGCTACTCGTTCCTTATGAGATAAGAAAGTGGCGGCAAAGCCCCACGCAGAATAACTAATGAATGGTTAGAGAGCGGACACAGGCGACACTCTTCTAACCATTTTCGCGAATAGGGGCGAACACGGCAAAGTCACGGCTCACCGCAATTACGAAACAGGCGAATGCACAATCTGATTGAATTCATTAAAAGCCATTTCCACTGGGTGGTGTTCGCGCTTCTTGAAAGCGCGGCGCTTGTCATGCTGTTCCGCTTCAACGACTATCAGGCAAGCGTGTGGTTCACTTCGGCAAACGAGTTCACCGCCGCCGTTGACAGAACTTACGCCGATGCGGTTTCATACATAAACCTCGGCAAAATAAACAGCGACCTCACGTCAAGAAACATAATGCTGCAAAGGCAGGTGAACCAACTGCGCGACATTCTTGCCAGAGAAGGCGCGGACTCCCTGTGGCTTGAGGAAAAGCAGCGAGAGCTGCTGAAAGACTACAGACTAATCCCCGCGCAGGTTACGTCAAACAGCATAAACAAGGAAAACAACTTCATTGTTATAGACAAGGGCGAAGCCGCCGGGGTGCACCCGAACATGGGAGTCGTAAGCGGCGGCGGCATTGTGGGCATCGTATTCCTGACAAGCCGCAACTACAGTCTCGTGATGCCCGTGCTGAACAGGAAGTCGAGCATAAGCTGCAGGATTCGAGGGCACCGCTTTTTCGGATACCTCGGCTGGGAGGGCGGAAATCCGCTGACGGCATACCTTAGCGACGTGCCGCGATACGCGCGCTTCAACGTTGGCGACTATGTTGAGACAAGCGGGAACTCGGCGATATTCCCACCGGGGCTATTTGTGGGCAGAGTAATCGCAATAGGCAACTCACGCGACGGGCTTTCATACCGCGTGAAAGTGAACCTCGCCACCGACTTTGCCGACCTGCGAGACGTATGCGTGATAGCAAGCCCCATAAAAGCGGAGGTTGACAGCCTTAGAATGCACGCAAAGGAAATGGAACAGCCACAGGATTAAAAAAGCAGGACATGGTAAACACTTTCTTAAAACAGTTCGGTTGGTTTTTGCTTATTCTCGCCCTCCAGGTGCTGGTGTTCGACCACGTTCACATTTTCGGACACGCCACACCTTTCGTGGCGGTTTACTTCGTGCTGCTCTTCCCGGGCGACTCCCCGCGCAGCGCAATATTGCTTTGGAGCTTTTTGTTCGGGTTTGTTGCCGACACATTCACCAACACTCCCGGCGTGGCGGCATTCTCGCTTACGGCAACGGCGATGATACAGCCGTGGCTCCTGAAAATAAACTCCATGACAGAGACCGATGACGAAACACCAGTTCCCTCAGCAAGGAAAATGGGCTGGGGGGCTTATATAAGATATGTGTCGCTGGCGGTGGTGTTCTGCGAGGCACTGTTCCACCTGCTCGAGACATTCTCGCTGTTCAACTGGCTTGAGATGCTTATAAATGCAGGAAGCAGCTCGCTGCTCACCATACTTATTATTGCCGCCATTGAGAGCGTCAGAATCAGCGGAAAGAGGAAATCCGAATGAGTGCCAGTCTCGAAAACCGCAAATTCGTCATCGGCGGGATAGCCGTCATTATAGTCCTCGTTTATCTCGCGAGGCTTTTCGCCCTACAGGTGATGAGCGACGACTACAAGAAAAACGCCGACTCAAACGCCTTTCTCAAAAAAATACAATACCCCTCGCGAGGACTTATAACCGACCGCAAGGGGAGGCTGCTTGTTTACAACGAGCCCGCATACAACCTCATGGTGGTGATGAACGAGCAGCACGGCATAGACACCCTTGCCTTTTGCCGCACCATAGGCATCACGAAGGACTTCTACATAAAGAGGATGCTCGAAATCAAGGACAGCAGGAAAAATCCCGGATATTCCCGCCACACCCCGCAGGTGTTCCTCAGCCAGATACCGGCGCAGGAGTTCTCGCAGATAGAGGAGCAGCTTTTCAGGTTTCGCGGCTTCTCGGTCGAGCGGCGCAGCATACGCCGCTACGTTTACGGAATAGGCGCGCACATTCTCGGGGACGTGGGCGAGGTTTCGCAGGGCGACATAGACGACAACCCCTACTACCAGCCCGGAGACTACATTGGCAAGATTGGCGTGGAGCGTTCCTACGAAGAACAGCTGCGCGGCGAGAAAGGCATGGAAATATTCCTGCGCGACGTTCACGGACGCATAAAGGGACGCTATCAGGACGGCAAGTTCGACCGCCAGCCACAGCCCGGGAAAAACCTCACGCTAAGCATAGACGCCGACCTTCAGGCTCTCGGCGAAAGGATTATGGAGGGCAAAATAGGCAGCATCGTGGCCATAGAGCCGAAAACCGGCGAAATACTCTGCATGGTGTCCTCGCCGTCATACGACCCGCGCCTTCTCATAGGCCGCCAGCGCGGCAAGAACCAGAAAATGCTGCAGCGCAACCCGCGCAAACCCCTGCTCAACCGCGCCATAAGCGGGCAATACCCCCCCGGCTCCACATTCAAGCCCACGCAAGCCCTCACATTCATGCAGGAGGGCATAATAGGGCCCGGAACAATGTTCGCCTGTCATCACGGACTCAGCATAGGGCGTTTCCACCAAGCCTGCCACGGCCACGCCTCCCCGCTGTCGCTCATCCCTGCCATTGCCACGTCGTGCAACGCATACTTCTCGTGGGGGTTCTACTACATGATGGGCAACCGCCGCAAATACCGCAACATACAGGAAGCCTTCACCAGATGGAAAGACTACATGGTGTCGATGGGCTACGGCTACAGGCTCGGCGTTGACATGCCGGGCGAAAGGCGCGGCATGATACCCAATTCGGAATACTACGACAAGCATTACCGCAAACGCTGGAACGGGGTTACGATAATAAGCGACGCTATAGGCCAGGGCGAGGTGAGCGCCACGCCGCTCCAGATAGCCAACCTTGCCGCCACGATAGCCAACAGGGGCCACTTCATCACGCCCCACATCGTTAGCAAGGTGGAAGGGTCGCAAACCGACAGCCTCTACCGCACAAAACGCTACACTATGGTTGAACGGCGTTTCTACAATTATGTCGTTGCCGGGATGCGCAAGGCCGTGCTTAGCGGGACCTGCACCGCCGCAAACCTGCCCGGCATTGAGGTGTGCGGAAAAACAGGCACGGCGCAGAACAAGGGACACGACCACTCGGCGTTCATAGGCTTCGCCCCGATGGACGACCCCAAGATTGCCATTGCCGTGTATGTGGAAAACGGCGGCTTCGGGGCGCACTTCGGAGTGCCGATAGGCGCGGTGATGATAGAGCAATACCTTAACGGAGAACTTTCGCCGCGCGGGCAGGCCGTGGCCGACGAGTTCCAGCACAAGCACCTCTTCTATGGCAACAGCGAACGTTAAAGCCCCATCCCTGCTGCGGCAGCTCGACTGGGTTACAATCACAATATTCCTCGCCCTCGTGGTCATGGGGTGGTTCAGCGTATGCGGCGCAAGCTACGAATACGGCCAGCCCGATTTCTTCAACCCCGCCCTGCGCTCGGGCAAGCAGCTTATATGGATAGGCTGCTCGCTGCTCATCGCCTTCGTCATACTGATGCTCGACGACAAGGTTTTCGACACGTTCGCATACATTATATATATAGCCTTCATGGGGCTGCTGCTCATCACCCCCTTTCTCGCCACCGACATCAAAGGCTCGTATTCGTGGATAAAGCTCGGCAGCCTCAGCATACAGCCCGCCGAGTTCGCCAAATGCGCCACAGCCCTCGCCCTCGCCAAGTTCATGGGACATTACGGCTACGACATACGCCGCCCCAAGACGTTCGCCGCAACCCTGGGGCTTATACTGCTGCCAATGGCGCTGATTGTGATGCAGCGCGAAACAGGTTCGGCACTCATATACACAGCCTTCTTCCTGGTGCTCTACCGCGAGGGGATGAACGGCAGCATCCTGTTTGCCGGCTTCGCCGCAGTGGCATATTTCGTGGTGGGCCTCAAGTTCAACGACCTGCTTGTAAACGGCACGCACACATCCGTTAGCGAGTTCACCGTGCTTCTGATGATATGGCTTTTCACATCGGCAATGACGTTTGCCGTTTCGTCAAACCGCACCCACGCATTGAGGACAGGCGGTTTCGGGGGCGGCGCAATACTGCTCTGCTACCTTTTCTCGCGCTTCGTCATACCGTTCAACGTGGGCTATGCCATGCTCGCCGTCATTGCCGCCATAATAACATACCTGCTTGTGCAAGCCGTCATGCTCAAGCGCATGAAGTTCCTGTATATCGCCCTGTTTGCAGGGGCTTCCCTCGCGTTCTTCTTCTCCACCGACTATGTTATGAACAACGTGCTCGAACGCCACCAGCAGCAGCGCGTCAAGGTGCTGCTCGGCATAGAGCAGGATTTGAGCGGGGCGGGCTACAACGTAAACCAGAGCAAGATAGCCATAGGCTCGGGCGGGATGCTCGGCAAAGGCTTCCTCAACGGCACGCAGACAAAGCTGAAATACGTGCCGGAACAGGACACCGACTTCATCTTCTGCACCATAGGCGAGGAAAAAGGCTTTGCAGGCGCGGTCGTGGTGCTGACGCTCTACCTCGCCCTCATATTGCGGCTCATATCCCTTGCCGAACGCCAGAGTCTCGCGTTCGGGCGGATTTTCGGCTACTGCGTGCTGAGCATATTCCTGTTCCATGTGTTCATAAACGTTGGCATGGTAATAGGCCTCACCCCCGTGATAGGAATACCGCTGCCGTTTTTCAGCTACGGCGGCTCATCGCTCTGGGGGTTCACCATACTCCTGTTCATCTTCCTGCGCATAGACGCGGCAAGGAAAACCTGACGCGGCAAACTGCGACATTGTTTATATAATCCCCGCAAAACAAAAATCGGCAGCCCCTCACAAACTCCACAAAAACTACATAGGATGTAGGAAAAACTACGTCCTATGCAGGAAAAATTATATCAGACATAATCCAAACTACATCAGACCTTTTTTCGCCCGCTTGCAACGCCCTGCAAGCCAAAAGCTTACAAGAATTTTCGCAAATAGGTTAATTGACAGGAAACCAACTTGTTATAAAAACAGGCTCAAAAACCGGGATAAAAAGGGACGGATACAGTCCGATGCCGGCCGAAATCCTGGAAATATTCTGCAATATAAGCCGGCAAACAAAAAGATGCCTCCCCCGATTAAACCTTACAGCGTCTGCGCCGTCAAAATAACGGTTGCCCCGAAATTACGGCAAGCCGCTTGTTTCACGCTATATATATAATATGAGTATATGAAGATAATTCTCACGTTGTCGCTATTTGCCTGTATGTCGCTCGCTGCGGCGCGGGCGCAATTATCCATATCGGGAAAAGTTACGGAAAAGGCAGGGGGAACGCCTATCGAGCTTGCCACCATACAGCTGCTAAACAAAGACTCCTCATACGTGAACGGCGTAAGCTCGCAAAAAAACGGCAACTTCTCGCTCGGCGTGAAAAAGGCGGGGGACTACATCGTCAAGGTGTCATTCATAGGCTTCAACCCCGAATACCGCAACGCCACGCTCAACAAGAAAACGCCCGACGCAAAGCTCGGCACAATATCCCTCGGCACAAGCGATGTGGCCCTGAAAGGGGCGACAATCACCGCCAAAGCCGCGAAAGTGGAAATGAAGGCCGACACGTTCCAGTATAACGCCTCGGCATACAGGGTCCCGGTCGGCTCCACGCTCGAGAACCTCGTGGAGCAGCTTCCGGGGGCGGAAGTGGGCGATGACGGCACAATAAAGATAAACGGAAAGACCGTGAGCCAGATACTCGTGAACGGCAAGGACTTTTTCAAGGGCGACACCAAGATTGCAATGAAGAACCTGCCCACCGAACTCGTGTCGAAAATAAAGTCATACGAAAAGAAAAGCGACTACACCAAGCAGACGGGCATTGACGACGGCAACGAGGAGACCGTTCTCGACGTGGGCCTCAAAAAGGAACTGAAGGAAAGCTGGGTGAGCAACGCCTCGCTCGGCTACGGAAGCAAGGACCGCTACAACGGCGACATATTCGTGAACCGCTACACCGACCACGACCGCCAGACAATATTCGGCAACGCCAACAACGCGGGCGACCGCCACTTCGGACCGGGACGCGGGGGCGGCAGCGGGCTTAACGCCAACAAAAGCGCGGGATTTGACGCAGGATGGGACAACGGCAAGAAAGAGGACGAGGCGGGACGGCTGGAGATTAACGGCAACCTGCGATGGAGCCACAGCGCAAGCGACCGCCAGACACGCTCCAACTCCGAAACATTCCTCAACTCGGCAGGATCGTCCTCGTTCTCGAACTCCCGCAGCCAGAACTACAGCCATTCATCCAACTTCAACACCGGACTGTGGCTGAGGTGGAAGCCCGACTCGCTGACCACCGTAATGTTTGCGCCAAACTACTCGTACAGCGAGTCAAACAACTGGAGCCAGAGCCGCACAGCCACGTTCAACAACGACCCTTACGCCGTAAGCGGCATCACCGACCCGCTCGGCACAATGTTCTCCGACACGGCCTCCGTGCTGAAAGACATCGCCGTGAACACCAACCACCGCATAAACACCGGCAGCAACTCCAACAACTCGGCAAACTACTGGGCTATGGTGGTGAGGAAGCTCAACAGCAAGGGGCGCAACATATCGATAAGCTCATCGGGAAACTGGGGCAACTCAAAAAGCAAGAGCTTCTCGCGCTCCGACATAAACTACTTCCAAAGCAACGCGGCGGCACGCAACACTTTCACCAACCAGTACAGCAACAATCCATCGGAGAACTGGGGGCTTAGCGGCAGGCTCAGCTACAGCGAACCCATAGTGAAGAACCTCTTCGCCCAGGCAAGCTACGAGTACGGCTACTCCTACTCAAACTCCGACCGCTCGCTCTACCAGCTCGACTCGCTGCAAGGCTGGCGCGACATGTACGCACCCGCGATAGGCTCGCTCCCCACCGACGCCGACTCGCTGCGCATGACGCTCAACATGAGGAACAGCCAGTACGCCACATACAAGAACTACACCCACAAGATGTCGGTAGGCGTGAGATACAACACAAAGAACCTGCAATTCCACGCCGCAGTTAACTTTGAGCCGAGGGAGACCAAGTTGGAGTACCAGAAAGACAAACTCGACACAACCGTAACACGCAACGTTTTCAACGTATCCCCGAACGTGCGCCTGCGCTACAAGCTGTCGAACACCTCGGAAATGAACATACGCTACCGAGGCTCGTCGTCGCAGCCTTCGATGACCGACCTTCTGGACGTTACCGACGACTCAAACCCCCTGTACATCTCAAAAGGCAATCCCGGCTTGAAGCCCTCGTGGAACAACTACCTCGAAGTTTTCTACAACAACTACATCGTCAAGACGCAAACCGGCTGGATGACGCGCCTCACGTTCAACCAGACATCAAACAGCATAAGCAACGCAATGCACTATGACGAAAGCACCGGCGTAAGGACAACCCGCCCGGAGAACATAAACGGAAACTGGAACACCGACGGCGACTTCATGTTCAACACCTCGTTCGGCAAGAACAAGAACTGGACGCTGGGGTCGTTCACCGGCTACACCTACTCAAACAGCGTGGGCTACGTAAGCACCGGCAACGACACCACAAGCCGCAAGAACACCACCAAGAACCTCAGGCTGCGCGAACACCTGCGCCTGACTTTCCGCACAGGGCTTTTCGAGTTCGGCGCAAGGGGCGGCGTAACTTATCAGCACGCGAAGAACGAACTTCAGTCAAACGCCAACCTCGACACATGGGACTTCAACTACGGCGGCGAGCTTAACGTAACACTGCCGTGGAATATGCAAATTTCAACCGACATCCGCATGAACTCGCGCAGGGGCTACGCCGACAATTCCATGAACACGAACGAGCTGATATGGAACGCGCAAATCGCGCAGAACTTCCTCAAAGGAAACGCGGCAACCCTGTCGCTGCAGTTCTATGACATACTCCACAACCAAAGCAACGTTTCGCGCTCCATAACGGCACAGATGCGCTCCGACTCATGGAACAACAGCATAAACTCCTACTTCATGCTCAACTTCATATACCGCCTCAACATTTTCGGCGGCAAGAACAACGCCGGAGGCAACGAGGGCGGACCTAAGTTCGGCGGTCCCGGACGCGGGCCGGGAAGAGGCGGTTTCGGAGGGCCCGGCAGAAGAAGATGACCCCTCCACGATAAAACGCAAATGCGGCGGGAAGCGCGCGCTTCCCGCCGCATTTTTCATTAATTTGGGGTACGAAGATTGTTTTTTACAATTTTTATGCTCGAAAAAGATAATATTCCTTATATTTGCATTGCGGTTTGCAACATAGCGCTAATAAAAGTCATGAAAACGGAATGCGGACTGCAAGTATTTGGAATTTACACTTCCTTTCATAGCAATTTTTTTTGAGATGCCGGTAGTTGCGAAACTGCCGGCATTGTTTTTCCCCGCAATGCTTTTGCACTTTTTTCATATCTTTGCACAAAGCAATCAGAATGGCCGCATACATCATATTCAGGATAATAACGCTGCTCTACTTCCTCGTTGTGGCAGCCACAATCCTTGTGGTAATTCTCGAAAAGCGGCAGCCGGTAAAGACCATGGCGTGGACGCTTGTGCTGATAGCCCTCCCTGTGGCGGGAATACTGCTTTTCTATTTCTTCGGGCAGGACATACGCAAGGAACGCCGCTTCCTGCGCAGGGAGATAAACCAGATGAAGCGCAAGGACCTTGCAAACTACCTTCCCCACGACAACGCCCAAATCCCCCAAGCCTGCAAGCCGCTCGCCAACTTCTTCCTGCGGCGCAACTACGCCCCGCCCTTCTCCCTCGGCAACACCACGGTTTTCCAGCGCGGCGAGGACAAGATGCTCTCCCTGCTAAGGGACATAGCCCGCGCCAAGCACCACATAAACCTCGAGTACTTCATTTTCGAGGGCGACGCGCTCGGACGGCTGACGGGCGATTTTCTGAAAGACGCAGTTAGGCGCGGGGTGAAAGTAAGGCTGATGTACGACGACGTTGGCTGCTGGTCGGTGAAGAACAAATTCTACAACAGCCTGAGTGCGGCTGGCATCGAGGTGAGAAGCTTCATGCCGGTAAGGTTCTCGCGCTTCACGCGCCGCGTGAACTACCGCAACCACCGCAAGATAGCCGTCATAGACGGGCGGACAGGCTACATCGGCGGCATGAACATAGCCGACAGATATCTTTACGGCAGAAACGGCGAGGGATGGAAAGACCTGCACCTGCGCCTCACCGGCAACGCCGTTTACGGACTGCAACAGACATTCGTTGCCGACTGGTTTTACAACTGCAACGAAATGCTCGACACCCAAAACCTGTACCCGGAAACCGCAGACAGCGGCAGCACAAACCCCGGAAGCCTGCAAATAGTAACGGCATCCCCCGCATCGGAGCTGCCATACATAATGGACGGCTTCGTATGGGCGATAATGAACGCCAAACGGTATTTCTACCTCGCCACCCCCTACCTCATGCCCACCGAGCAGGTGCTCAACGCCATACAGGTGGCGGCAAGCTCGGGAATAGACGTGAGGATTATGGTCCCCGCCAAGTCGGAGCATTTCTGGATAAAGACCGCAAACGAATCCTACTACGGCGACGTGCTAAAAGCCGGCGCAAAAGTTTACGCCTACGGGCCCGAGTTCCTCCACGCCAAATACTTTGTGTGCGATGACACACTGTGCACCGTCGGCTCCACCAACACCGACTTCCGAAGCTTCGAGGACAACTTCGAGGTCAACGCATTCATCTACGACAAAAGGCTCGCCGCCACCCTTAAAAGCCTGTTCGAGAACGACCAGCGGTCGTGCGAGTTCATAAGCCGCAGGCGCTGGAGAAAGCGCAGCCGCATACAGAAAACGGCGGAAAGCTTCGTGCGGATAGTGTCGCCACTGCTGTAGCCGCGCCACGCCACGCAAACCCATCCCCAAACCACCCCACCTGAAAAACACGGAAAATCCCGCAAGTTGTTGATTTGCAAGAAACTGCGCCTGTCGTGAGAAATCTTTACAAGCGTCTGTATTTCAAAGGCTTGCAATCAGGCGGAAAAAGGTCTGATGTAGTCCGGATTATGTCAGACATAATTTTTCCTACATCGGACATAGTTTTTCCCACATCCCATGTAGTTTTCATGGCGTTTGGAAAAACATCTTCAGAGGGCATTTGCCGCCACGTATATTTGAGCAGTTCCATCCCGGATTTCAAGGGGCTTTCATCCCGAACCCACGCAATATATATTTCCAGCGACAAAACATCTTGGCAATTAGTATTAATTTTGCAGTACATAAACAACCTGCCAAAATGGAAGTATTTGACATAAACATTGAAGTAACCGCGCTGTCGTACGCCGAACTTGGTAACGGCCGGATGAAACTTGTGGAAACCGCAAAAGAAGCGTGCGCAGACAGTTATTCCCCGTATTCCAATTTTTCTGTAGGGGCCGCACTCGAATTCGGCAACGGCGTTGTTCTCAAGGCAAACAACCAGGAAAACGCGGCTTACCCGTCGGGAATGTGCGCAGAGCGCAGCCTGCTTTACTACGCAAAGGCCAACAATCCGCACGAACGCATAAAACGCATGGCCATTGCCGCAAAAAACGGCGGGGAGTTCGCCGAACAGCCAGTATCCCCATGCGGGGCGTGCCGTCAGGCAATACTCGAAACCGCAAACCGGCAAAGCCAGCCTATCGAGCTGCTGTTAGCCGGAAAGGAAAAGGTTTACATAATAAAAGATGCCAAATCCCTGCTGCCGCTTCAGTTCGATGCAGAAAACATGAAACAGGCAAAATGATTGGTACGCTTTTTGCAAACATCCGTAAAAACAATTACAGAAATGAGCAACAAGAAAAAAAATAAGGAAGAAAACCCGGAAACCACCGGTTGCAACTGCACCGAAGCCCCAACCGGCGAAGCCGCAGAGAAGAACGAGGCGCAAGAAAGCGCAAACGAAAACAAAGAGGCAGAATATGAGGCGCAAATAGCCGAGCTGAAAGACAAATACCTGCGTCAGGCGGCAGAGTTTGACAACTACCGCAAACGCGTTTTGAAAGAAAAAAGCGAACTTATCCTGAACGGCGGAGAAAAAGTCATTTCCTCATTGCTTCCCATCATCGACGACTTTGAAAGGGCTTTGAAAAACATGGAAAAATCCGAGGACCAAAAGGCTCTGAAAAAAGGAGTTGAGCTCATATACCAAAAGCTCATGAAAGTTCTTGAAACAAACGGACTGAAACCCATTGAGGCAAACAACGCGGACTTCAACACCGATTTCCACGAGGCGATAGCGATGATCCCCGCGCCAAGCGACGATGCAAAAGGAAAGGTCATCGACTGCGTGCAAAAGGGATACAAACTTAACGACAAAGTGATACGCCACGCCAAAGTGGCTGTCGGGCAATAAAATGCGCCACATACGCCGCAAGTAAAGCATAAATCATGGCAGATACAGAAAAAGACTATTACAAGATATTAGGGGTGGAACGTTCAGCCACGGCTGACGAAATAAAGGTTGCGTACAAAAAAATGGCGATACGCTACCACCCCGACCGAAATCCGGGAGACAAGGAAGCGGAAGAGAAATTCAAGCAAGCCGCTGAAGCCTATGACGTGTTGCGCGACCCGGACAGGCGTTCGCGCTACGACCAGTTTGGCGCCGCCGGGGTCAATGGCGAAGGTTTCGGGGGCTTCGGAGGAGGCGGCATGGGCATGGACGACATATTCAGTATGTTCGGAGACCTGTTCAACGGACACAATCCCTTTGGGGGCGGTTTCGGAGGCTTCGGGAATGCCGGGGGGGCATCCGCCAGCCGTCCTGCGGGAGGAAACCTGCGTTTGCGCGTAAAACTCACCCTTGAAGACATTGCCAAAGGCGTTACCAAAAAGTTCAAGGTAAAGAAATACGTAAAATGCAGTGAGTGCGGCGGAACCGGCGCCGAAAAAGGGTCTGCCGCAGAAACCTGCCCGACCTGCCATGGCAGAGGACACGTCGTGCGCCAACAGCGCACTTTTCTCGGCGTTATGGAAACCCAAACCGTATGCCCCACCTGCCATGGGGAAGGTACGGTGATAAAGAAAAAATGCCGGCATTGCAACGGCGAAGGTGTTGTGCTTGCCGACGAGGTTGTGGAAGTGAACATTCCCGCCGGCGTTTCGGAAGGAATGATAGTAAACGTCCCGGGAAAAGGAAACGCGGGACGGCATGGCGGAATGAACGGAGACCTGCAAGTCGTGATTGAAGAAGCCCCGCACCCGACTTTCGTCAGAGACGGAAACGACCTTGTTTACAATCTGCTACTTACCGTACCTCAGGCAGCCCTCGGCGACACGGTTGACATACCTACAATCGACGGAACGTCAAAGATAACTATAAAACCAGGCACGCAGCCGGGAAAAGTTCTGCGTCTGCGCGGAAAAGGGCTTCCCGCCGTAAAAGGATACGGAAGCGGAATTGGGGATTTGATCGTAAATGTCAGCGTTTACATACCGGAAAACTTGACGAAAGAGGAGAAAAAGGCTCTCGAAACCTTAAAGGAGAGCGAGAACGTAAAGCCTGGCAAAGACATAAAGGAGACCATTTTCCAAAAATTCCGGGCTTTGTTCGACTGATTGCAGGACAAAAGACATGAATTACGAAGAAACGGTAAACTACCTTTTCGAATCCGCACCATTGTTTCAAAACATTGGTGCGGGGGCGTATAAGGAGGGACTGCAAAACACAAAAACTTTAGACAGCCATTTCGGCAATCCGCACACAAAGTACAAAACCATACACATTGCCGGAACTAACGGCAAAGGGTCGTGTGCGCACACCATCGCCGCCATACTGCAATCGGCGGGATACAAGACAGGATTGTACACATCGCCACACCTTGTTGATTTCAGGGAAAGGATAAGGGTTGACGGCAAAATGATTTCCAGACAGGATGTCATTGATTTTGTCGAGAAGGAACGTTTTTTCTTTGAGCCTTTGCACCCGTCGTTTTTCGAACTGACAACCGCGCTCGCCTTTGAATATTTCGCCAAGCAGAAAACAGACGTGGCGGTTGTTGAAGTGGGCTTGGGCGGAAGACTCGACTGCACAAACATAATAAAGCCCGAAGTTTCGGTTATCACAAACATAAGTTTCGACCACACGCAATTCTTGGGCAGCACCCTGGCGCAAATCGCAAAAGAGAAAGCCGGGATAATCAAGCACGGCATCACCGCCGTGATTGGCGAAACTGTTGAAGAGACAAAGGACGTTTTTGAAAAAACGGCAAAGGCTGCAGGTGCGCCTATTGTGTTTGCGGAGACCCGGCCCATAGTAAAGTCCCTCACCCATTGCGCAAAGGGAATAATGCTTGACACAGATATGTTTGCACAGCCGCTCCATTACGAATTGGGCGGAGACTATCAGCAAAAAAACGCAAACACCATTCTGTGTACAGTTAAAGAACTCCGGAAAAGAGGATTCTGCATAACAGACGAAGCCATACGCAACGGCTTTGAACACGTGGGGGAACTAACCGGACTGCACGGACGTTGGGAAGTTTTTTCCGAAAAGCCTTTGGTTATTCTCGACACGGGACACAACCCCGGCGGCCTGGCGTATAATATGCAGCAGCTAAAAGGCATGAAAGCCGGGGAAATCCGCATCGTCATAGGAATGGTTTCCGACAAGGACATAGACACAGCCCTCGGACTTATGCCGGAAGAAGCCGTATATTACTTTACAAAGGCATCGGTAAAGCGGGCGATGAACGAACAGGCTCTGCATTCCATGGCAGTCAGGCACGGACTAAACGGCAATCACTATCCCAATGTCGCTGAAGCATACAAAGCCGCCCTGAAAGACAGCTCCCCCAATGACATTATCTATATAGGCGGAAGCAATTTCATTGTAGGTGATTTTCTCGCATACCGCCCGTCCGAATAGCAAAAGTGAAAAGCTTGTCTTATCCTCCCAAAACAAGCCGCATCTCTTAACCATTATACGGCATTACGCCACTTTTTTCACACAACTCTGATTAACAGAGAATTAACCCGAGCAGAAAAAGTTTTGCAAGTTTCAGTTATTCAAACGCTTGCAAAAAGCAAAACTACATCGGACATAGTTTTTCCTACGTCTGATGTAGTTTTTTCTATGTCCGATGTAGTTTTTGCAGTTTCAGTATATGTTTTTCGCACAATCTGCGGAGCATTATTTTTGCCTCTCATTTAATTGTGCGTGCGCCGCCTCACTTCTCCGGAACTCCCTCCGGGGAATTGGACGCATTTGGCAAAGCATTCGCCTTCCCGGCCAGACGCTCCACCTTCTCGGCAAGAACCTCGGTTATGCTGCGCTGGATGCCGTTCTTGTCGGTATAGCTGTTTGTGCGCAGTTGCCCCTCCACAAACAATTTGTCGCCCGTATGCACATACTTCTCTATAAACTGCGCCGTTTCGCGCCATGCCACAATACGGTGCCATTCGGTGCGTTCCGGCACCTGCGTCCCGTTTTTCAGTGTATATGCCCTTTCTGAAGTTGCCAGCGACAACCTTGCCACAGCCATGTTGCTGTCAACATACCTTATCTCGGGTTCACGCCCCACATTGCCTATTAGCATCACCTTGTTGAGAGACATATCAAATCAATTTTCGGTTAGCGTATCCTGTAAGAGTCTTTCACCAATTTGTCATCATGCCGAATTCCCCTGTAAGCCAACACCACAAAGAAAACCGCAATCAAAGGGAAAGCCTCATAGAAATCGAACTGCGGCGTCAGTTTGAGTGTTTTCGCAATTCCCACTATACAGCTCATCCTTGCTATATAATATATCAGCAGCACAAAAATAACCCACCAGCAAATCTTCATCTGCATTTTGCGGTTACGGAACAGAAACACCGCAACGGCATTCAGCGCAGCAGAGCCAAGGAGCATGACGCCCATTATGGAATACAGCGCGTTCGAGGACTTTCCGTCGCCCAACGAGAAATTCGACAATGTGGCAAGCGTCAGGTTTTCCGCCGTCTTGAAAGATGCGGAAATCTCAAAAGCCGAGACAAGAAGCAGGGCAATTGCGGCAATGAGAAACAATGTCTGTTTTCTCTGTATCATATTCTTATGGAATAACCCCTTACACTATGCCTTCTTCGCCCGTTGTCGGGTTGCGGAAATACAGACGGTCTTCCAAATACTCCTGTTCTGAAATCAAAGACGGTTTGGGAAGATGCTCATAATAGCGGGAAATCTCTATCTGCTCCCTGTTTTCAAAAACCTCGTCAAGATTTTCGTTTGCGGAGGCAAACTCCTGCAATTTTTTCTGCAAATCGTTTTTCATCGCAACCGATATCTGGTTTGCACGGCGGGACATGATTACAACACTCTCGTATATGTTGTTCGTACCCTTTGCAAATTCCGTGATGTTGCGCGTTTGGGTATTTGTAGGCGCATCTGTCTTTCTGTAGTCCATATTCTGATATATAAAACTTATATGTGTGATTCTTTTAATTTTCCGCTTTTTCCAATGATTTTCCCAAAGATTTTTCCTCCTTGGCAGCTTCGGAGGCATCCTTTTTCTTGGCCTTGTCAAATATGTTTTTAGCCTCGGGCAAATACTTTGACTCGGGGAACTCGTTTGCAAAGGCATAATACTCCTCCACCGCCGCATCAAGGCGTTCACGCTTGCGCAATTCCACACTGTGGGCGGCAAGCTGATATTTGGCACGGAGCAACATTATTGCAAAATCCTCGCGGCGCTTTGAATAAGGGAAATCGCGCATGGCATTCTCCGTTGTAATTATGCACGCCTGATAATTGTTCCCGCCAAAATTGCAATTGCCAAAATAGCTGCCCAAGTCATAATATGTCTTTGCGGAAAGATATTCCTTTTCCACCAACTTGTCCTGCAACTTGAAAATCATGTCCTGCGCCTCCTTGGCATATATACACTGGGGATATATCTCCAGCATATTCTGGAAAGCCGTTACAGCCTCATATGTCTCCGTCTGGTCAAGTTTGGGTTCCGGGGTGTTATTATACAACGCCATAGCATTGTAAAAACGCGCGTCCTGGGTGTACAGGCCATTGGTGTATGTCTCGTAATACTTTTTCAGGAAGTTGGCAGCGGCCTCGTAGTCTCCCGCCTTATACGCCGACATTCCAAGAAGGTACAGGCTCTCCTCCCCTTTGTCTGTGCCTTTCAGTACAGAAATAACATCCTGCAAGAGCACCACCGCCCTTGAATACTTGCCGTCGGCATAATATTGCTTGGCAGCCTCATACCTGTAGAGATAATCGGCAGATTTCATTATATTGTTAAACTCGCCACACGACGCAAAAAGCAAAAGCGAAAACACCGCCATGACGAATATGTTCCTGTTTCTTTTCATGAAGACACTTTATATCGTTTGCAAATTTACAAAGAATAAATCATTCCGCAAGTTACATATTCTTTTTTAACCTCTCTGCACTATAGCATTATATCAGACGCAGCTAACCGCTTGTCGCGACATTCTTTTAACTCCATTCTTAATTCGAGGCAGTTCCTTTGGCTTCGTTCTGTGCCTTTCCCTTGCCGTTTTTGCGTCTGCCCTTTCCGCCTCCGCCTTTGCCGTAAGAGCTTTTCCTGCCTTCTTTGCGCCCTCTCCGTTGTCCGTCTTTTTTCCGGACACGTTCCTCCACGGCTTCCATTCCTTCCGGCAACGGATAAACCTCCACTTTCTTCCCTATAAGTTTCTCTATATTACGGAAACGCTGGCGGTCGCGCAGACAGACAAGCGTAAGGGACTCCCCTCCTCTTCCCGCTCTCGCCGTACGCCCTATGCGGTGGATGTAATCTTCCGGGTCGGCAGGAGCGTCGTAATTAACCACAAGCTCTATGTCGTCTATGTCTATGCCACGGGATATTATGTCGGTAGCCACAAGCACGGATATGTGATTGTTGCGGAATTTCATCATCGTCTCATCACGCTGTGCCTGGTCTAGGTCTGAGTGCATCTCGGCCACGTTTATCTTTTGCTTCAAAAGTTCCAATGTAAGCTGTCTTACCGTTTTTTTTGATGAAGAAAAGACTATCACCCTGCTCAGTTCCTTGTTTTTTGTGAAAAGGTTTTTTATTACAGCCAATTTCTGCGTATCGGCGCAATAGCAAACCTTTTGCATTATCGACGCCGCAGGTTTTGACACCGCTATTTTAATCTCCACCGGATTTTTCAATATTCCTTTGGCAAGATGCCTTATTTTTTCGGGCATTGTCGCCGAGAACATTATCTTCTGGCAGTTTTCGGGAAGCAGCTTGTTAATGTTCAAAATATCGTCATAAAAGCCCATGTCAAGCATCCTGTCCGCCTCATCAAGCACAAAGAATTTCACTTTTGAGAAATCAGGATGTTCCAACTGTATATGCGCAAGCAACCTTCCCGGAGTGGCTATAATCATGTCAGCGCCGAGCCGCAGGCTCTTGCTTTCCTGCTCATAGCGTATTCCGTCGTTTCCGCCATAAACCGCCACAGAAGAAACAGGCACAAAATATGAGAACCCCTCCATAGCCTGGTCTATTTGCTGGGCGAGTTCGCGTGTAGGCGACATTACGATGCAGTTTATTGCATTTTGCGGATGCTCCCCAACATACAACTGGTTTATTATGGGCAGCAGATAAGCCGCGGTTTTTCCGGTGCCAGTTTGTGCAATTCCCATAACATCACGTCCTTCAAGTATAGGCGGAATGGTCTTTTCCTGAATGGGCGTGCATTTCTCAAACCTCATGGCATCAAGTGCGTCAAGCACCTTATCGTCTAAATCCAAATCGTAAAAATCTATCATCTTATTCTTTTTTGCAGTTTCACGCCTTTCCGTTATTTCGGAGTCCTTCGATACAAAATAAAGGCAATGAAAGAGAATAGTATATTAGGAATCCACGCAGAAAACAGCGGAGGCCAATTGTCTTTTACTGCAAACGTGGAAGAAACTGTCTCAAACAATATATAGGAAAAGCTCAAAGCCAAACCCACACCCAAAGAAAGCCCCATTCCCCCTTTTCTTTTCTGGCACGACAGAGACACCCCGATAACCGTGAGTATGAACGCCGCAAACGGGGATGCGAAACGTTTGTGGAACTCCACCTCAAACATACTCAAGTTGGCTGCCCCGCGCATCTTCTGCTTCTCTATGAACCTGTAAAGTTCCGGGGAAGTGAGAGTTTCCTGCTGGTTACGAGAATACATAAAGTCTGACGGTTCCATCATTATTATGGAATCTTTCTCTGCCCCATTGTAAATTTTCTCCCTTAATCCGTGAAGTTCCCTCACCTCATAGTCGCGTATCTTCCACTTGTAGCGTTTCTGGGCCAGTGTGTCGTATTGGATGGAAGATGCCGTGAGATGGGAAACAAGTTTTTTGTCGCTAAACTTGTCAAGAGAAAAGTTGAAGCCAGTCTTTGTGTCGTTGTCAAAATGCTGTATATACGCCACAACGCCAGTATCAACGTACAACTGTACGTTCTCCGCTGTTGTTACCTTTTGCTTGTGGATGTATTGCTGGTCGAAATTCAAACGCTCCACATTGCCGTGAGGAATGACAAACGAGCCCAGGACAAACGAAAGAGCCGCTATAACGCCCGCTGAAACCATATACGGTCTCAGCAAACGGTTAAACCCCATTCCAATGGAGCGCATCGCTATTATTTCCGAGTTGTCTGCAAGTTTGGTTGTGAAAAATATCACAGAAATAAAAACGAACAATGCACTGAAAAGGTTTGCCAGATAAGGAATGAAGTTCAGATAATAGTCAAATATTATCTCGTTCCATGTGGCGTGGGAGGACGTGAACTTGTCTATTCGTTCGTTAAAGTCAAAGATTGTGGCAATCGCCATAATCAATGCTATTGAAAAAAAGTATGTACCAAGGAACTTCTTGATTATGTACCAGTCTATCCTGCCAAGAACAGGTTTCCGTCCTTTGCCTTCATTCCGTCCTTCTTTTTCTGCAAGAACAACAGCCCTTAGCTTTTCGTCCGAAGCAAAAAGTCTGCGGCATCTCACACGCAAACAACTGAACTTTTTTGCTAGCCTCATCACAAACGCCGCATTATTACAGGTAACGTGTCCGATTTCCAGTCCTCATAGTCATTGGCTAAAATGTGTTTTCTTGCCTCGCCCACGAGATAAAGATAGAAAGCCAAATTGTTAATAGAGGCAATCTCCATGGCCACAAGCTCCTTTGCCTTGAAAACATGGTGAAGATATGCCTTGGTGTACATTGTGCCAACATCGCTAATCCCGGCAGGGTCTATCGGGGAAAAATCATCTTCCCACTTTTTGTTTCTTGCGTTCATAATCCCCTGCGATGTAAAAAGCATGGCGTTTCTGCCATTGCGTGTCGGCATCACGCAGTCAAACATATCAACCCCCCTTTCTATTCCTTCGAGAATGTTGGCAGGAGTTCCCACACCCATAAGGTATCGCGGGCGGTTCTCTGGGAGAATTTCATTTACAACGTCAATTATATGATACATCACGTCTGTCGGCTCTCCCACAGCCAGCCCTCCTATGGCGTATCCGTCGGCATCGTATTGCATGACATTGCGTGCGCTCTCGCGTCGCAAATCGTCATAGGTGCATCCTTGCACTATCGGGAAAAGCGACTGTTCGTACCCATATAAAGGCAGGGTTGAGCCAAAACGTTCAAAACAGCGTTCAAGCCACCTTTCCGTTAGTCTCAAACTTTTGCGGGCATATTCGTACGTGGAATCTCCCGGGGCGCATTCGTCAAAAGCCATTATTATATCCGCCCCTATCGACCGTTGCACGTCCATGACTTTTTCGGGCGAGAAGAAATGTTTGCTGCCATCTATGTTAGACCGGAATTCACAACCTTCTTCGCTTATCTTCCTTATGTCCGTAAGCGAGAAAACCTGAAAGCCCCCGCTGTCGGTCAGTATAGGTCCGTTCCAGGAAGAGAACTTGTGCAAGCCTCCTGACTTCTCCAAAATCTCCGTTCCGGGGCGAAGATACAGGTGGTATGTATTTCCGAGTATAATCTGCGCCTTTACGCTGTCTTTCAAATCAGAAGCAAGCACGCCCTTCACCGTACCTTGAGTTCCCACAGGCATGAATATTGGGGTCTTAATGTCTCCGTGTGCAGTTTTTACCACCCCAGCCCTCGCCCTTGTATTGGCATCTGTATGCTCCAGCACAAATTCCACGCCCGTTCTCATTTGTTTTCGCACGAGGCGCAATCTTCTTTCACAGAAAGGTCTATTGCACCGTCAACTTTTTCATCAAGCAAGGCATATTCCAAAACTTCCATAACGTTTTCCACGTAATGGAAACCCAATCCCCTCATATATATCTCGGGGATATCCTCAATGTCTTTCTTGTTGTCCCTGCTTATTATTATGTCTGTAATGCCTGCACGCTTTGCAGCCAGTATTTTCTCTTTTATGCCACCGACCGGAAGCACTTTACCCCGAAGCGTTATCTCGCCCGTCATTGCGAGTTTCTCCCTCACTTTCCGCTGTGTAAGAGCCGAAGCTAAAGATGTTGCGATGGTTATGCCCGCAGAAGGGCCGTCTTTTGGTGTCGCTCCCTCCGGCACATGAACATGGATATTCCAATTATCAAAAATACGTATGTCAATGTTCAGTTTGTCAGCATGAGCTTTTATGTATTCCAATGCAAGCACTGCCGATTCTTTCATAACATCACCCAAGTTTCCTGTAAGCGTCAGCTTTGCACTTTTCCCCTTGCTCAGACTGGTTTCTATATAAAGGATAACGCCACCTACCGATGTCCATGCAAGCCCGGTTACCACGCCTGCATAATCGTTTCCTTGATACTTGTCGCGATTGTACGGAGGATTACCCAGCAATTCTTTCACGTCGGCAGGCTGCATTGCCTTGTCGGCATAAGTGGGTTCTGCACCAGACACTATACGAAAAGCCACTTTTCGCATTATTTTGCCCAACTGCTTTTCAAGCTGGCGCACCCCGCTCTCACGCGTGTACAATTCTATTACCGTTTCCAGCGCTTTTTTGCCAAGCTGCACCGTATGCCCGGAATGCTCCTTGTCCAACCCCGCCGCCTTCAACTCCTTTGACACCAAATGACGCTTTGCGATTTCCGTCTTTTCTTCCGTCAGATACCCGCTGACTTCTATCAGCTCCATTCTGTCAAGGAGTGCGGAAGGAATGGTGCTTAGCGTATTTGCCGTTGCGATAAACATCACCTGAGACAAATCATAGTCTATGTCCAAAAAGTTGTCATGAAACGAATTGTTTTGCTCCGGGTCAAGCACTTCCAATAAAGCGGAAGCCGGGTCGCCGTTATAATTGTTGCCGGATATTTTGTCTATCTCGTCCAATATGAACACAGGGTTATTCGACCCGGCCTTTACCATTCCCTTTATTATGCGCCCGGGCATTGCGCCAATATATGTGCGGCGGTGTCCGCGTATTTCCGACTCGTCATGCAACCCGCCCAAAGAGACGCGCACATACTTCCGCTTCAATGCCGCTGCAATGCTTTTCCCCAAAGACGTCTTTCCCACTCCCGGAGGACCGTAAAGGCATATTATCGGGGACTTTTGGTCTTTCTTCAAGGTAAGAATGGCAAGATGCTCCAGTATGCGCTCCTTGACCTTTTCCAATCCGTAATGATCGCGGTTCAACACATTGCGGGCGTGCTTCAAATCAAGATCATCCTTGGTCGTTACATTCCAAGGCAACGACAGCACCGTCTGCAAATAGTTAAGCTGCACGCTATAATCCGGATTCTGCGGATTGATGCGTTCTAATTTCTTTAACTCGCGATCGAAAAACTCCTTTATGTTTTCGGGCAACTTTTTCTTTGCCGCCTTGTTCTTCAGTTCGTTTACGTCCTGGTTTTGCGGATTTTCGCCAAGTTCGTCCTGGATGTTCTTTATCTGCTGTTGCAGGAAATATTCCTTTTGCTGCTTGTCAAGCTCTTCGCGTGTTTTATTGCGGATATTGGCTTTCAATGCGGCAAATTGGGCTTCCCTATTCAATATGCCCACCAGTTTGTAAGCACGCTTGACCATAGAGCCTATCTGCAGCAGCTCGTTTTTTTCCTTTAGGGAAAACGGCAGGTTGGTGCAAATGAAATTTATCAGGAAAAAGTCATTCGAGATGTTTCTTAATGCGAAAGACGGTTCTACTTGCATCGCGCTTTGTGACATATAACGTTCCGTTATGTCCTTGCAGGCAGCCGCCAAAGCGGCAAATTCCTTGTTGTCTTTAGCCGCCAGCTGCTCCTTGAGCACGTCCACCTCGGCTTTCATAAACGGCTTCGCGGCACTCAGTCTTTTTATTCTGAAGCGGGCAAATCCCTGAAGTATCGCGGTATGCGTGTTTTCGGGCAATTCAAGCACCCTTACCACTTTTGCCAGAGTGCCGACCTCATAAATATCCTTCTCTGCCGGAGCGTCCACTTCCGGCGTCTTTTGGCTCACCACCCCTATATACTCATCGCTTTCGCACGCCTGCCTTACAAGCTCCAGACTTGACTTTCTCCCTATCGTGCAAGGTATGGCCACACCGGGGAAAAGAGCCATATTCCTCAAAGGAAGAATACCTATCTCCCCTTTCACTTCCACATTAAGCACCTTCTCCACATCTCCGTCAAAATCAGCTATAAGTTGGAAATGTCTGCTTTCATTTATATCACTCATCCTTATTTATCTTCATTATCTGCGGACTGCTACTTACCCATTCTGCCATAAGTTGTGGCATTCTTAAAGAAAAGCCCACTTTGTTCAAGGTGCAAAAATACTTATAATTTATGAGAACAAAGATGCTTTTTGTACTTTTGCAAACGGTTTCACACTTAATCACATAAGGATTATGGGCGGCAATATTAAGAAAACATTTCAATTCAAGCAATTCAGCATAGAAAGCGGCGGAACTTCGATGAGCGTCGGCACAGACGGAGTGTTGCTTGGCGCGTGGGCTGAAATCCCGCCGCACACCCAATCCGTTCTCGACATTGGCACAGGAAGCGGAATTATAAGTCTGATGCTTGCCCAACGTTGCCCAAACGCGAAAATCACGGGCATAGACATAAACGGCGAGGCTGTCAATATGGCACGCAAGAACGCAGAAGCAAGCCCTTTTGCATCAAGCACAGAATACCATTGCGCCGACATCCGCACCATCGGCATTCCATATAAATACGACCTAATAGTCAGCAACCCGCCTTTTTTCCCGACAGGATGCCTTGAAAGCGGCTCAAGCAGGTCTATGGCAAGATGCTTTGAAACATTAACGCCGCAACAATTGATAGAGTGCGCCAGCCGTCTGATAACCACACATGGGAGCTTTGCGGTCATCATTCCGGGCAGCATTGCGGATGACTTTGAGTTTTGGGCATGGGAGAAAGATTTCCGCCCCACACACTGCACCAACGTGGTTACCGTTCATGGCAAAACGCCCAAACGCAAACTGATGCAGTTTGTCAAAAGGAGACGAACCATAAAAGAACGCATAGACGACACGATTACACTCCAGAATGCAGACGGTTCAAAAACAGAAGAATATTTATCGCTGACAAAAGATTTTTACCTCGACAAAACATAAAGCGATATTAGCCTACAAACAAGCCACACACATTGAATTTTGCCATGTCTGACATGGGAAAAACTATGTCCTATGCAGGAAAAATTACATAATACATAATTCAATCTACATCAGATCTTTTTTCTTATTCCTTCCTGTATTTATATGTATCCCTTTCCCCTCGTCCATATTTTATTTCTTTTTCCGCCAATATACCATTCCTGTATTTAAGGCTAACTGAAACTTTTGCCCCCGAACCTACAAGACGTATTCTCTTAAGACACCCTCTTTTTATCTTTATTTCCACACACTTCAGCGGAGTGTGTTCAAACGGCTGAAAAAAAGAGACCGCCGGCATCCTTATTTTTGAAAAAAGTGAATCATACCTTATGCATACAGTGTGTCCTGCTTTTGTCATCGTCTTTTTTTCATAACCATATTTCATGTCGGTGCAAAGCATGGAGTCCAACTGCATGACACCATAAATTATATCCCCCAACAATATACCGTTATCGAGCAAATTAAAAAGGCTGCATGACTGCAACGAACTTTCAAAATCGGGTTCAAAATATCGGGCGTACACAGAATTGGCATTTTTCTCATAACCTGTCTTGGTCATGTAATAGCACACAATTCCGCACTTGGAGTCCAATACAAATGAGTCGCGTTTTCCTTCCTGCCCGCATGATATTATACTTTGCAAATGTCCGTCATTGTAAATGTGTTCCTCTATCAGCTTTTCATTATACACAACACTGTACCTTGTTACGCCATTGTTTGCCGACAAAGCCGGCGGACACATTAAAAGGCATACTACCATAAAAAGAAAATTTCTTGCAATCATCCTTATTTTGTTTTCCAAAAGATGGTAAGTCCGTACTGTGCTGTGGAGAACAGGCGAGTTTTACCTTTGTTACGCATACCTCCATAGTTGAACATGGCTTTTCTTGTCTGTGGAACAGTAAATTTTCCATCGCCAAAAGTTTCTTCTATATTTGATTTCCACGACTCATAATGTTTATTCTGCATGGACCAGCCCATGGTATTCATCTTATACATAAAACGTCCATTAGAAGCTTTTTCCAAATTCTCACCCGGTATCATAGCTTGTTCCGCCCCATCCCATTGGTCAGCGCCATTACTGAGGTCTTGCCCGCCTGCCAATGCATTAATTACAGCAGCATTTGCTATTTGCATAGATTCTGTTTGCTTGTCAGCGTCTGTTTTCTTAAAAGCATCAGCCATAGAAGACCTCTTCCCGAAAGCTATTTTATTTTTGAGATGCACACTTGCTATTGCAAACATTTCGTTTTTATCAACTACACCATATCCATTAGAACTTTCCCCATAAACAGTACTTGCCATACCTACAAATTGTTCATTAGTAACGGCTTTATTGTTATAAAACAATTGATTGCCATCAACAAAAACATAATCAGTTTTCTTTTTGTTCTCTCTGAGAAACCGTCCTTCGCTCGAATAAAAAACATCCCTGCCATCCGGGTCAATGTACCTAATGGGGTTGTTGTTGCAGAAGGCG
>DKDC01000016.1:114474-124066 GCA_002451695.1 Prevotellaceae bacterium UBA6858 | reverse complement strand
CTTTCCTTGGGCATGAGCCTTTGGAAAGGGCTTTTTTGTTTTCTCAGCCCCATTTACTGCCACTCTGCCGTTTTGTTTTGCAGCCCACCGAACCTTGATTTGTTAAAATGGTAAATCGTTCAATCCCCATATAGGTTGCTGTTGTGTAACTTTAGGATATTCTGTGAGGTTATAATGAAGAGAGAATAAGCCTACCGTTGCCATTGAATTAACAACCATATAAGCATACATAGGGTAGCTGGCGACATTGCTATTGTCTGTTTTCCCATGAAATATAGTTTTAGAACTTCTTAGAGTTTCTATCACACTGCATACGCTTACTAGTGAAAGAATGTTTGCCGCCAAAGTGCATTTGTGTACTTTAATCTTTGCTGGTCATATTCTTGTTTGAAATTTTGCTTGTTTTGTACTTTTACTTATATTTGCGGATATATCATCATTTTTCATGAATCAATTTTAGATAGATTTATGTCAAAACTTAATATTGACCAAAAGACAGTCAAAGGACTGTTTCAAGACAGTAAGTCTGATTTTTTGATACCAGACTACCAACGCCCCTACGCTTGGGGTGATGATGAATGTAAAACACTTTGGGAGGATTTGTTCAGTTTTTCTTTCCCGAATGACAATTCCGACCAATTCAATGATAATGATGAGTATTTTCTCGGTCCGATTGTCACATTCAAGAATGATGACGGAAAAATGGAAATTATAGATGGACAGCAGCGTCTTACAACGTTAATGCTGCTGCTTCGAGCATTCTATAACAAACTTGGACATATGCAGGACACCCGTTCAGTAAAGATGAAAGAGGATATAGAAAAGTGCATTTGGCGTGCCAACGGATTTGGTGAATACAATAAGAATGACTTGAAAATAGACTCTGAGGTTGCCACAGACAAAGACAAGGACGAGTTTCTTGATATTCTTAAAAATGGAGACGCAACAGGGAGAGATAGTAAATACTCTCGGAATTTTCGGGATTTTAATAATAAGATAGACGATTTTCTCTCTCGCTATCCAAGCTATTTTCCGTATTTCCCACTTCGTATTCTGAACAACTGTGTGCTTCTGCCGATAGAAGCGGAATCGCAAGACACTGCATTGCGCATTTTTTCCACGCTCAATGACAGGGGAAAACCGCTTTCCGATGCCGACATTTTTAAGGCACAGTTCTACAAATACTATTCCTCGCTTGGCAAGAAGGATGATTTCATTGCTATTTGGAAAGGCTTGGAAACGATTGCCTCAGAAGTGTTTCACCCAATCAGTGGAACGCCTTTGGATGAACTTTTCACACGCTATATGTACTATGAGCGCGCATTGCAGGATAACAAATCATCTACGACAGAATCTTTGCGCAAGTTCTACGAGAAAAACAATTATGGGTTGTTCAAGAAGGAATCTACGCTTGAGAACCTTGTCCGTTTGGCTCACTTTTGGCAAGATGTAAACAATCAGGACGAGGAACGCTTCTCTGTCCGCATCCTCAAACGCCTGTTTGTGCTTAACTATGCGCCAAATGGTATGTGGACTTACTTTGTTTCTGTTTACTTCATGCATTTCCATGATGACAAGGATGAACTTGAAGAGGAACGTTTTTTCCATTTCTTGAACCGCGTTATCGGGTTCATTTGGGCGTATGCCATTACAAATCCCGGTGTAAACTCCTTGCGTACTCCTGTGTTTGCGGAGATGTTGAATATAGTGAATGACAAAGATGTAACATTCAATAATTTCTTGTTCGATGAGACAAGGTTCAGGGCGCAATTCTACAACTATGTGTTCTCCAACAATCGTGCTATCACCAAATCGATAATTACTTGGTGGGCATTCACATTTGATAATCAGCCTTTGCTTTCTTTGGAGAATGCTTTTGATATAGAGCATATATTCCCGCGCAGCCGTCAGCAGAAAGAAAATAGTTTGAAAAATCCTCATTCATTGGAAATGCTCGGAAACAAATCATTGTTGGAACGCCGTATAAACATACGGGCGTCGGATTATCGCTTTGTTGACAAGGTAAAATATTATATGGGCTTCCAAACCCCCAAAGGGCAAAAAGAAGGAACAAATATTGCCGAATTGAAAAAGTTGGCCAGTGAGCTTACAGATTATACAGAACAGGATATAGCAGAACGTTCAAAACATATTTTGGATGGCTTTGTTGAATACCTAAAGAAAAATGCCTTAATAAAGAGCAATCCATGAAGGATTAATATGCAGCTTTATATAAATCTATGCATAAAGGAACGGTAATTTAAAAAAGGTAATATATTACTTTATATGCAGGCGGAGAATACAGGATTGTGGCGGCACGCCAAACGGTGTCATAAGGCATTGCCGTTTAGTATTGCAGTCGCCTAACTTCGATTCTTTGAAATGTCAATCGTACAAATCCTGTATCGGCTGCTGTTTTGTAATTTTAGGACATTCCGTGAGATAATAAAGAGGACGGCGACAGGCAATGCCGCCTTGTGGGGATTGTTGCGGTTGGGGAACGGTTTTTTGCTGATTTCCCCTGGTGTGCAACGCGATTTGGGACATCCTGCTCGTAATTTTGTACTCATATTAAGAATGTAACAAAACGCCATGATGGAGAAGATATACAAAAGCGACCGGAGCAACAGGCAAAATCGACTTTCTTCTTTGGGCTGGAAATGCCAATACTACAAGATAATGAGTAAGTGTCAAACCTGTATGCACTACTTGAAGGACAAGATGTGTGCGGCATTTTTGGAGCTAATTCCTGATTATATATGGAGCGGTCGGGCGGAACACAACACAGGCCGTATGGGTCAGCTGCTTGAAATTGTCTATGAGGGTGGCGGTATTTTGGATGATTTTCACTTTTGCTCAAATAAATGATAATTCACAATCTTGTAAAACTCGTAATAATGAAAAAAGTAATGGTATTGCTGATGGCTGTATTTCTGTATAGCCAAAGCGCGTTGTGTCAGGTGCAGTCTGTTGTACGGTTGGGTACGGCTGCATTGGAGAAGAACAACTTCTCACAGGTGAAACAAATGTTCAACGGCGAGGGGTTTGCAATAGCCGAGTACGCACCTTCCAACTCCGACACCTATGCGGTGGGCATGGATGGCAGGGGTGATTTTTCCTTGATGTGGACTATTGAGGCAAATTCCAACCATACCATAAAGGAGGTGTCGTTCCTTTGCGGGGCTATGTATTGGTGCGGGATAGAGGATGTGCTCAAACAGGCGGGATATGTGTTTGCCAGGAAAGGAACTGCCACATTGGGGAACGGAGCAACGGTGCCGCAAAAAACGTATTCAAAAAAGAACAAGCGTTGCATGGTGCGTACCTTGGATAATGCCATGGCACAGGTCGTATTCAAAAGGCAAGCCACCCCAACCGTCAAGCGTAAGAAATAGAACTTATGAAAAACTTGCTTATAATGTTGTTGCTGTGCGTGTTTTCTGCAAGCGCGCAGGCACAAAGCAGGACGGCGGCAAAGAAAGCGTCAAAACAGCCTGCAACGCTTGTAACAAAGGCTATGTCAGAGAAAATTGCGGATATGTGCCTTAATAGCGTAGGATATAGCTTGGGAGTTTTCTATGAGTCAAACAGGAAACTCCTCACACCCACGGATATTTTTCGCGGAAAGGGTAGGGAAATACTTAACTCACTTGACAAGCACCCGGAATATTCTGAAAACTTCATCCGTGCCGTTTTTAAGACTTGGGGATATAACGGATTAAAAGAAGTCGGCTTCAATGATGCGGAAATAGTAAGGTGCAAAAAGATAACAGGCAAGATAGCCGAAGAGTGAACCTTGCGGCAGAAACAACAGGTGGTCGCCAACGCTTTTCGCGGGGCGGGGAAATCCCGCCCCGCTGAAAAATAAATGGTTGCTGTTGGCGGAGTTATGGATTATTTCGCTATATTTGCCGTGTCATTTCTATGACGAGATTTTCGTGAACAACAGAAAGTGCCTTTTTCTTGTAAAATCGCCAAATTACGCAAAGAATATTCAAGGCACGGTGCAGCTCGTGGCAACGGGCTGCTTATCCGTGTACCTGTTTGGCTGTGTGGTGATACTTGTGGGAACGGGGGCGGCTCACTTTCTTAAACAAGAACCCAGTTGCATATTCCCAAGTCTGCCGCCTGTGGGGGGAATAGTGATAATCGCCGGCATGAGAGGCATGATGATATTGGGGCAGATTATGGCTGCCGCCTTTTTTGTAGGAGCAAAGGCATTCCTGTGCATCTTGGGGTGTGGCCGTGTGCTGGTGAAAGGCGCGAAAATAACATCGGATGTAGGAAAAACTATGTCCTATGTAGGAAAAATTACATCAGACGTAGGAAAAATTATATCAGACCTTTTTTCGCCCACTTGCAACATACTGAAAAACAAACCGTTAAGAGGGAAATTCTCGGGTGGTTATTCTCTTGCAAATCAACACATTACAATTTTGAACCGAAATTGCGGCATTGCAGGTGAGTTTGCCGTGCCGAATATTTTCAGCAGGCACTTGAAACCTGTAACGCAAATCGGGGCAGCATCAATGTAATTTTGCACCAGAACCAATAATAAAGCGAACATGAACAGAGATTGGAGCAAATTTGAGAGGATGCCGAGGGTTTTGAACGAAGAGATATTGTCAGACCTCTGCAAGCGGCACAAGAAGGAGATAGGCAGCGGAGACTGCAATGTGCATCCCTGCCCGCGCATACGCTATGTGATTGGCAGGGACAGGTTCGGGCATGCAGAGTTCGGGGATTTCTTTTTCTGGGCGGACGGCGGCCTGTACGTATGGCATGAAGAAGACGAATACGAGGAAGACCATGATTCCTATGCAGTTGAGGATTATTTCGGCGGCTCTTGCGAGAGGCGCGGCTACGTGTGTCGCCATATATTTGCGGGCATAGACACGGGCTATGACGACATCAACGGCAGCCGTATGTTCACCGGCGACATAGTTTTGGTGAAATTTCCCGATGGGGGTGAGATGGGGGCGTTGTGCCTCGCCTCGTTGTGCGGCCGGGATTGGGACGGCTTTTACGGCTTTCCTTTGGACAATCACAGCCTGACGCTTGATATGTGTAAGGAGGACGGTTACCGTTTGGAGCGGATAGGGACAATATTCTACCGGCTTGACAACCGCGACGAGCCTGAGCCGATATGGAACAAGGCTGTTAGATATAACGGCACCAGGCGCGATGCGAAGCGTGAGAAAACTGTGCGCATGATGGCGAAATACACGCCGAATTTCGACCAGGAGACATGGAAGTATTCGACTTTGATAATCCTCGGCATTGAAGAGTTCAATTGGAAGAACGACAAATATATAAACGATATGAAAAAAGAATGGATTACAACAATTCAGGCATTGCTTGAAGGCCGCAACGAAGAGTTCGACAAGGCGGACAAGAAACGTGTCAGGCTTCTCAGACACAAAGACAACAGAAATGAAAAAGTGATAGGAGGCAAGAAGTATTTCTGCTCGCTTTATGACTTGTATCTGAATGAACACGAAGTGTTCCTTGACTATCAAAGCGAGGATCTTGTCAAGAGATACAAGAATGTGGACTATATTGTGTCATTCATCGGCGAAGAGAGTGCCACATCCAGATTTGTAGGAGTTTTCAAGAATAACGGCATCTTGAAAAGAATTGAGGACTATAAAGGCATGGAACAGGCAAAGTTCAATTTCGTGGAACTTGAGGGATTCGATCAACTGAAAGAAAGGGTCATCATAAATTGGAACAGCCCTTTGGCTTGGTGTCAAAACTACACAAACGAAATGCCTGTCATAAGAATCGACAGAGGTCTTGGGGATAACAATATCCCGGTCTTTACCCGTTTTGAGGATGTGGTTCTCGACTACAACCAACTCAAATTGATCTTTGACACAGACAATTCGGAATGGAAATCCAAGTTGGAAAGTTGCAACTGCATCTACCTCATTCTGGACAAGAGCACCGGGAAACAATATGTGGGGTCAACGTACAATACTAATGGTATTTGGGGACGTTGGGAGCAATATGCCAATACGGGACACGGAGGTGATAAAGACTTGAAGCCACTTCTTAAAAACGACCCCGCGTATGCGAAAAAGAATTTTCAATGGTGCATATTGGAAACGCTGCCTTTGAAGGTGTTGCCAGATTATGCCATTGACAGGGAGTCGCTCTATAAGTGTAAGTTAGGTACTTGCAAGTTTGGGTACAATAATAATTAGACGCAAAGCATTATGTTGCCGATTCGGAAATACATCTGGGTTGTTGAGACCATACGGCGTGCCGGGCGCATCACGCTGAAGGAACTGAACGACAAGTGGCGCGACAATGACGACCTGAGCATGGGCAAGGATTTGCCGCGCCAGACTTTCGACCGGTGGAAAGGCTGTATTCTTGATTTGTTCGGCATCATAATCGACTGCGAACGCGGCGGACTTTACCGCTATTACATAGCCAACCCCAAAGTGCTTGACAGCGGGGATGTGCAGGCGTGGCTGTATAACACGTACAGCGCATTATGCTCGCTGTCAGGCAATATGGCTGTGTATGACCGCATTCTTGCGGAAAACGTTCCTTCCAGCCAGACGTTTCTCAAAACGGTGCTTGGCGCGATGAAGGCGAACGCCGTGCTGCAAATCACGCACCGCTCGTTTGGCGAGGGACAGGCAAAAACGCATAGGGTGGAGCCGTACAGCCTGAAGTTGTCGTCGCAACGCTGGTATATGCTGGCAAGGTGCGTGGAAATTAACAGTCTGCGCCTTTATTCTTTGGACAGATTGGAGAGTGCGCAAATTACGGACGAGAAGTTTGAAATGCCGGAGGGCTTTGACGCAAAAAAGTATTTCTCGGAATTTTTCGGCATTGTTATAGATGGGGAAGTACCGTTGCAGCGCGTTGTTATCCGCGCCGACAAAGACCACAAGTACTATATGCGCACTTTGCCGTTGCACAGTTCGCAAAGGGAGATATACGCGTGCGACGAATATGCGGACTTTGAACTTACGCTGCGCCCCACATACGACTTCTACATGAAGCTGATGAGTTTCGGCGACATGGTGAAAGTGATTGCGCCGCAGGAATTGCAACAGGAAATATGCAGGCGGCTTAAGAATACTCTTGATGTTTATAAATAGCGGGGCGGTTTTTATGTCGATAATTGATGCGGAAACCCGCAGCCCTGTTATAAAACCAACAGGTAATCATGAGTGAGCGTGTGTACCGTGGTAATGTACGCCCGATGTTTACCCCGGAAAAACTGACAGCCTTGAAGCCGGACGAGGTGTTTGTTTTCGGGAGCAATCTCCAGGGCTTTCATGGCGGCGGCGCGGCACGCGCTGCCCTTGATCTTTTCGGCGCGGAATGGGGAAAAGGTGTCGGGATGTTGGGGCAGAGTTATGCCATACCCACCATGCAGGGCGGAGTGGAAACTATCAAGCCTTATGTGGATGAGTTCATAGGATTTGCCAAGCGGCACAAGGAACGATTTTTCTACGTTACAAGAATAGGCTGCGGCATTGCAGGTTTCAAGGACGCGGACATTGCGCCGTTGTTTTGGGATGCACAAAACGTAGAGAACATCTGCCTCCCGGAAAGTTTTACAGCCGTAATTAAGACATTTTCCCACAGTTTTCAGAAAAATGAGGGCGACAGTAGAATATGTGGAACGGAAATACGATGAGTTCAACGAACTGATTTTTGAAGGAAAGCTGAAAAAGCCTCCGTTTTTCCTGATAAACACTTTGAGGATTGCGGGAAGGTTCAGATTTAAGATTTCCACAGATGAAAAAGGTGCGGCTTTTTTGGAAGACAGTTTCATTGAAATAAGCCGGAGACTGGACTTGCCGGAAAACATTCTGGAAGATATAATCATTCACGAAATGATACACCAGTGGGTGATGACATATAAGGATGTTTATTGCACTCATGGCGATGTTTTCCAGGAAAAGATGCGGGAAATCAACGCGCGCTTCAACAGAAATGTGAGTGTAAAAGCTCCCATAAAGGGCTATTTCCATACGGACGACCTTGTAAGGATGCACTATGGCTGTGTATATAGAAAACCAAACGGCGGCATGGGCATTACCCTTCTTTACAAGTCAGCTTTGTCTGATTTTGTAGGAACATTAAGCCGGACGGCGGATTGTGGAATGGAAACTTCCCTGTTTTGGTCAGAAGATCCGTTCTTTAATGGCTTTAAGCGTTCGCACAAATACAAGGGGAACAAAGCGTCCCTGCTTAAATTAGGCGAGCATATAGCGAATATGCATCCGTTGTCCGAGCCATGCAAAGGCAGACCTTTGCCACCTTGTTTGGCTGCTGTGGCAGACAGGGGCGGATGGTTTTTCGAGGGATAAAATTTGTAAGGCGGGGTAAAACCCGCCTTACAAATGGGGAACAGCTTTTTCACCAGTTCACTTTTCCGTCAACAATTACGCCGTCTTGGGCGGTGGAGTCGTCTTGTGTGAATGAATTGCTGCGGTATTGCACGCAGAGCACCACCAATGCCTCCGTGCCGTTGTTGCGCACGGAACGTCTGCCGTTGGGGGCAACCCTCACCACGCTTCCCTCCTTCACGGGAAACACCTTGCCGTCAACTTGGAACTCCCCGCTCCCGCTGATGAAGAAGTAGAGTTCCTCATGCTTCTTGTGGGTGTGCATGAAGCCGGCTTCCGTGTTGGGCGCGAATGTCTGGAATGAGAACTCCGCGCCTGTGGCGTTGGTGGCGGCGCCGCCGAACACTTTTCCCGGGATTTTCATCGGGCCTAATTCCAGCACATACTCGTTCAGGTCGTTGAACTTTCCGAAGTCCACGGCGGTAACATTCTCCGCCTTGATTATGGTCTTTGCTTCTTTCATTTTTGTTTTGATATTTTATTGTTCACGTGCAAAAGTAAGGCGTTTGCATTGTAATTACAAGAAATAACAGGCGGGTGGTTTGGTAACCGAAAGGTAACTTTTGCTGGCATTCAGACTTTTGCGGATTTTGCAATTATATTAGTTTAACATAGCTTGTTTCTTCGTGTCAAGACACTTGGTTACTTTTGTATAGTAATTTTGAAAACAAGGCTTTTATGAGCAATCAGACAACCGACACCATTTTCAAGGACTGCCCCATACGCAATGTTCTGGCGCATATCTGCGGCAAGTGGTCCATGCTGGTGCTGTGCACAATCCATGCGCAGGGAAAGGCTGGGGTGCGCTTTAACGTTTTGCGCAAGAGCATCCCCGACATATCGCAGAAGGTTCTCGCGTCAACCCTCCGCTCGCTTGAGGCGGACGGCTTCGTTGTGCGTAGCGTCTTTGCCGAAGTCCCGCCAAGGGTGGAGTATTCGCTGACAGACCGCGCCTGCTCGTTCATTCCGTTGGTGGAAAACCTTGTGGCGTGGGCAAAGGACAATATGGCCGGCATTATGAAAGACCGGCTGCAGACCGTTTGACATTATTTGAACACCCAAATCAAATTTGCCGGGCATAAGGTGGCGGAAAGTGTATCCGCCTTATTCACAGAAGGTTATGTGAATTTGTCGGGCTTTTGTAAGTTGTTGTGTATCATGGGCTTATAATTGCGAAAAAAAGGTTTGATGTAGTTTGAATTATATCAGACATA
>DKDC01000016.1:50949-114430 GCA_002451695.1 Prevotellaceae bacterium UBA6858 | reverse complement strand
CATAGGACATAGTTTTTCTCATGTCTGATGTAGTTTTCGGGGCGTATCGAAAAGGGCAATTAGTTTGGGTTTGCGGGATTTGTATAAACGGTGTATGTTGTTTTTTGATTGCAAACGGTATGAATGTATGGGCGTATGCAATACGCCCATACGGAGTTGCAATTATTTGATTAATTGTGCTGCCTCCTTGCGCCGGCCTATTTTGCCATCCAGTCGTCAAACTTTTTCATTGCCTTGGCAACGGGTTCGCAGGTGGCTGTGAAATACCACGCCATAGGCACGAAGCAGAACATGAAACGCTTGGCGGAATAGCTGAGCACGTTGTTGATGCTGTCCCAACGGTAGTCTATCTGGTAGAGCACGAGGAAATACAGGAAAACCCCTGCGGCAATGGCAAACAGTTTGGCTATGTCGCTGTTGCGGTGCTTTATCATGAACCATGCGTCGCCGATTATCGCGAGCAGAAGCGCTGTGAATGTCCAGCCGTAGTATTGCGTGTTGCTGAGCAACGCCCATGCGCCGTTGAATATAGTTCCCGCCTTGTCGCCGTCGAAGTAGGGGTGGGTGATAACGAACGACTGCACCGTCATCCCGAATGCGCGGGTGTATATCTGCCACAGAATTATTGGGACAAAGGCGAGGATAACAGGCAGAGCCTGTTTCCATTCGCGTTTTCTGATGCATTCAAATGCCACAAGAGCCACCGCCACGAGCACAAACACAACCCCTTCGGCGCGGCACCACACGTTGAGCGCCAGCAGCAGCGAGCCGAGGGCGAGGCAGCCTTTCTCCTTTTCCTGAAGCCAGCGCAGTATATATATTATGCCAAGCGAGGCGTAGGCGGCGTTCATCACGTTTGTTCCCGAAAGCGACGAGAACGATGTCATTTCAGGGGTGAGAACTACGAACAGCGTTGCCGCCATTGCCGCCGTGCGGCTTGTGGCGCGTGAAAGCGCGGCATAGAAAGCCACAAGGAACGACAGGTAGATTAGCGCGGGGATGATTTTCGAGGTTTCCGCACCGAGGGCATACACGTAGGCGTATGCCAGCTGCACGAGCGGGAAGTAGGCAATCGGGCTGCCCGGCGCGTGGATGCCCGGCATATAGTCGCCGGTGAAGATGCTCATGCCGCCGTATGTGTGCTCTTGCGCGGCGACAAAGCCGAGCGTGTCGAACGCCGCGAGCGAGTCGCGGTCGTACGTGGGGAAGAACATGCATTTCTGGAAGTTGGCATATTCCACCCACGCCGCGAAGGCGAGCAGCAGCAGCCAGACGAAGTTGAACGAGTTTATGTCTATGGGGCGTTTCAGAGCCTCCATGACTTTCCCCTTTCTCAATGCAAGCCCTGCGGCAAGCGCGGCGGCGACAACGAGGTCGGCAATAATTAGCGCACCGCCTGTCAGCGGAATGCGGCAAAGGTCCATGAGAGCCATTACGACTGTCATCACGCCCGCCCCTGCGGGAAAGGCGAGCCCTATGCGCTCAAGGCGCGTGGTGAGTGTGGAGAGGTTGAACACGGTGAGGTATCCCACCAAAAACAAAAGTGCTGTTCCTGTTGCGTACATGGCTTTATTGTCTGTTTTGGAGTTTTGCCGCCTCGGCGGGGCTGGTTGGCAACACGGTTATGAGGGCTGCGTCAGAAACCTTGTAGGGCAGCAGCTCGCGCCAGTGTCCGTTCACTATCGCCACGTGCGTGAGCTTTTTGCTCCACGAGGTTTTGTTTAGCTCCTGCTTTATGACAATTTTGCGGGGGTACAGAAAGCGCACCGCCGACAGCTTGTCACAGAGGTTTCCAGAGAAACTAATTCCCGTGGATGCGCCTTTGTCGGTGAAATCCTCGCGTGAGGGGTAAAACACCACGGCGTTTTCGGGCGTTGTCCTGCGTATCATTTCAATGAATGCGTAGTCGTAGCCGAGTTTTGCCTCGAGTTTCTGGTCGTTGGTGAAGCCCTCGATTTGCTTCACCGCTTCAAGGTTGCTTTTGGCGTAGCCGTCGATGAGCCATTCGTAGCCCATGTTCGATTTCACGAGCGAGGGGCAAAGCATATATGCCACTGCGGCAATCAGCAGGTTCTTCATCCACCACGTGAAGCCGTAGCGCGTGGATTTCGGGGTGTTGCTTTTGTTCATTTCCGTGTTCAGTTTGTAAAACGGTATTTGAAAAGTGTCCACACTGCCTCAATCCCGTCTGTCCAGCGCAGCTTCTTTCCCTGCGCAAGGGTGCGTGGCGAGTAGTGTATGGGCACTTCGTGTATCTTGATTCCGAGTTTTGAGATTTTCGCGGTTACTTCGGGGCAGAACTCAAAGCCCTCGCAGCGCAGCTTGAAGCGTCTCAGCACTTCGGTGCGCATGAGCTTGTAGCAGGTGGGCTCGTCGGTGATGTCCTGTCCGTAGAGAATGTTGGCAATGTGGGACACGAGCCGCCCGCCAAGGTAGAAGCTGCGGTATAGGCTCTTGTTCTGCCTGTCGAGAAACCTTGAACCGTAAACCACCTCGTATTCCCCGTCAATCATGGTTTTCATCAGTGTCGCTATGTCGTTGGGGTCGAGTTCAAGGTCGCCGTCCTGTATGATGACATAGTCGCCCGTCGCCACGGCGAGCGCGGTGCGTATGGCGCGTCCCTTGCCGTGGTTTTCCATGTGGCGCAGTATTCTCACGGGAAGGCTTCCGCCCGAGACATAGCGGCTTGCATTGCCGTAGGTGTCGTCGTTTGAACCGTCGTCAACAACAATAACCTCTTTGCCTATGCCGTAGGGCAGAACCACGTCGCACACCTTGCCGATGACCTGGCATATATTGCCGGCCTCGTTGTATGCCGGGATGATTATGGACAGTTTCTTGTTGCTCAAATCTTTTTTATCGTTCATCGCGGTGGGGCGGTTTCTGTTTCAAGACCACAAATTTAATGCTTTTTTTTGTCCTGCGGTTTTCGCGTCCAATATTTTTGGTTCAGCCGTGTTTTTGCGGCGAAAAAAGGTCTGATGTAGTTTTTTCTACATCAGACATAATTTTTTCCACATCGGACATAGTTTTTCTTACATCCGATGTAGTTTTTCCTGTGTCAAATTTGGTTTTCCGGGGTTGCCATTTGCGCGTATCGCAGCGGTGCACGACGTACGCCCTGTACATCACCGCACGAGCCGCATTGCACAGGCAAGACAGGCCGACGCGGCAATATGGCAAAAATGCGTAATCCTGTCCGAAAAATCAGAAATTTTTTGCTATGGATTCATGCTAATGTGCAAAATAAAACCAACAAGTGCAATCTTATTGTAAATATTGTGTAATTTTGGCAGCGTATCATGAGGACAAAGTTTTTAATACCATAAAATATGAAACAGCTAAAGTTTATTCTGTGTCTTTTGCTGACAGGCATATTTATATGTATGTCTGCGGCGGCAAAGGACAAAATCCACGTGGTCTTCATAGGCAACAGCATCACGTATGGCGCGACGCTTTCAGACCCGGCAACGCAGGCTCCGCCAGTGATAACGGGGCAGCTGTTGCAGAAACGCACCAACCACACCGTAAAGATAAAGAACTGCGGCGTGAGCGGTATAACCACGTTCGGCTTCCTGCCCGGGCGCGGGGCTTACAACAACGCCGTGAGTGCGGGGGAGGAGTTCAGCAGCGAGGTCGGACCGCTTTATTTCTCAATAATGCTCGGCACTAACGACAGTGCGGAAAAAGGTCCCGAAGGCTCGCCAGTGAGCACCGACACCTACAAGGAGAACATCAAGAAGATAATCGACGCACTGCACGAGAAGTTCCCCCAGGCAAAGTTCGTGCTGAACTATCCCATTTGGTACAGCCCCACAACGCACAATGGCGCGACCTATCTCCAGGCGGGGCTTGACAGGCTGAAGTCCTATCACCCTGTGATCGACAACATTCTGGACGAATACGCTTCCTCGAACCCCGGCATGGTGTATGCCGGCTCTAAGGAGGCTTTCAGCTTTTTCGAGGACAACAACGACTACTTCACTTCCGAAGCCGGCAACTCGGGAACGTTCTGGCTCCACCCCAACGCGCAGGGTGCGGTGAAACTTGCCGGCTTCTGGGCTGACGCCATAATGAATGTGCTTGCCACAGACGGCATCGGCGAGGGCGACGACGAGGACGACAAGTGGATGAAGGGCAAGGACCTCATCACCGACTCGGTGCAGATTACCACCAACACAATGGAGAGCCTCCAGTTCTCCACCTCAAACCTCATACGTCCCGAAATCGAAGGCTACGGCACGGGACAGTACATTTACCATTGCTCGTGGACCAACCCGCTTCCCGCCGGCGAATTGCCTTACCTGCAAATACACCTCAATGAGGCGCAGAGCGACATATTCTTCCGCATGATAAGTTCGGAATGGACCAGCACGTACGACACGCCGCAGGACATGGACATTCTCGCCACCAACACCCCCAACGACGAAAGCTCGTGGAAGACGGTGGCAGAGCTTACCGACATTGTAACGGCGGTTGCCCACCCGATTGACTACTATTCGCCGCATATCGCGCTTGGAGGCAGCTACACCGACCTGCGTTTTGTGGTTAAGAAAAATGTGACCGGACGCATGAGCACGAACGGAAATCCTCTGTTCAACCTCGGGCGTTTCCAGATAATGAAGGCCGAAAGCACCGATGTGCCGATCCGCAAGCTGCAAAAGCTGCTCGACGACATTTCGGAAAGGAACCCGCAGTATCAGGGCGGCACGGAGCCGGGGTATTATTCGGCGGATGCGATTTTGGAATACACCACGGCTTACGAGGATGCAAACTACGCCTTGTCGCAAACCCTTTCGGACGAAGAGTATTCAAAGGCGGAGCAAAACCTGCGCAAGGCTTACGAGGCAGTTGAGGCTTCGCTCGTGAAAGTTACCGACGGCTATTACTATTTTGTCAATGCCAGCGCGGCTTTCAACAGCAAGCAGGGCGTGGAGAAAGCCATGTGCGTGATCGCCAACGGCAAGCTGGGGTGGAACACGTTCGACAGGAAAGACCCGAAGTTCCTTTTCAAGGTTACACCTGTGGGAGACGGCACTTACAGCATACAGAGCGTTTACAACAACAAGTATATCGGCTCGGTGAAGGGCACGAGCAAGAATGTGCCGCTTACCGACCAGCCGCAAACCTTGCAGACGATAAGCCAAATTGGCACTGCCCCGCAGTTCTCCATAGCCAACACGACAAACGATGTTTCCTATTGCGCCAACGGACACAGTGACGGCGCGGGGCTGAAAGGCGAGATAATCAACACTGCGGGCAACGCAGACTCGCCGTCGGCATGGTTCGTGTTCACGCAAAGCGACACGCAGCTAATCGACAGCCTTGCAAAGGCTGGAAAGAACGACTGCCTTAAAGACCAGGCGACAACTGCGATAAACTCAACGGCGGCTGTCCGCGAAAAGGCCAACGACTATGAAGCGTATATCACGAAGGGGTCGCAGATAACCTCAAACTCCGTGCACGGACAGTTCGTTACGTCAAACCTTATCCGACCCGAAAGCGACGGCTACGGCACAAACGAATATATCTGGCACACTTCGTGGAGCAATCCGCAGAAACCGGGGGAATACGCGTGGCTTCAAGTGAGTCTTGATTCGCCGATAGACGCTTTCAAGTTCCGTATGGTAAGTTCGGAATGGCAATTAACGCACGACACTCCCAAGGACGTGGAAATTCTCGCAACAAACACTCCCGATGACGAGGACTCCTGGAAGAGCATAACCGAACTCAACAATATTGTTACGGAGGTGGTGCATCCCGTGAAGTATGTTTCCCCGGTAATAAGCCTTGGCGAAAGTTACAGCAACCTCCGTTTCCTCGTAAAGTCAACCGTCAACAACCGTCTGAACGCATTGGGCGGCTTCTACGTAAGTCTCGGGCGTTTCCAGGTTATGGGAACGACGCCCATTGCCAATTCCGAATACTACGTGGTTGAGGGAATGAAGGCGGCTTGCGACAACTACGACAATATTGCGGCAGACGTAAAACAGAAACTTGCGGACGGATCTTTGACCGTTGCCGACATCGACGCGCTTTATGACGCTGCCAAGGAAATAGACCGCCTTTACGTTGACCGCGATTCCATTTACGGAGTGTTCGCGAGCCTCCTTGATAAAGCGCAGACCGCTTACGACAATGCGGTCCCCTCACTCCAGGCGGTTATAGTCAACGGCGAGCAGATAACGTCTAACTCCGTACAAAGCGATCAGTTCACTCCCGCAAATCTTATCCGTCCCGAAAGCGACGGCTACGGCACAGGGCAGTATATATTCCACACTTCTTGGAGCGATCCGCTCCCGGCTGACGAATATCCCTATTTGCAGGTTCACATGAACGCACCTCAGAGTTCTTTCCTCTTCAGCATGATAAGTTCTGAATGGAGTTCCACATTCGACACGCCCGAAGATATGGAAATCCTCGCCACCAACACTCCCGATGACGAGAACTCGTGGACGAGCGTAAAAGAACTCACAGCCATTGTTTCGGGTTCAGGGCAGGCAGACGCACACCCGGTGAGATATACTTCACCTATGATTGAGCTTGGCGCAGAATATTCCAATGTGCGCTTTTTGGTGAAAAAGACAATCAATATGCGTACGAGCGGCACAGGCGGCTTCTATCTCAGCCTCGGACGTTTCCAGATGTACACGGGCATCAACCCGGAGCGCGTGCAGTATAACTACAACCCTGAGGTAAAGACGGCGGCCGACGAGCTGAAAGCCCTTATCGAGGCGGGCAAGACCAAAGGCACACACGACGTATTGCCGGGCGACGTAACCACGCTCGAGGACGCAATAGCCAAACTGCTCGACGCCTATGCCGACACCACGGAACTTTCAAGGCTCTACAACAAGATGATAAAGTGGGCCGGCAACATGGAAGTGGGCGATGAAATCGGCATGGTTGACGATGAGGCGAGCATTGATGACTTTGTGTCGGCGGTTAAGGCTGCCCGCAGCGTCGTTAGCGAGAAACAGCCGATGAAGGACGACATAAAGGCTGCCATAAAGGGCATTAACGATGCCAAGACGGCAATTCTCGGACACACAAGGCAGATAGAGCCAAACAAGTGGTATTACATATACTCCAAGAGCAGTCTGGAATATTGCGCCAACAAGGCAATTTATCTTGACAATACCGATGCCGGCGCGAACATAAGGTTCGGGCAGTATGCAGGCGAGGACGAGGATCCCGCATATTTGGAGAATCCTTACGCAATGTGGCGTTTCGTTCCGATAGAGGGTACGGAGGGCTATTCATTGCAGAATCTCGCGACCTCACACAGCATAGCCCCGACCTGCGGACGCGGCGAGGCGAATGTTTGCAGGATGCAGGGCGGCTTCTCTCCTTTCCGCGTGGACTACATAGGCAAAGGACAGATGCAGTTTGTGTCGCTCAACGAAAACAACGCGGAGGAATATCCGCTCCATGCGCAGGAAAGGGGCAGCGTAATTGTGCCTTGGGCCACCGATGTTGACGGCGCTTCGTGCTGGGGCGTTATTCCCGTGGAGGATGACGCATACCTTGACTTCCCGATTGAGGCAAACAGCATCAGGGTCATGACTTTGCCGTTTGACGTGCCTGCCGGCGCAAACTCGGTTATGTCGATGAACACAAACGCGTTCACCTACTCTGTGAAGAACATCACGGTGGATGCGTCTGCGGGCAAGACTTCGGTTGAGCTTACGCTCTGCGAGGACGTGAAAGCCGGTGTGCCGTTCGTCATAATCGAGGGCGACTACAACGAATACGATGCGGAGAATGTTGAGACTACAAGCATTTACACCACGCTGCCCGCAACGGTTGACACAACCGTGCGCGAGGCAAACGGACTTGTCGGCACATTCGACGGATGCGATATCAGCAAGGAAGGTTACGGCTACATGAGGGGCGGAAAGCTCAACGTTACCACCGGCACGCCGGTGCATATCAATGGCATGAGCGGCTGGCTTGACCTTGACAAGGTTAAACCGCAGGAAGGCGCGACCGACGTTGTGATTACCGTTGACGGCATGATCAACGACATCCGCGAGATTAATGCCGCTGCGGCAAAAGTCGGCGTAAACGTTTACACCGTTGACGGAACGCTCGTCAAGAGGAACGTTAATCCTGCCGAGGCTGCAAAGACGCTCTCAAGGGGTATCTATATCATGGGCGGCAGGAAAGTGCTCGTGAAGTAAAGTGCCGTTTGGCATATACAGAAACAGCGCGGGGGCGGTTGCGTCCCCGCGCTGCTTTTTTGAAAAAGGGGTTATTCGGCGGAAAGTTCCACAAATTCGGGTGTGTGGTTCATGGTTGCAACAACTTTGCCCAGAAAGTCGCGTGTGCTGATTTTTATCGTGGAAGTGTTCACGCATGGGTGGAAACAAATGAATTCGTTTCCCAACAGATCCTTGTCCATAAGGAACTTTACGCACCACTCCGTGTCGTTCATCAGTCCCATCGGGGAAACCGCCCCCGGCGTGAGGCGGAGAATTGATTTCATCTTTTCTTCGTTTGCAAACGACAGTCGTGCGCAACCAAGCTGTGCGGAAAGTTGTTTTGATTTGAAAGGCTTTTCCCCCGGGAGCATAAGAAGATAGAATTGTGTTTGCTGCCGGTTGCACAAAAAGAGGTTTTTGGGTATTGCCGCGCCAAGAACAGTTTCAATTTCCTTGCAGGCTTCCATTGTGAACAGAGCCTCGTGGCAAACTGTTGCATATTCAACTCCCAACTTGTCAAGCAGGTTATAAACCTCGATTTCTGTTTCCGGTCTGCCGTCTGTTTGTTCTGGCCGTCCGTTGTATATATTCGTCATTGTGCTTTTGTTGTGTTTGCAATATGGGTGCAAAATTATGTTTTTCCTTGCAAATGTGTTTGGGTTTTGCAATTTCCCGAAGTTGTATGCTGCCTCCGAAAAACTACATGGGACATTGGAAAAACTACGTCCTATGTAGGAAAAATTATATCAGACATAATCCAAACTACATCAGACATAATTTCCCGCCTGTGCAATGTCTTGTAAAACAAATGGTTATATGTTGTGACCGAGTGATATGCAATGCGTTGCGTTTTAGGCTTTTGCCGAAAAATGTGCTTTTTCGTTTTTCTGTGGTGGATATGGCGTTTTTTGCGGAAAGTGCTTATATTTGCATATCTGTGTGTAACATTTAATTTGGCTTGGAAAATGAAATATATTTTGACAGCGTTTCTCCTGTGCGCGACGTTCGTCTGCTCTTGGGCGCAAAGCCCCATGGACGGCGGGGTGTGGAAGGACAATAACGGCGTGCATATCAACGCCCACGGTGGCAACATAATCTTCCACAAGGGTTTGTATTATTGGTATGGCGAGATCCGCTCCGACGGCGGGGCGGTGAGTTCGCTGGGCGTGAGCTGCTACACGTCGAAGAACCTGACTGACTGGACCGACAGGGGCATTGTGCTTCCTGTGTCAAACGAGGCTGGAAGCGACATCGAAGCCGGGTGCATCGTAGAGCGTCCCAAGGTGGTCAGAAACCCCAAGACGGGAAAGTTTGTCATGTGGTTTCACCTTGAGCTTAAAGGGCGCGGCTATGCGGCGGCGCGCTATGGCGTGGCTGCTGCCGACAATCCCCTCGGGCCTTTCAGGTTTGTGCGCTCCGGCAGGGTCAATCCCGGACTTTATCCCATAGGCTTCTCGCTTCCCGACACAACGGATTTGAAGCATCAGATGCTTTTTGAGGAGTTGAAGACATGGTGGACTCCCGAATGGCGCACGCAGGTTGAGCGAGGGATGTTTTTCCAGCGCGATGTGAAAGGCGGGCAGATGTCGCGGGACATGACGCTTTTCATAGACGACGACGGCAAGGCGTACCATATATATTCCTCGGAGGAGAACCTCACGATACAGATTGCGCAGCTTACGGACGACTACATGGAGCATAACGGCAGTTTTGTGCGCGTTGCCCCGGGAGGGCAGAACGAAGCCCCTGCAATTTTCAAGAAAGACGGCGTGTATTGGATGATAACAAGCGGCTGTACAGGCTGGGCGCCGAATGCGGCGCGTATGTTCACCGCCAAAAACATATTCGGACCGTGGCGGCAGCTTCCCAACCCATGCCGTGGCGAAGGGGCGGAAAAGACTTTCGGTGCGCAGGGCACTTACATATACCGCCTCGAGACCCCGGCACTGCGCAAGGCTTTCGGTGCGGAATACATATTCATGGCCGACATTTGGAACCCGAAACGCCTGAACGACAGCCGGCATCTCTGGCTGCCCATAGCCTTTGAAAACGGACAGCCGGTGTTGCGGCGCGTCAGCGGCAGATGAGTTCTATGACGTGCTTCCCGCTCCCCACGGTGTAGGAGGCTTCAAAACTTGTGAGCCTGTCTATCGGCACGTCTTTTCCGTTCACTTTTGCCTGCCTTATGTCGCGGCTCTTGAAGTCGGCGGTTATGTTGGCAAGCGAAATGTCGGCAATGGAGTTGGCGGGGACTTCTATCGTGAGCCTTATCTTCTTTTCCGTAACGGTTATGCTTTCCCTTATCACCCCACGGAGCGTTGTGGTGTGTCCGGAAACGTGTTTCAGCTCCCCTATTTGCGGGCAGACAAGGAACACGCCGTATGCCGGGGCTGTGGGCATTATTCCCAAAATGTCGCGGAAGGCGATGTTGGCGGGTGCTGTAGCCCACGCGTGGTTCCAGTCGAGATTTGGCTTGAACTCCAAATCCCAGTCCTCCATTGTCATCGTCGCGCCGCTGCGCATCATGTTCACCCAACTGCGCTTTGCGCCGGATTCCATAAGCTTTATCCCTTCCGTTCCGCGCCCCTGGCGGAAAAGTCCGTCAATGAGGAACTGCGAGCCGAACGCGCTGCACGCCATGCCGCGTTTCAGGATGTAGTCGGTTACGGCTTTTGATTTTCCTTTGGGCACAAGCCCGAATGCGGCGGGGTAGAAGTTTGAGTGGGTCGCGCTGTGGCTTGAGCCTAAGGCATCGCGGTAAAGTGATGTGCTGTCGTTGAAGAACGCCTTGTTGAAGGTTTTCTTGAAATCGTCAGCCGCCTTTCTGTAGGCTTGGGCTTTCGCGTCCATGCCGCATCCGTGGGAAATCGTCACCATGCGCCGCAGAACCCTGTAATGCCAAGCGTTCACCACGGAATTGTAAACGCCCATCACGTGTCCGTCCCTCTCCCCGCCCGAAGGCTCGTTAAGTCCCGCGCCTCCCGCCGGCCAGTCCACTATGTCCCTTAGCGGACTTTTCATGTTGACGCTCCTGAGAAATTCGGGCGTTTGCAGCCCCGTTTGGGTTGAGATTAGTCCGTTCTCGCATCGCAGCGCCGACAGGGTGTGCGCCTCAATGTCCTTGTAGTTTTGGGATATGAGCCTTTTGTCCCCGGTGAAAAGAAAATCGTATGCGGCGAGTTCCACGGTTTGCAGGCTCCATTCCGTCGGCCATGTGGGGTGGGCGAGAAGATGTCTCGCGCTGCGCCGCGACATTGCCGCGTCGCCGAAAGCGAAATAGGTTCCGAGCATGCTAACAAGCGCGTCGGCTTCGTAGGCTATGCGCTCGCGGTCGCCGTCAACGAATATGCCGAGCATCGATGTGGCTTCGAGGGAATATTTGCAGAAGTCGAAAACGGAATCGAGCCGTGCGCTGCTGCTCTTGAACGATGACGCTTGGCTGTTCAGCGGATATGTTACGGTTTCGCGCAGGAACTTCACCTGCTTTATGCCGCCGCTTTCGCTTTTGACCTCGCAATATCTGAATGGGGTTATTTCCCCTATGAACGCCGGGAGTTTTACGGCATCCGGCCCCGTGTTCCTTTTGTCGGGGCGCAGGTTTATCCTGTAAAGGCGCTTGCCCTTTTTAACGTCCAACTCATATTTTGCACCGCGAATGGTGGCTCCGGGGTTTATGTCCACATTTCCGTTGGCGGTTAGCTTTTCCCCGATGAAAACAGTGATTTTTGCGTTTCCCGCAGCCGTAATCTCGAGCAGCGGCTGGGCGAAGGCGTCAAGTCCGAAGTCGGCGGAAAATGTCCCGGGTGCGGTGCTTCTGACGGTCTTTGCCTTTTGCAGCGTTTTCACAAGCGGCTCGTAGCTTGTGGCACTGTCGTTGAGCGAGTGGAAAGTGCGGAAAAGTTTCGTGCCGCTCCACGCGCCTTGGCTGTCTTTGTTGGTTTTCACCATAACGCGCCAGTAATACGCTTTGTCGGGCATGAGGGTTAGGTCTTTTGGCACGAAAGCCGTGGAGTTCCCGTCATATTGCAGCCCGCTGTCGTAAACGTTGCCTTTCAAGGCGGCAATGTCCCTGCGGTTGTCGGCGATGATGAGCCTGAAGGCGGTTTGCCTCACGTTCCTGCCTCTGCCGGGGACAATCCATCCGAATGAAGGGCGCTTGGTTCTGATCCATGCTGCGCGATAGTGCATAGTGTCGGCTTGTGCGACGGAAACGTCTGTTTTTGTTGCGTATCCGTCCTTGTAATAATGCTCCGTGTTTTCGATGAAGTCCGTCCGCAGTCCGTAAGGCTTGTTGCTGTGCGCCGTGCAAATGGTGCAAACGGCGGCAAGCAATGCCGTGATGTAAATTTTTCCGCCTCCGCTCATGATGTGGTATGTGTTGAAAAGCCCATGCAAGGCTTGTTTTTGCTTTTGTTGCAAATTTAAGGCAAAATTTTCACATTCCGGGATGGAGCGCAACACTTTTCTTAACAATGTAAAAGGGTCGGGGGCGTGGGGAGGCTGTTCTGGCGTGGTAATGAACTTTATTCGTAACTTTGCACGCTATAATTTTTCAAAATCCCACAATGCTGAAATTCAGGCAAAGCGACACTCTTCTGGCGGCAATGCGCGATGGCAAGGCACTTTCGCGTACGGACAAGCTGAGGCTTATAGTTGACTTGAGCATACCCTCCGTGCTGGCACAGATAACGAGTGTGCTGATGTTTTACATCGATGCGGCGATGGTGGGGCATCTCGGGGCGAAGGCCTCGGCAAGCATAGGGCTTGTGGAGACCACCACATGGCTTTTCGGAAGTTTCACAAGCGCCATGAGCCTCGGCTTTTCCGTGCAGGTGGCCCACAAAGTGGGGGCAAAGGACTATGACGATGCGTGCAGGGTGTTTGCAAACGGGTTGATGACCGCCGGCGTTTTCGGGATTGCCATAGCCTTGGCGGCTGCCGCGATAGCCTGGCCGCTGCCGGTGTGGCTGGGCGGAGGCGATGACATAAGGCGCGACGCGTCGCTTTATTTCTTTGTGTTTTCCATTGCCCTGCCTTTTTTGCAGGTGTCAAACCTTTCGTCCAACGCCCTGAAGAGCAGCGGGAATATGCGCATACCCGGCGCGACAAGCATAATGATGTGTGCGCTCGATGTGGTTTTCAACTACATATTCATATATATGTGCGGCTGGGGAGTCGTGGGTGCGGCGTTGGGGACTTTTGCGGCGGTTGTGGTAACTGCCGCGACAAACCTCTACTTTGCCGTCTGGCGCAGCAAGGTTCTTTCGCTGCGGCGCAGGAGCGGCTTTCTCAAGCTTAACAGGGCGTATGTGCGCAAGGCTTTCGGCATATCCTCGCCGCTGATGCTGCAATATGTGTTCATGGGCGGCGCGCAGATAGTCAGCACCATAATTGTAGCCCCTTTGGGCAATGTGGCTATAGCCGCCAACACATTCGCCATAACTGTGGAGAGCCTTTGCTATATGCCGGGCTACGGCATAGGGGACGCCGCCTCCACGCTCACGGGACAGTCGCTCGGAGCGGGGCGGGTTGGCGTGTGCCGCAGTTTCGCCAAGATGACGGTGGGGCTGGGCATGGCGGTGATGGCGGTGATGGGCGTGCTGATGTTCCTGTTCGCGCCCCAGATGCTCGGCTTCATAACCCCCGTGGAGGAAATCCGCGCCCTCGGCACAACGGCACTGCGCATAGAGGCTTTCGCCGAGCCGATGTTTGCCGCCGCCATAGTGACGGCGAGCGTTTGCATAGGTGCTGGCGACACCAAAAGCCCCACTGTGATAAACCTGTGCTGTATGTGGTTCGTGCGCCTTTCGCTCGCCGCCCTGCTCGCAAGGAGCTACGGCCTGCCCGGCGTGTGGTTCGCAATGGCGGTGGAGCTTACGATCCGCGGCACGCTTTACCTTGTGCACCTGTTCCGTGGCAAATGGGTCAAGGTGAAGCCGAAAGCGCGGGAAAACTGAATAGGACAGCCAGCAGCGGCAAAAGCACAGGCTGTATGTAATTCTTTGAAAGCCATGTGTTTGTCGAGATTTTGCCGAAAAGGGATAAGGTTTTGTTTTTCAGAGGCTTGCAAGCGATGAAAAAAGGTCTGATGTAGTTTGAATTATGTCTGATATAATTTTTTCTATATAGGACATGGTTTTTCCGATGTCCCATATAGTTTTCAGAGAATTTGGAAAGCGGAAGTCCGGGTTGTATGTTGGCATTTCGTGGGGTGGTTTTCGCCATGGCTTTTTTGAGTAAGCTTGGAGTTAAGTGCAGACATTGTAAAATAAAACGTTAAGGCATTCCTCCTTTTCAAATGTAATCAGTATATTTGCAGAATATTGAAAAATTTTCCCAAGTCCTTTGTCGCAGGCAAGCGTGGAACATAAAAGAACGTGGGTTTGTGGTTTTAGAACCATGAAAATAAACATTGATATTATGAGTGAGGAAAGCAGCCAAGGCTACGTTTATATATTGACAAATCCGAGTTTTCGTGAGGATTGGGTGAAGATAGGGAAGAGTTCCCGCTCTGTTGATGTGCGATCCAAGGAATTGGACAATACTGCGGTGCCTTTGCCGTTTGAAATCTATGCCACGCTTAAAACGGAGAAATATGAAACGGTTGAGAAGCAGATTCACAGGCAGATTGACCGTTTGACCGATCGCCGCATACGCCCGAACCGTGAGTTCTTCAATATCGCCCCATCGGTGGCTCTTGACATTATGCGGGACATTGCAGACTTGCTTGAGGATGCGGAGCTGGCTGTGTATGCGGACGGCAAGCCTGTTGTCAGCAACAGCAAAGACGAGGACAAGAGGATAAATGCTGAAAACGACATCAAGAAACGGAAAAAGGGCAAACCGGCTTTCAAGTTCCACATGATAGGACTTAATGTCGGCGATACGATATTGTTTGACGCCCTCAAACTCCCCGTTAAAGTTGCCACTGATGATAAAGTCGAATACGAAGGCCGTTTTTGGTCTCTTTCGGCGTTCACCGCTGAGTTCCTGCCCGAAGAATTGCGGAACACATCAGGAGCTTACCGGGGCCCGAATTATTTTACGTACGGCGGCAGGACGCTGAGCGATTTAAGGACGGAAAGAGAAAAGGAAAAATAGTGTGCAATTTGCGCGTGCATGGCATGGAAGCTGTGCCTTTGAAGGCGGTTCCCTGCAAACAAAATGGGGCGGCACTCAACAGTGCCGCCCCATTTTTATAATAGAAAAAATGTTTATCTTTTTGCTATTGTGATGCCGTCAATGTCGGGGGCGTAGCCGTTGTCGCAGCCAAGGGTGATGGTGTTGTAGCCTTTCTTGAGCGTGCCGCGGACGGTGAGCGTGCTGTATTTGGCGTAGCTGCCTGTGTTGAGGTCTTTGTAGATGACAGGCTGTCCGCCGTTTACGACAATCTTGAGGTAGCGGTTTTCTCCGCAGGCGTAGCGCACCGTTATGTCGTATGTGCCGCCCTTTTCGGAGTAAACGTTTTTCCACTTCATAACGTTCTGCGGCGTGCCGCCGAGGTACATCACCTTTACGCCGCACGAGGCGTTGGGATCATCGGCATAGCGGATTGTCTGCTTGTTTCCGCCGAGGTCGTTGAAGTTGGGCATATAGGCTGTTCCCGCATTGTAAACGGTGCGCTCGACGCGCTTTCCCTTCACAGTCCACATCTTTACGCTGCGTGCCGGTACGGTCTCGCTTATTTTGCCGTTGAGTTCAGGGCCTGCGGTGTGGTGGATGAGGTCGCGTGTTGTGGCTTTGCCGGTCATGTCGATAATCTCGAGGGGAACGTCAAACGTTGCTGGCTCATCGCCAAGGTTAAGCAACGCCACGGCGCGTGTGTCGCCGTTGAGCTGCTTGATGTCCTTGACGTATATCATGGAGTTGTTCTTCTGGTAAACGATGTACGCCTGAAGCCCGAGCGGGTCCTGGTTGATGTCGATCAGCTCCTTGTTCTTCATGAGTTCGAGCGACTGGGCGGGTATCTTTGTCATGTCGCAGCCCACGAGCAGCGGCGAACTCTGTATACACCAGATTGCCATGTGCACCTCTTCCTCGTTTAGTGGGAGACCCTGCCCGATTTCGAGCATATCCATGTCGTTGTAATGACCGTCGCCGCAATAAGCGGAGAGGTATTTGTTCTTGCCTATGACATATTTGAACGAAGGCCAGTTTGCCTGTATGTCGCCGCTGATTCTCCAAGAATCTGCAACGTCCTTGCACCACGTGCCGGGGTATGCCCAACGGCAGATGTTGTAGGAAATCTTGCGCCCGAGCTTTTTGCTTTCAGCCTTAATGGCGTTGCCGATGGCGGTGTATGTGGGTTCTTCCTGAAGTCCGAGACCTGCCGCGCCGCAGTAGTCAACCTTCACGAAATCGTAATCCCATTTGTTGAAATAAAGGTCGCAGTCGGCTGCCTCGTGTCCGTTGAAGCCCACGCCGTGTCCGAATTCTGGGTTCTTGAACGAGCCGGAGCCGCAGGTGTTTCCTGCCGCGTCATTATATATGCCCGGCTTCAGGCCTTTCTTGCGGATGTACTCTGACACGTATTTCATTCCGCGTGGGAAAAGCTCGTCGTTGCTTGTCATGTTTCCCTGTGCGTCGCGTCCGCCCATGTAGCCGTCATCTATGTTGCAGTAAATGTAGCCGGCGTCTCTGAGACCCGTGGAAACCTGTGCGTCGGCGTTTGCGCAGATGTTCTTCTCGTTGATGTTGAGTGCGAGTGTGTTCCAGCTGCTCCAGCCCATTACAGGCGGGGCGAACTTCCTGTTTTTTTGTGCGCCCGCACTTACCGCTACAAGCAGGGAGGCGCAAATAATCAAAGACTTTTTCATGTTATTATTTTATTAATGAATTGTTTTCTTGCTGTCTGTCCTGCAAATATAATAAGATATTTTTGCAAATCTGTTAATGTGGTGCAATATATGTGCGAATTTTGACGGTGCGTGTATGTTCCTGTTTCATTTTCCCGGGAATAGCTCCCGCTTTCCCGCGTGGTTTTTTGTGCCGGTATGCTTTTGTGCCAGTTTCTGTTCCGCGTCCCATGCCTGCATCGGACGTGGGGGAAACTATGTCTGACGTAGGAAAAATTACATCAGACATAATTCGAATTACATCAGACCTTTTTTAGCTTCTTGCAACTTGCATGAAAACAAATTGTTGCGATGTATGCCTTTTGTGGCTGAAATCTTTTGTAACCCGGTATGTCTTGCGGCTCTGGCGATATTTGCGGCTTTGTGGAAAATAGGGTTGCGGTATGATATGGAGATATGGGGATTTTGCAATGGATTGCTTGGGTGGTGATGCGCGGTAAAACGGATGATCAAGGCTGAATTTCATTGCCGGTGAGGTGTGCCGGGGACTTTGATAGCATCGGTTTTAGTGTGAGTAAAAGAAAAAAGCTGCGCTTGTGCGGTTAAAATAAATTTAAGGAGCGGCTGTATAGTTAAAAAAACAAAATAAATTCTTGCGCTGTCCGTGTGTGTCTGTGGTGTGTTTGTGGCTAAGTTGTTGCTTTTGTGATAGTTGGCTGCTAAATGACTTCTCTCTTGGGTCTTGCGGCGAAAGGCGGCGGGGGTTCTTGGTGCAGTTAAGTTGCTGAATGTCTTTGTAGATACGGAAAATATTTGTAATTTTGCAGCTCGAAATGGTGCATTGTGCGCTGTTGCGACTTGGTGAAGAATAGAAATATATAATATATAAATAATTAAAATACAGTAAAATGCCTACTATTCAACAATTGGTAAGAAAAGGCAGAAAGGTCTTGGTGGACAAGAGCAAATCGCCCGCCCTTGATTCGTGCCCGCAGAGGCGCGGAGTGTGCGTGCGTGTTTACACCACTACCCCCAAGAAGCCTAATTCTGCAATGCGTAAGGTTGCGCGTGTGCGTCTGACGAACTCCAAGGAGGTCAACTCCTATATACCCGGAGAGGGACACAACTTGCAGGAGCACAGTATTGTGCTTGTTCGTGGCGGTCGTGTTAAGGATCTTCCGGGTGTTCGCTACCACATAGTTCGCGGAACGCTGGATACCGCCGGTGTTGCAAACCGCACCCAACGCCGCTCCAAGTATGGGGCGAAAAGGCCTAAGGCGTCTAAGTAAAAAATAAATCATTTGGTTTGCGAGGAAGCAAATAGCAGAAGGTTGAGTAAACGCTCCCGGCGGGGACGTTGAAGACAAAAATATTAGCAGCCCCAAATCAATTATCGCTAAAACAAAATGAGAAAAGCAAAACCAAAGAAACGCGTGATCCTTCCCGATCCCGTTTTCGGAGACCAGAAGGTTTCCAAGTTTGTGAACCACCTTATGTATGACGGCAAGAAGAATACTTCCTACAAGATATTCTATGCCGCTCTTGAGATTGTGGGTGAAAAGAACAAGGATGCAGAGAAGTCCGCTCTGGAGATATGGAAGACTGCCCTTGACAAAATCACTCCGCAGGTGGAGGTCAAGTCCCGCAGAATAGGTGGCGCGACTTTCCAGGTCCCCACCGAAATCCGTCCCGACCGTAAGGAATCGGTCTCTATGAAGAATATGATAAATTTCGCCCGCAAGCGCAGTGGCAAGTCCATGGCAGAGAAGCTCGCGGCCGAAATAATGGATGCGTACAACGAGCAGGGCGGTGCATTCAAACGTAAGGAGGATATGCACCGTATGGCTGAGGCCAACCGTGCGTTCGCACATTTCAGATTCTAAGGTTAAAGGAGAAAGTAATTACAGATGGCAAAAGTAGATTTGAATCTTACTCGTAATATCGGTATCATGGCTCACATCGATGCCGGTAAGACGACTACTTCCGAACGTATTCTTTTTTACACAGGTAAGACCCATAAGATTGGCGAGGTGCACGAAGGTGCGGCCACCATGGACTGGATGGAAGAGGAGCAGGAGCGCGGTATCACCATTACTTCGGCTGCCACCACTACCTATTGGAACTGGAATGACAAAACTTACAAGATAAACCTCATCGACACCCCGGGGCACGTGGACTTCACCGCAGAGGTGGAACGTTCGCTGCGTGTGCTCGACGGTGCTGTAGCAACATATTGCGCGGTGGGCGGCGTGCAGCCTCAGAGTGAGACAGTGTGGCGTCAGGCTGACAAATATGAGGTGCCCCGTATAGCATTCGTAAACAAGATGGACCGTTCCGGCGCAGACTTCTTTGAGGTTGTGAGCCAGATGAAGTCCATTCTCCATGCAAATCCCTGCGTTGTGGCAATTCCTATCGGCGCGGAGGAGAACTTCAAGGGAATAGTTGACCTTATTCAGATGAAGTCGATTGTGTGGAATGACGAGACACAGGGCGCGGAATATGAAGTTGGCGAAATTCCTGCCGAACTGAAAGACGAGGCACAGGAATGGCACGACAAGATGGTTGAGCAGGCTGCGGAGTTTGACGATGCTATCATGGAGAAGTTCTTCGATGATCCTTCTTCAATCAGCAAGGAGGAAATTATCGCTGCTATCCGCAAGGGTACGCTCTCGCAGAAGCTTACTCCTATGACTTGCGGTTCTGCGTTCAAGAACAAGGGCGTTCAGACATTGCTCGACTATGTTTGTATGTTCCTTCCCTCCCCTGTTGACACTCCGAATATTAAGGGCGTAAACCCGAGTACCGGCGAAGAGGAAGATCGCCGTCCTTCTGAGGATGAGCACACTTCCGCTCTCGTGTTTAAGATCGCGACCGACCCGTATGTGGGCCGTCTCACATTCTTCCGCGTTTACTCCGGCAAGGTAACTGCCGGCTCTTATGTGTATAATGTGCGTTCCGGCAAGAAGGAGCGTATTTCCCGCTTGTTCCAGATGAACTCTAACAAGCAGAACCCTGTGGAGGTTATCGGCGCGGGTGATATCGGCGCGGGCGTAGGTTTCAAGGATGTGCGTACCGGCGACACTCTCGCAGAAGAGGATGCGCCGATCGTGCTTGAGTCCATGGACTTCCCCGATCCTGTGATTGGTATCGCTGTGGAGCCGAAGACCCAGAAGGATCTTGACAAGCTTTCCAACGGTCTCGCAAAACTCGCAGAGGAAGATCCTACGTTTACTGTTCACACAGACGAACAGAGCGGTCAGACCATTATCTCTGGTATGGGCGAACTTCACCTTGACATCATCATCGAACGTCTCCGCCGTGAGTTTAACGTGGAGTGCAACCAAGGCAAGCCGCAGGTTAACTACAAGGAGGCTATCACAAAGACTGTCAACATCCGCGAGGTTTACAAAAAGCAGACCGGCGGTCGCGGTAAGTTTGCAGACATAATCGTTAATGTCGGTCCTCTTGATCCCGACTTTAAGGATGGCAACCTACAGTTCGTTAACAAGGTTACCGGCGGTAACATCCCCAAGGAGTTCATTCCGTCTGTACAGAAGGGCTTCGAGTCTGCAATGAAGAATGGTGTGCTTGGCGGCTATCCTATGGTTGGCCTCAAAGTGGAGCTGCTTGACGGTTCTTTCCACCCGGTTGACTCTGATCAGCTTTCGTTTGAGGTTGCAGCCATCAACGCTTACAAGAACGCTTGCTCCAAGGCGCACCCTGTTCTCATGGAGCCGATAATGCGCCTTGAGGTGGTTTGCCCCGAAGAAAATATGGGTGATGTGATAGGCGACCTCAACAAACGCCGTGGTCAGGTTGAAGGCATGGACACCAACCGCAGCGGCGGACGTATTGTGAAGGCTTTGGTCCCGTTGGCTGAGACATTCGGCTATGTAACGGCTCTCCGTACCATCACTTCCGGCCGTGCAACTTCATCTATGCAGTATGACCACCATGCTCCTGTGTCAACTTCGATAGCGGAGAAGGTGCTTGAAGAAATCAAAGGGCATACAGAACTGCTGAAATAAGAACAATGTCCCGGAAAGGCGGGGTTAACGAATGACTCTTAACCCCGCCGGAACGGTACACAACATAACAAAACAATGAGTCAAAAAATCAGAATCAAATTGAAATCCTACGATTATTCTCTGGTGGAGAAATCTGCTGAGAAAATCGTAAAAACCGTTAAGGCAACGGGCGCAATTGTGAGCGGACCTATTCCACTTCCAACTCGCAAGCGCATCATCACTGTGAACCGCAGTACTTTCGTAAACAAGAAGGCACGCGAACAATTCGAACTATCAAGCTACAAACGTCTTATCGACATCTACAGCTCTACTTCCAAGACAGTGGACGCTTTGATGAAACTTGAACTTCCATGTGGTGTGGAAGTGGAAATAAAGGTATAGTATAATACAAATATAACACAATACATATCACTCAAATAAATTACTGAAATGCCAGGATTATTAGGAAAGAAAATCGGAATGACATCCGTTTTCAGTGCTGATGGCAAGAATGTGCCATGCACTGTTATCGAAGCTGGCCCTTGTGTAGTTACGCAGGTGAAGAGTGTGGAGAAGGACGGCTACGCAGCTGTTCAGCTTGGCTTCCAGGAGGCAAAGGCTAAAAATACGACCAAGCCTATGGAAGGGCACTTCAAGAAAGCCGGCACAACTCCCAAGCGCCACTTGGCCGAGTTCACTGATTTTGACAAGGAGCTGAATTTAGGCGACATTGTTACCGTTGACGTTTTCGAGGGGGCTAACTTCGTGGATGTAACCGGTACGTCTAAGGGACATGGTTTCCAGGGTGTCGTAAAGCGTCATGGATTCGGTGGCGTAGGCCAGACCACTCACGGTCAGGATGACCGCTTGAGAAAGCCGGGTTCTATCGGTGCCTGCTCTTATCCTGCAAAGGTGTTCAAAGGTATGCGCATGGGTGGCCAGATGGGTAACGAACGCGTAACCACACACAATTTGCAGATACTTAAAGTTATTCCTGAGAGCAACCTCTTGCTGATAAAAGGTTCTGTTCCCGGATGCAAAGGTTCAATCTTAATTCTCAAGAAATAATGGAACTAAGCGTATATAATATAAAAGGAGAAGACACGGGTCGCAAAGTAACACTTGACGACGCCATTTATGGCATTGAGCCTAATGACCACGCTATATACCTTGCTGTTAAGCAATATATGGCAAACCGACGTCAGGGTACTGCCAAGTCAAAGGAAAGAAGCGAAATAAGCGGTTCCACCCGTAAGCTCGGCCGTCAGAAAGGCGGTGGCGGAGCACGCCGTGGCGATATCAACTCACCGCTGTTGGTAGGTGGTGCACGCGTTTTCGGTCCCAAACCACGCGACTACGGCTTCAAACTCAACAAGAAGGTAAAGGCACTTGCACGCCGTTCTGCACTTAGCTACAAGGCAAAGGAAAACTCAATCATAGTTGTTGAAGACTTCACGTTTGATGCCCCCAAGACAAAGAGCTATATTGAAATGCTCAACAATCTAAAGGTTAACGACAAGAAATCTCTCGTTGTTCTTCCCGACGTTGACCGCAATGTATATCTCTCCGGGCGCAATCTTCAAGACACCAAGGTTACTGTTGCCAAAACTCTTAACACTTACATCGTGCTTGATGCCAGTGTGATTCTTTTGACAGAGAAGAGCGTAATGGAAATCAACGAAGCATTTAACAAGAAGGAGGCTTGATTATGAAATTTATAATTCGTCCGCTGGTTACCGAGAAAATGAATCGTCTAACCGAGAAAGAACATAAGTATGGCTTCATAGTAAGCCCCCGCGCTAACAAGGTGCAAATCAAGGCAGAGGTTGAGTCCCTTTACAATGTAAGCGTTACCGGCATCAGCACTATGCGCTATGCAGGCAAAAATAAGAGCCGCTACACGCGCTCCGGCTTCACGAAAGGTCGTACCAATGCCTATAAGAAAGCAGTCGTTACATTGAAGGACGGCGATACAATAGATTTTTATAGCAACATTTGATAAGATATGGCAGTACGTAAAATTAAACCTACTACACCAGGTCAGAGACACAAAATTATTGGTACGTTCGAAGAAATTACTGCATCCGTACCAGAAAAATCTCTCGTTTACGGCAAACGCTCCACTGGCGGACGTAACAATGTAGGCAAAATGACGGTGCGTTACCGTGGCGGTGGCCACAAGCGCAAGCTCCGTCTTGTTGACTTCAAGAGAGAAAAAGATGGTGTACCCGCAGTGGTTAAGACAATTGAATACGATCCCAACCGTTCGGCTCGTATAGCATTGCTCTTCTACGCTGATGGTGAAAAAAGATATATCGTTGCTCCCAACGGTTTGCAAGTCGGAACTACGGTGATGTCGGGAGCGCAGGCTGCTCCAGAGGTTGGCAACACCCTTCCTCTTCAGAACATCCCTGTGGGAACGGTAATACATAATATAGAGCTTCGCCCTGGTCAGGGTGCAAAGCTTGTACGCTCGGCAGGAAACTTTGCGCAGCTTACTTCGCGTGAAGGTCGTTACTGTGTTATAAAATTGCCCTCAGGCGAGACTCGCCAGATACTCAGTGCATGCAAGGCAACAATCGGCAGCGTTGGCAATTCGGATCATGCTCTAGAAAGCTCTGGTAAGGCTGGTCGCAGCCGTTGGTTGGGTCGCCGTCCTCACAACCGTGGTGTTGTAATGAACCCGGTTGATCACCCGATGGGTGGTGGTGAAGGCCGACAGTCCGGAGGTCATCCTCGTTCAAGGAATGGCTTGTATGCTAAAGGTCTCAAGACAAGGACACCGAAGAAGGCATCGAACAAGTATATCATTGAAAGAGCTAACGCTAAGAAAAAATAACTGTTAAGAGAGTAAATTATGAGTCGTTCATTAAAAAAAGGACCGTACATCGCAGTTACTTTGGAAAAGAAAATTCTTGCCATGAATGAAAGCGGCAAGAAAAGCGTTGTAAAGACTTGGTCCAGGGCTTCAATGATATCCCCGGATTTTGTGGGCCACACCATTGCTGTCCATAACGGTAATAAATTCATCCCTGTTTACGTTACAGAAAACATGGTGGGCCATAAGCTTGGGGAATTCGCTCCCACACGCAGATTTGGCGGTCATGCTGGCAACAACAAGAAGTAACCGCCGAAGCAGGTAAAAAAGAAAAAAATAAGAATAATAGATAATGGGAAAAAGAAAAAGATTGGCGGCACAAGCTATCAAGGAAAGCCGCAAGACCCAGTACTTTGCCAAGCTTAAAGGCGTTCCCTCCTCACCACGCAAGATGCGATATGTTGTGGATATGATCCGTGGTATGGAGGTCAACCGTGCGCTTGGTACTCTTCGCTTTTCTGCAAAAGCTGCATCGGTGCCGGTGGAAAAACTTCTGCGTTCGGCTATCTGCAACTGGGAGGCGAAAAATGACCGCAAGGCTGAAGAAGGCGAACTCTTCATCACGAAGGTGTTTGTTGACGAAGGTGTCACTCTAAAGCGCATGCGTCCTGCTCCACAGGGACGCGGCTATCGTATTCGCAAACGTTCCAATCACGTAACGCTGTTCGTCGGAACAAAAAATGACAAATAATTAAGATTATGGGACAGAAAGTAAATCCGATAAGCAACAGACTTGGTATAATCCGTGGTTGGGATTCCAATTGGTTTGGGGAGCGCAGCTATCCCGACAACATTGTTGAGGACAGCAATATCCGCAAATACATCCAAATGCGACTTGACGAACGTCAAGCTGGCAACGCGGTTTCAAAAGTTGTAATTGAGCGCACACTCAAGCTCATCACTGTAACGATATGCACTCCTCGTCCGGGACTTATAATAGGAAAAGGCGGACAAGAGGTTGACAAGCTAAAAGAGGAACTGAAGAAACTTACCAACAAGGATATTCAGGTGAATATCTTTGAGGTGAAGAAGCCGGATCTCGATGCTCAGGTGGTTGGCAAGACCATCGCTCGCCAGATTGAGGGTAAAATGGCGTATCGTCGTGTCATTAAGATGGCCATCCAAAACACGATGCGTGCCGGAGCAGAGGGTATAAAGGTGCATATTGCCGGTCGTTTGAATGGGGCTGAAATGGCCCGTCAGGAAATGTACAAGGAGGGACGTACTCCTCTTCATACATTCCGTGCAGATATTGACTACTGCCAGACAACCGCTCTTACCAAAGTAGGACTTCTTGGCATAAAGGTGTGGATATGCCGTGGTGAGATTTACCACAAGGTTGATCTTGCACCCAATTATGCACAGCAGAAGGAAAACGGACGCCAGGGTGGTGAACGCAGACGCGGCTTCGGCAAGAGAAGAAACAATAACCGCTAATTAGTTAAGAACAATGTTACAACCGAAAAGAACTAAATACAGAAGACCTCAAAAAGGACGTTGCAAAGGCAACGCCCAGAGAGGAAATCAGCTGGCATTTGGAAGCTTTGGCATCAAGAGCCTTGAGACAGAGTGGATAAACCAGCGTCAGATCGAGGCCGCACGTGTAGCAGTTTCACGTTATATGCAGCGCGAGGGTCAGATTTGGATTCGCATATTTCCTGACAAACCTATTACCAAGAAGCCTGCGGATGTACGTATGGGTAAGGGTAAAGGTGATCCTGTAGGTTATGTGTTCCCTATCACTCCGGGACGCATTATCTTTGAAGTAGAGGGCGTTTCATATGAAATTGCAAAGGAGGCTTTGCGCCTTGCTGCACAGAAATTGCCGGTTACTACGAAATTTGTTGTACGACGTGATTACGATAAAAACGCTTGATTATGAAGATTGCAGAAATAAACGAACTTCAGACTTCGGAATTGAAGGAACGCCTTGATGCAGAGGAGTCCAACTATCAACAGTTGAAACTGAATCATTCCATATCTCCCATAGAGAATCCTTCTCGGATAAAGGAGACTCGCCGTACCATAGCACGCATAAAAACCGTATTGCGTCAAAGAGAACTTAACAAATAAAAGGCAGGTAAAAGTAAAATGGAAGAAAGAAATTTGAGAAAGACCCGCCAGGGTGTTGTGGTGAGCAACAAGATGGACAAAACCATCGTTGTTGAGGCCAAGTTCAAGGAAATGCACCCGATCTACGGCAAGTTTGTGTCGAAGACAAAATCATATCACGTGCATGACGAGAAGAATGAGTGCAATGTTGGCGATACGGTCTTGATAATGGAAACTCGTCCCTTGAGCAAAACCAAGAGGTGGAGATTAGTAGAAATCGTAGAAAAAGCTAAGTAAAAATGATACAGGTAGAAACAAGACTCAATGTGGCCGACAACAGCGGAGCCCGTGAGGCGGTATGCATCCGTGTGCTCGGCGGCACAAAACGCCGTTACGCCACTGTAGGCGACACCATTGTTGTTGCTGTTCAAAACGTGATCCCCTCGAGCGACATGAAGAAGGGTACAGTATCACGAGCTTTGATCGTTCGCACAAGCAAGGAAATTCACCGTGCTGACGGTTCGTGCATTCGCTTTGACGACAATGCTTGCGTATTGCTTAATGCTGCAGGAGAACTTCGCGCAAGCCGTATTTTCGGCCCGGTTGCACGTGAGCTCCGTGCTGTTAATATGAAAGTTGTGTCGTTGGCGCCGGAGGTACTTTAACATTAAAGCAGAAATGAGTAAATTACATATTAAAAAAGGAGATACCGTTTATGTGAATTCCGGGGAGAGCCGTGGTCAGAAAGGCAAGGTTCTGAAGGTTTTCGTTGCTGAACAGCGTGCAATCGTTGAGGGTGTCAATATGGTGTCGAAATCGCAGAAGCCTTCTGCGAAAGCTCCGCAAGGCGGGATAATAAAGAAAGAGGCTCCGATACACATATCGAACCTCAACGTTATCGACCCGAAGAGCGGGAAGCCTACACGCATAGGCCGCCGTCTTAATGAAGAGGGCAAACTCGTGCGTTATTCCAAAAAATCAGGGGAGGAAATCAAGTAATGAGTAATACCGCAAGTCTAAAACAGGTTTATGCCGAGCGTATTGCTCCGGCTCTTATGAAGAAGTTCAATTATTCTTCTAAAATGCAGATTCCTGTACTGAAGAAAATCGTTATCAACGAAGGGTTGGGCGATGCTACACAGGACAAGAAGATCATCGACAAGGCTATCGAGGAACTTACGACTATTACGGGTCAGAAAGCCGTAGCCACTTTGTCAAAGAAAGATATAGCAAACTTCAAGGTTCGTAAAAAGATGCCCATAGGCGTAAGGGTTACTCTCCGTCGTGAGCGTATGTATGAATTTCTGGAGGAACTCATACGCGTGGCTCTTCCCCGCATCAGGGATTTCAAGGGCATTGAGAGCAAACTTGACGGACGTGGAAACTATTCTCTCGGCATCAAGGAGCAGATAATCTTCCCGGAAATCAATATCGACAGCGTTGATCGCTTAAACGGTATGAACATCACCTTTGTAACAACTGCGCAGACTGACGAAGAGGGCTATGCTCTCCTTAAGGAGTTTGGTTTGCCGTTTAAAGATGCTAAAAACAATTAATACGATATGGCAAAGGAGTCGATGAAGGCACGCGAAGTGAAACGTGCCAAAATGGTAGCCAAATATGCAGAGAAGCGTGCTGCCCTCAAGAAAATCATCAATACAACAGATGATCCCGCAGAGGCTTACGAGGCTGCGCGCAAACTTCAGGCAATTCCTCACAACGCATCTCCGGTACGTCTGCACAACCGTTGCAAACTTACGGGACGCCCCAAAGGGTATCTCCGTATGTTCGGTTTGTCGCGTATCCAGTTCCGTGAGATGGCGTCAAGTGGACTCATACCGGGAGTGAAGAAGGCGAGTTGGTAAACCAGAAGAAAAAAAGAACATTTATTTAATATTGTCGGGGTGTCCCCGATCAATTAAACAAACAAATCAATGACAGATCCAATAGCAGACTATTTGACGCGGCTTCGTAACGCCATCCGTGCAAACCACAGGGTGGTGGAGATCCCCGCATCAAATTTGAAAAAGGACATCACAAAGATCCTTTTTGAGAAGGGCTATATCCTAAACTACAAGTTTGTGGAAGAAGGCCCTCAAGGTGTAATCAAGGTGGCTTTGAAATATAACCCTGCCACCAAGTCAAGCGCAATAAAGAGTCTGACACGTGTTTCACGTCCGGGTTTGCGTAAATACACCGGTTACAAAGAAATGCCCCACGTTATCAACGGACTCGGCATCGCCATCATCTCCACGTCAAAGGGTGTGATGACCGACAAGGAAGCTTCCGTTCAAAAGATAGGTGGCGAGGTATTATGCTACATATATTAATTAGGAGGACAAATTATGTCAAGAATAGGTAAATTGCCAATAAACATTCCTGCAGGCGTAACTGTTACGACTAAGGATAATGTAGTGACCGTAAAAGGTCCGAAGGGTGAGCTGACACAGAAGATAGATCCTTCTATCATTGTAAAAGTTGAAGACAATGAAATGACATTCTCTATCGATGAGAAGAACGATACGATTGATGCAAAGCAGAAACAAGCTTTCCATGGCTTGTATCGTGCACTCGTTAATTCCATGGTAGTGGGTGTTACTGAAGGCTACAAGAAAGAAATGGAACTTGTAGGCGTGGGTTATCGTGTTTCCAACGAAGGCAATGTGATGGAATTCTCACTTGGTTACACTCATCCCATTTTCCTTCAGCTTCCGCCTGAAATAAAGGTGGAAACCAAGTCTGAAAGAAATAAAAATCCGTATATTTGCTTGGAGTCGTGCGACAAGCAGCTTCTCGGACAGGTTTGCGCCAAAATTCGCTCGTTCCGTATGCCTGAGCCATACAAAGGCAAGGGTATCCTGTACATAGGCGAGCAGATACGTCGTAAGTCTGGCAAGGCTGCAGGAGCTAAGTAAAATTTCTAAGAAGTAAGATAATGAAGACGAAAATAGAAAGACGACAAAAAATCAAATATCGGGTACGCAATAAAATCAGCGGGACGGCTGAACGTCCGCGTTTGAGCGTTTTCCGTAGCAACAAGCAGATTTATGCCCAGGTGATAAACGATGAAGAAGGTCGCACTCTTGTGGCTGCGTCCTCACTTGGCATCAAGGAGAAAATGACAAAATCCGAGCAAGCTGTAAAAGTGGGTGAGGATGTTGCTCAGAAAGCACTTGCTGCCGGAATAACGGTGGTTGTGTTCGATCGTAACGGCTACCTGTATCATGGTAGGGTAAAGGAATTGGCTGACGGTGCCCGCAAAGGCGGTCTTAAATTTTAATGGTTATGGCAAACAGAGTAAATGTAAAAAGCGAAGAGTTAAAGGATAGACTGGTTGCTATCAACCGTGTTACCAAAGTTACCAAAGGTGGTCGTACATTCAGCTTTTCAGCCATTGTTGTTGTAGGCGATGGCCAGGGAGTCATCGGCTATGGTCTCGGCAAGGCTGGTGAAGTTACCGCCGCTATCTCAAAAGGAGTGGAATCTGCGAAGAAAAATCTTTTCAAGGTTCCTGTAGTTCGCGGCACAGTGCCTCATGCACAGTCTGCACATTTCGGGGGCAGCAAGGTGTTGATTATGCCTGCTTCCGAGGGTACGGGCGTTGTGGCTGGTGGTGCTATGCGTGCGGTTTTTGAGAGCGTGGGCATTACCGATGTGCTTGCCAAGTCGCAGGGTTCTTCAAACGCCCACAATTTGGTGAAGGCAACAATCCTTGCGCTTAGTGAGATGCGTGATGCACGCCAGATTGCACAGGCACGTGGTATATCAATGGAAAAAGTATTTAGAGGCTAAAATCACACAACAATGGCAACAATTAAAATTAAACAGATAAAAAGCAAAATCGGTGCACCTAAAGACCAAAAGGCCACTCTCAAGGTGCTGGGCTTGCATAGAATTGGTGAGGTTGTTGAACGTGAAGATAACGCTGTAACACGCGGTCAGATCAACAAAGTGAACCATTTGGTAACCGTAGTAGAATAACTTCAAAAAAGTGATGACAATGAAATTACATACATTGAAACCGGCAAAAGGTTCTACACATAGCCGCCGTCGTTTGGGACGTGGTCCTGGTTCGGGTCTTGGTGGAACTTCCACGCGTGGACACAAAGGTGCTATGGCTCGCTCCGGTTATAAGAAGAAAGTTGGTTTTGAAGGCGGTCAGATGCCTATGCAGCGTCGTCTCCCGAAATTCGGATTCAACAACATATTCCGTGTGGAATACAAAGGCATAAACCTTTCTGTGTTGCAGAATTTGGCAGAAACCAAAAATTTGGAAAAGATTACGCCGAAGGAACTTCATGAGGCTGGCTACATTTCCAAGAAGCAGCTTGTCAAGATTTTGGGTAAGGGTGAGTTGAAAGCCAAACTCGAAGTCGAGGCCAATGCTTTCTCGAAATCGGCACAGGCTGCTATCGAAGCTGCTGGTGGTAAAGCCACTAAACTTTGATGAAATGAAAAAAATAGCAGAAACCATAAAGAACATTTGGCGAATAGAAGACCTTAGAATGCGTCTTCTAATCACCATTTTGTTCATAGCCATCTACCGCTTCGGTTCGTTTGTGGTGCTTCCCGGGATAGACTCTGGCAAGTTGCAGGCACTTCACGAGCAGACCAGCGGCGGTTTGATGTCGCTTTTGAACATGTTCTCGGGTGGTGCGTTTTCCAACGCGTCAATATTTGCGTTGGGGATTATGCCGTACATCTCTGCATCCATCGTGATGCAGTTGCTGGCTGTGGCACTACCGCAATTTCAGAAGATGCAGCGTGAGGGGGAGAGCGGCAGGCGCAAGATTAACCAGTATACCCGTTATCTTACAATTGCCATTCTCCTCTTTCAAGGTCCCACGTATTTGATAAACCTCAACAATCAAGCTGCTGGGGCTCTTGCGCCAGGGCTAAGTTGGACAATGTTCTCCATTTCCTCTACGATTATTCTGGCTGCGGGGAGTATGTTCATTCTGTGGCTCGGGGAGAGGATTACAGACAAGGGCGTTGGCAACGGCGTTTCGCTTATCATTATGATAGGTATTATCGCACGTTTCCCGACCGCATTCGTTCAGGAGCTTACATCTACACTTTCCACTCCCGGTGCAGGCGGTCTTATCAAGTTGCTGTTTGAAATCATAGTGTTCGTGCTTGTGATTGCAGCTGCTATTCTGCTTGTGAATGCCACCCGTAAGGTTCCTGTTCAGTATGCCAAGCGTGTAATGGGCAATGGGAAACAGTATGGAGGTGCGCGTCAGTACATCCCCTTGAAACTGTTTGCCGCCAACGTGATGCCTATCATCTTCGCTCAGGCTTTGATGTTCATCCCGATGGCTATAGTGGGCTATAACACGGACAGCGCAAGTTGGGCTGCACGCCAATTCATGGATCATACAAGTTTGCTGTATAATGTAGTGTTTGTGATATTGATTATAGCGTTCACTTACTTCTATACGGCAATAACAATGAACCCGCAGCAGATGGCCGAGGATATGAAGCGTAACAACGGCTTTATCCCGGGTGTGAAACCTGGGAAAAGCACCGCCAATTATCTTGACACAGTGATGTCGCGCATTATGCTTCCAGGCTCTTTGTTTATTGCGATTATTGCCATAATGCCAGCTTTTGCGGGACTTTTCGGCATTAATCAGGAGTTTGCGCAATTCTTCGGCGGCACTTCGCTGCTGATTCTTGTGGGCGTGGTGCTTGACACTATTCAGCAAATAGAAAGCCACTTGCTCGTGCGCCATTACGACGGCTTGCTAAATTCGGGTCATGTTCGTCATGGCGGAAATTCGGCTCTTTGATTAAGACTATATGATAACGCTCAAGACTGAGGACGAAATAGAATTGCTGCGTGCTGCCAACCAGCTCGTAGGCAAGACGCTTGCCGAGATTGCCAAGGTGATAGCTCCCGGAGTTACCACCAGGCAGCTCGACACGCTTGCCGAGACTTTTATCCGCGACAACGGCGCGATTCCCACTTTCAAGGGATTCCCTAATCCGTATGGTCCGGATTTCCCCGGCAGCATATGTACTTCGGTTAACGACACCGTTGTGCATGGAATACCAGACGATACACCTCTTGAGGATGGGGATATAGTTTCGGTTGACTGCGGTACATTGCTAAACGGCTTTAATGGTGATTCGTGCTATACATTCTGTGTGGGTGAAGTCTCTGATGAGGTGCGCCGTCTTTTGACGGTAACCAAAGAAAGCCTTTACCTTGGCATAGAAGCCGCAAAGGCAGGCCATCGTCTTGGCGATATCGGTTATGCTGTCCAGCATCATTGCGAAGAAAACGGTTATGGAGTCGTGCGTGAATTTGTGGGTCATGGCATTGGCCGCGAAATGCATGAAGACCCTATGGTGCCCAATTACGGCCGCCGTGGCAATGGGGTGATGTTGAAGAACGGGCTTTGTATCGCAATAGAACCTATGATAACCATGGGTTCTTACGATATAATGATGATGCCTGACCGTTGGGCGGTGAAAACGCGCGACGGCAAGCCAGCCGCCCATTTCGAACATACCATTGCGATACATCACGGCAAGGCGGACATAATGTCTTCCTTTGAGGATGTTGAGAAAATTGAACAGCAGAAGTTGAATAAGTAGAAAGCGAAATTTCGTAAATGGCAAAACAGTTAGCTATCGAATTTGACGGGACAATAGCCGAGGCGTTGAGCAATGCTATGTTCCGTGTGACCCTTGAAAACGGTCATGACATTACTGCACACATTTCCGGAAAGATGCGTATGCATTACATCAAGATTCTTCCCGGGGATAAGGTGAAAGTGGAGATGAGTCCCTACGATTTGACGAAGGGGCGCATTGTGTTACGATATAAATAAAAGCAATATAGATAATGAAAACAAGAGCATCCTTAAAGAAGCGCACGCCCGATTGCAAGATAGTTCGCCGCAAGGGCCGCTTATTTGTGATTAATAAGAAGAACCCTAAGTATAAGATGCGTCAGGGTTAACCACAACGAACAAAGTAAAGAATATATATGGCAATAAGAATTGTTGGTGTTGATTTGCCTCAAGACAAAAGAGGTGAAATCGCTTTGACCTATATATATGGTATAGGTCGCAGTAGCTCGGCAAAGATCCTTGACAAGGCCGGTGTCGACAGAGGTATAAAGGTAAAAGACTGGACCGACGACCAAGCTGCCAAGATACGTCAGATTATCGGTGCCGAATACAAGGTGGAAGGTGATCTCCGTTCCGAGGTGCAGCTTAACATCAAGCGTTTGATGGACATCGGCTGCTATCGTGGCGTTCGCCACCGTCTTGGTCTTCCCGTGCGCGGACAGAGTACAAAAAACAACGCCCGCACTCGCAAGGGTAAGAAAAAGACTGTTGCAAACAAGAAAAAGGCTACTAAATAATAAATAATATGGCAAATAAAGCAGTATCTTCCAAAAAGAAAACGGTCAAGGTTGACGCTATGGGCCAGCTCCATATCCATAGCTCATTCAATAATATAATTGTATCTTTGGCTAATTCAGAGGGTCAGGTTATCTCTTGGTCTTCTGCAGGCAAGATGGGTTTCCGTGGCTCAAAGAAAAATACTCCTTATGCTGCCCAGACTGCGGCGGAGAATTGCGCCAAGACGGCTTTCGATCTCGGACTCCGCAAGGTGAAGGCCTATGTCAAAGGACCGGGTAACGGCCGTGAGGCTGCCATCCGTGCCGTGCACGGCGCAGGTATAGAGGTTAGCGAGATAGTTGACGTAACTCCGCTTCCGCATAACGGTTGCCGTCCTGCCAAGAGAAGAAGAGTATAACCAGTAAAAAGAAATTAAGAATATGGCTAGATATACAGGTCCTAAATCCCGAATTGCACGCCGTTTCGGCGAGCCTATTTTCGGTCCCGACAAAGTTCTGTCGAAAAAGAGCTACGCTCCGGGTCAGCATGGAAACTCACGCCGCCGCAAGACTTCTGAATACGGCACCATGTTGGCTGAGAAGCAGAAGGCAAAATACACTTACGGTGTCCTTGAAAAGCAGTTCCGCATCACCTTTGCAAAGGCAGAGCGTACTGAGGGCATCACGGGTGAGGTGCTTCTTCAGCTCTTGGAGTCCCGTCTCGACAACATCGTTTACCGCTTGGGCATCGCTCCCACACGTGCAGCCGCACGTCAGCTTGTGAACCACCGCCACATTGTGGTTGACGGCAAGGTTGTGGGCATACCATCATATTCGGTTAAGCCCGGACAGATAATCGGCGTGCGTGAGCGTTCAAAGTCTCTCGAGGTCATCGCTGATGCTTTGGCAGGTTTCAACCACAGCAAGTATCCTTGGTTGGAATGGGATGAGAGTGCAAAAGCCGGCAAATACCTTAACCGCCCCGAACGTTCCGAAATCCCCGAGAACATTAAGGAACAGTTGATCGTTGAGTTGTACTCCAAATAATAATTGAATTCATGGCGATATTAGCATTTCAAAAACCTGATAAAGTTATAATGCTGGAAGAAAGCCCAACCTACGGAAAGTTTGAGTTCCGTCCGCTTGAGCCCGGCTTCGGCATCACTGTGGGCAATGCATTGCGTCGCATACTCCTTTCGTCACTCGATGGCTATGCCATCAACACCATTCGCATTGACGGAGTGGAGCATGAGTTTGCGTCTGTCCCCGGTGCGCGTGAAGACGTAACCAACATTATATTGAATTTGAAGCAGGTGCGCTTCAAAAGAGTAGTTAAAGATTTTGACGGCGAAAAGGTATCCATCACCATAGAGAACTCCTCGGAGTTCAAGGCTGGCGACATAGGAAATTACCTGACTGGATTTGAAGTGTTAAATCCTGACTTGGTGATTTGCCATTTGGATTCCAAAGCCTCGATGAAAATCGACCTTACTATTAACAAAGGCCGCGGCTATGTGCCTGCGGACGAGAACCGCCAGTTCTGCACCGATGTTAATGTCCTGCCGATTGATTCCATTTACACGCCTATCCGTAACGTGAAATACGAAGTTGACAACTATCGCGTGGAGCAGAAAACCGACTACGAGAAGCTTGTCATCGAAGTAACTACGGATGGTTCCATTCAGCCCAAAGAGGCGCTTCGTGATGCCGCAAAAATCCTAATCCAGCACTTCATGCTCTTCTCCGACGACAAGATTATCCTCGATAATGCTGCCGTTGCGGGAGTGGGCGATGAGTTTGACGAGGATGTGCTTCATATGCGCCAGCTCCTCAAGAAGAAGCTTGTTGAGATGAACCTTTCGGTTCGCGCTCTCAACTGCCTCAAGGCTGCCAATGTCGAAACGCTTGGCGACCTTGTACAGTACAACAAGAACGAGCTTCTCAAGTTCCGCAACTTTGGTAAGAAATCGCTCAATGAGCTTGATGATTTGCTCAAGAGTCTGAATCTGTCGTTTGGAACCGACATTACCAAATATAAACTTGACAAAGATTAATCAAAAATGAGACATAACAGAAAATTCAACCATCTCAGTCGTACTGCATCCCACCGTCACGCCATGCTTGCCAATATGTCCGTGTCGCTCATAATGCACAAAAGAATCACTACGACTGTGGCAAAGGCTAAGGCGTTGAAGAAATACGTTGAGCCGCTGATCACACGTTCAAAGGACGATACCACCAACTCGCGCCGCGTTGTGTTCAGCTACTTGCAAAACAAGTATGCCGTAACCGAACTCTTCCAGAACATTTCGGTCAAAGTTGCCAACCGCCCAGGTGGCTACACTCGCATCATCAAGACTGGCTTGCGCCAGAACGATGCTGCTGCGATGTGCTTCATCGAGCTTGTTGACTATGATGACAATATGGCTAAGGAAGTCAAGAAGGCTACACGTACACGCCGCTCACGCAAGAAGACGACCGCAGCCGAAGCTCCTGCCGTGGAGGCACAGGCAGAGGAAACACCCGCTGTAGAGGCTTCCGCAACAGAGGCACAACCTGCCGAGGAGAACAAGGCAGAGTAAACCGACACTTATTGCTAAATTATAAAGGCTGCGTCCCAATGGGGACGCAGCCTTTGTTTTGCAGAAGATGGAAATAGGCGGGTGTGCCGTCATTCCGCAACTTTGTCGCGGTCAACGAGTTTGATTTTCATTTTCACTTTCAAGGCTTTGCTGCAATCAATGCCGTCGTCTTTCTTTCCGTTGAATTTTGCGATAACTTTTACGGCAAAGAATTTCCCCTCCTTTTCCAAAAGGTTGTAGTTTTCAGGCTCTCCATGAACTTTTCCCTCGTGTGGGCTTGTGTCTGTGGCAAGCATCTTGAAACGTTTTTTCCCATTGACAGGAAGCGAAGTTTCGAAGATTTTTTCCTTGAAAAAGTCGAAGCGGCGTTTCGTGCCGGGGGAAGGATTGTAGGAATATGCCACAAAAAGGGCAAACTTGGTGAAGTTTTTCTTGCTGTCATCATATTTCCCCGTAAGGCAAACCCTGCATCTTGCAGAATACCTTTTTGAGTAAAGCATTGTTTCCTCCGTCCCGGAACTGAATGTTCTGCGCGGGCCTTCATAGAAGTTCTCTTGAGCGTTTGCCAATGTGCCACACAGGGCAAGCATCAGCGACAGGATTAATTCTTTCATAAGCTTTGCTTTTGCGGTTGTGATTGGCAATACAATGCTCAATTGCCGATTACAATATATTTGTATTTGTCATGGTAGTCCTTGAGCCATTTGTTCTCCTTGGCTCTCCGCCCCTCTTGCCATTTTTTCTCTTCGCGTTTCTCTTTCTCCAATTTGGCTTTATATTTAGCGTCGCTTCTCTTGGTGAAAATGCCGTATTTGGCTCGCGGAAGATATTTTCGCCTTTTCGTGGTGTATCTTACGCGGGTCATATATTGGTCGTTGAACGGGAAAAAGTCAATGTGTGCGGTAACTTCCAGCACGAATGGCTTCCCCTTAGCCGTATCATATCTGCCGTATGCCTTGGCTTTGAGTCGCATATGGCGGCGCAGTTTCTTGAAATAGCTTTCCCCGCTAAAGAAGTTTTTGTTGCCGTTGTTTTGCCCTTCCGCAACGAGCTCTACGCTCCCGATATTACCTTTGTAGTCCAGGCTTCCCCATACCATGCGTGTTTCGCACACTACGGTGTCCTTTTCTATGCTGACAACTCGTGAGCATCCGGAACTGTATCTCCCTAACGGGTTCTCGTTGTAGTTTTGTGGTATTTGCTTTGCGTGGAAGCAGCTCTTGGGATCATTTATTATTGCGTCAAATCTTTCTTGGCGCAATTGTCCTGCCGCCGTTATTAGCGGCAGCAGTGTTAATGCGGTTATGGCTATGCGTTTCATCTCTTTCTGTGTATATAACAATAGATGGATTTACAGAACCTTTTTGTTATAGCTTGGCACCCGAATTTCGTGTGTTCTGTTTTCACTCAATCAAGGTGTACACTCCTGGTGCTTTTGTGTATTCTGTATTTAATTTCGCTTCAAATATAGCGTTTATTTCTCAAACGGCAAAATGTGGAAGATAAATTTTCAATCAAATGTATGCGTGTCTGTTTTTAAGTGACGACTGATTAAGCGCAAATTTTCGATACCATGCGTTTGCGCGGCAATTTGCGGGCTTGAATGTGGGGATTTTGCAACCTTTTGATTAACAAAGGGTTATCGGATTAAGTCAAGACTTGGTAAGCTTTTGTTTTTCAGGAGTTTGAAATCGGCGAAAAAAGGTCTGATGTAGTTTGGATTATGTCTGATATAATTTTTCCTATGTCCTATGTAGTTTTTCCTGCATCAAATGTAGTTTTGGGGGTGTTGGGGAAATGTTGGCCTGTTTTTGTTTTGTGATGGTTGTAATGGCGTGTGTTTGCATATTGCATTGCATAGTTTGAGGCGTGTTGCCTTTTTTGCTTGTCATTTTGCCGGTCGGGCTGCACGGGCTTGGGCGGCAGTGAATTTTTGCGGCGGATTTGAGCAGTGCGGTTTGCAAAATGGGGGGGGGTAATGGGTTTCCGGCATATAATGCGTGTTTCTTGCGCGAAACTTTCGGTTTTTGCTTTTTTAACAGTAAATTTGCATGGGTTGTTTCCGGGTTTGTCTGCTGCGGCAAATGCGGGCGGAAATCCTTACACCCGGCAATCCGGGACATTAACAGAAGTAAATAACTGAAAACATAGTTAAGGCATGAAAAAAATCAGATTGACAGCGCTGCTTTGCTGTGCGGCGTATTTGCTGTGCGGCTGCCAGATATACAGCGTTGTGAAAGACGCCACCGACCGAGAGGAGGGGCGCGTGGTGATGAAGGACGGCACGGAGTATGTGGGGCGCGTGAAGATGCCGAAGTGCAACACGAAGACTGTGCGCATGAAAACTGCGGACGGCCAGAAGCTGAAACTGAAGAACACGGACATAGAGGTGCTCGGAGTGTGGAAGAAGACGCACACTGACAAGTGCCACTTCCTCGTATGCCACCCTTACAAGACCAACAAGATGTTCTCCACAAAAAAGGAGAAGACGATAAAGCCGCAGTGGATGGCCCTGGAGGCGCAGGGCGACCATGTGGAGTTTTACAGTTGCAGCTACAAATACAGCATCCCACGCGACGGCTCGCTCGTGATTACCAGCGTGGCGGGCGGCGACATCTGCTTTGTGGCACGCAAGGCGGGAGAGGAATACGGACGCATTATAGGCTACAAGGGCAGCGGCAACAAGTATTGGCGCAGCCAGCTTGTGAAGTTCCTCGCCGACGACCCTGACTTGTGCGCCAAGCTCGAAAGCAAGGAGATAGAGCCGGATGACCTGAAAAAGATTGCTGACCTGTATAATCCCGGCAAGAAGTGAGACTGAAACGGCTTCTGCTTTTCCCAGTGCTTCTATGCGCATGGGCTGGCGGCTTCGCCCAGGAGGACTACACTCATGTGGAGCTGCAGGGCGGCTATGAGCTGTTTCCCGGCATGAGCAACAAGTCGGGTGTGTGCCTGAACTTGGGCGGGCGCTACGCTTTCAATGAAAGGTTTTTTGCGGCTGCCATGATACATAGCGGCATCAACAACGGCAGCTATATGGGAACGTATGCCGGGGAGAGAACCAAGCTCAAGCACAATATGCGCGAATACATGATAGGCGCAGGTCCGGGCGTGTATGTATATAACGGCGGCGACAAGTGGATATATGCCGATGTGCTGTTGGGCTACGGCTTCGGCGAGGAGCGGAGGGCTTCGGAAGAGAGCAGCACGAAATCGCTGGACGGCTTTGCGGCGGCTGCGCATATAGGGGCGGAAGGCCAGACCGAAGGCGGCTGGGTGTTGGGCGCGAGTTTGGGCGGATATTTTGTGGGCGGGGAAATAAGGCCCGCGCTAAGCCTGAAGTGCGGCTTGCTGCTCAATCTTTTCTGACAGGAAATAATACCGTAAATATACAAAGCCCCGCCGCCATTAATGTTTAGGCGGCGGGGCTTTGTATTGTGGCGCAAATTCGCCACGCGTTGTGTTGCGGGCGCGTTACTTTATTTTGTATATGGCGTAGTTGCCCGGTGTGAGCGTAACGGTCTGTCTGCCCACGTTGAGCTTTTCCTCGCCGTCGGGGGTTATGCGCTTCACGCTTTCGCCAAGGTAGAACGTTATGTTCTGCGTGTTGTCGATGCTGCGGTTCAAAAGCATTACGTACCTGCTCTTGCCGTTTGCGAGCTGCGACACGAGGATGCCCTCGCCGTCGCTTTGCAGGCTCTGGAACTTGTCGGGCATTTGCGTCAGGGCTTTTGTGCCGGGAGGTATGCTGTCGCCTGTGTGGCGCACGTCTGTGGCTTGCGCCCCGAGAAACACCTTGGTGAGCGCGTGTATCTCCTTGTTTAGTTCCTTCACCCTGTAATATACGTCGGTTCGCTTGCCGTTTTCGTCTATCGGCGCGTTGTGGAAGTTCCATGTCGTGGTGTCGGGCGTCCAGTAGGTGAAGTACTGTATGCACTGTGCTCCGTATGCCAGCGCGCTGAAGGCTTCGATGCGCAGGTGTGCGTCCGAGGGGATGGGGTATGGGGTGTGCGCGGTTGACAGGCAGAACGCCCAGAACGGATAGCCGCACCTGAGGCTCACCTTTCTCGCAACCTCGAAGTTTTCGAAGAACGCCTGACGCAGCACCGGCTTACCGTTTTCCGTCACAACAGGGTACATGTCGTATGAAATGGGCGTGATGTTCACCTCGTCAACGAACCTTTGCACGTAGTCCTCGTAGGAATCTGCCAGAAGGTCCTTTGGCGCGACCATAATGGGCAGCAGGTTGAGGTACATCAGGTGGCTTTTGTCGGCGGAGTATATCCTGTCGCGCAGCTTGCGCAGTTCGGCAAAGCCGGAGGTTACGGGTTCGTCGCGCAGAAACCATCCGGCAATCGACGGGTCGTCCTTGAAACGTTTTACGGTGGCTTCGGTGTTGCTCACAAGCTCTCCGCAGGTCGCCATAATCTTCACCCCCGTGCCTTTGCAGGCTGCCAGCCCTTTTTCAAGTTCGGCGGCAGTGCCGAAGTGGTTGAACGAAATGTTGAACCCCGCTTCGCGCAATTCCTGGTAGCGTTCCTTTGTCTGGTTCTTGTCGCCCAGAATGGAATACCACGCAAGAATGGGGAATTCTTTCCCTGTGGGGTTCTTGTATTTCATTTTCTCGTTTGCCGATGACGGCGCGGCAAGCAGAAGCGCCATTACTGGAATTAAAATCTTTTTTGCATTCATGATATTTTGTCTGTTGGAATTATGCTGTTGCAAAGGTAGCAAAAGTTGCAATAACACGCGGATTGGGCGGCAAGCTATTCTTTTGAGAATAAAAGAGAGAAAATTCAAGACAAACGGCGTGTATTTGAATGTATAACAAGAAAAGAGAAAGTGAATTGCAATATATGCTTGCAAAAAGCAAGTGTGATTGCAAAAATAATGCGGTTTTGAAATTTTTATTTCGATAAAACGAGCAAAATAAAAGGATAAAAGTTTTTGAAAAAGAAAAATGTCGTAATTTTGCCTTGAAAACAAAACATAATAACAGCGCTGTAAAAATAAACAAGACAAATGAAAAAAATTGAAGCAATTATCCGCAAGACAAAGTTCGAGGATGTAAAGGACGCCCTGCTTGACGCCGACATCGAATGGTTTTCCTATTACGACGTTCGTGGGGAGGGCAAGATGCGGCAGGCGCGAATCTATCGCGGCGTGATGTACGACACGAGTTGCATTGAAAGGGTGCTGCTTAATATCGTTGTGCGCGACATTAATGTGGAGCGCACGGTCAAGGCGGTGCAGGAAGCCGCGAGGACGGGCGAGATAGGCGATGGCAGGATTTTCGTCATTCCCGTGGAGAACGCCGTGCGAATACGCACGGGGGAGAGCGGCGACATTGCCCTTTACAACGCAGAAAAAGAAAAGTAATGCGCGAAAGCGAGAAGTTTAACAGTAAAAGAAGATTAAAATGACACCGATAGAAGATTTGGGATTGTCCTTAGATACAGTATGGATGCTGCTTGCGGCGATGCTTGTGTTTTTCATGCAGCCGGGCTTTGCGTTGTGCGAGGCGGGCTTCACGCGCAGCAAGAACACGACAAACATCCTTTTCAAGAACTTTGTTGACTTCATGATGGGTTCGCTGCTGTTCTGGCTTGTGGGCTTCGGCATCATGTTCGGCTGCAACGGCGATGGGTTCATGGGAATGCCCAACTTTGGCGACCTTTCGTTTTTCAAGCACCCCGCAGGGCTTCCCACCGAGGGCTTCCTGATGTTCCAGACCGTGTTCTGCGCCACGTCTGCCACGATAGTTTCCGGCGCGATGGCGGAGCGCACCAAGTTCAATATGTATATGGTGTATTCCATATTCATAAGCATGATAATCTACCCCATTGAGGGGCACTGGACATGGGGCGGCGGCTGGCTTTGCAACGGTGCGGAGGGCAGCTTCATGATGAACACGTTCGGCATAGCGTTCCACGACTTTGCTGGCAGTGCGGTTGTGCATTCCGTCGGCGGTGTGCTTGCTTTTGTGGGGGCTCTTATTCTCGGCCCGCGCCTTGGCAAATACGGCAAGGACGGCAAGAGCCGCGCCATTCCCGGTCACAGCCTCAGCCTTGCGGCGATAGGCGTGTTCATACTCTGGTTCGGGTGGTTCGGCTTCAACCCCGGTTCGCAGCTTGCCGCTTCGGGCGAGGCAAACCGCGTTGCCATAAGCCACGTGTTCCTCACCACAAACCTTGCCGCCGCTGCGGGCGGGGTTGCCACAATGGCTGTGAGCTGGTTCAAGTATGGCAAGCCCTCGCTTTCTCTCACCCTCAACGGTATTCTTGCAGGACTTGTGGGAATAACCGCCGGCTGCGACCTTGTGTCCCCGCTCGGGGCTGTGATCATAGGCTTGGTGTGCGGCACGGTGCTTGTGTTCTCAATCGAGTTCATCGACAAGAAGCTTCATGTTGACGACCCTGTGGGCGCAAGCTCTGTCCACGGTGTGTGCGGCATCATCGGCACGCTTATGACCGGCTTGCTTGGCGTCAGCGACGGCTTGTTCTACGGACACGGCTTCGGTTTCCTCGGCGCGCAGGCTTTCGGAATACTCGTGATAGACGTCTGGGCTGCCGCTACGGGCTTTGCATTGTTCCTCATCATAAAGAAGACTGTGGGACTGCGCGTAACGAAGCGCATAGAGGAGGAAGGTCTCGACATCTACGAGCACGGAGAGGCTGCCTACAACTGATAACCTGCTAAAAGAAAAGATTATGAAAAGAAATTTTGTGAATTTGATGCTTTCTGCCGTTTTGGCAATGGCGGCGCTGCCTGTGGTGGCACAGGATGCCCCCGAACTTTCAATGGGGACGGACATTGTGAACCAGTATATATGGCGCGGCCAGAAATTGGGCGAAGTGAGCCTGCAACCGACCCTCGGCGTTTCCTACAAGGGCTTGAGCCTTACGGCCTGGGGCAGCGTGGGGCTTAGCCGCCCCAAGGACACAAAGGAATTCGACCTGACACTCGCCTATACGGTCGGCGGCTTCAACATAGGCATAACCGATTACTGGTTCGACACCGCCGGCGACAAGTATTTTGTTTACGGCGCGCATTCCACGGCGCACACCTTTGAGGCGAATGTGGGCTATGATTTCGGCGTGGTGAACTTCCAGTGGTACACCAACTTTGCCGGAAGCGACGGTCTGACACGCCACGGCCACCGCGCCTACTCGAGCTACGCCGAGCTGTCCGCGCCTTTCAAGGCTGTTGGCTGCGAGTGGAACGCTGCTGTTGGCTGCGTGCCATACGGCACGAGCTTTTACAGTGAGGCCCCGAACCGCTTTGCCATAACCAACCTCTCGCTCAAAGCCACGAAGGAGCTGGCAATCAGCTCAAAGTTCAGCCCTTCGGTTTTTGCGGGCGTTGCGGCAAATCCCAGCAGTCAGGCGGCGTATTTGCTGTGCGGCATAACGGTAACTCCATAAGTTACACATATTAAGTTTCAATTGTTTTTCAGGCGGCGGTCTTTGGCGAAAGGCTGCCGCCTGTTTTTTGTGTTTGCGGCTTTGTGTGCAGAGAATTAGGAGGGCGGTGTGTGCTGTGGCAAAGGGTTGATTGCCAACGAATTGCCCCTCAAAGGGCTTTCCTTTGTAATCACATGGATTTCAACGTGTTGCATATGGTCGGAAAAAGGTCTGATGTAGTTTAAATTACATCAGACATAATTTTTCCTGCATAGGACATGGTTTTTCCTACATCCGATGTGGTTTCCGGGGTGTTTGGGGATAAAGCCCGGTTTGGGGCTTGCGCCATTTGCAGTTGCGCATTGCATACGCCCCGCACGTCTCGCTGCTGCCGCAAAAACTGCGTGTTTTTATTTTACGGTAACGAGCGTTGCGCCGAAGCCGTATTCCTGGAACGAGGCGTCCTGCGTGGCGCATGAGGGGTAGTGGCGTTTCAGCTCGCGCAGCACCTCGGCACGCAGCACTCCCTCGCCCTTGCCGTGGATGAACACGATGCGCATTCCTTTCTTGCGCTTGTACTTCTCCATCGTGTCGCGCACCTCTTGCAGTTGGCGGTTCAGTATGTCGGCATTTGAAAGCCCTTTTGTGGAGTCGAACAGGGCGTAGCCGTGCAGGTTCACCTCTACCTCGTTCTCCTTTTTCACTCTTGCAGGCTCGCTTGCGGGGTGTTTCGCTGCCGTTTCCCCCTCCTTTTTCCCCATAAGGGCTTCGCGTATTTGTCCTGCGTCGGCAAACATTGTGCGCACAGGCTCGTCGTCCTTGACTGCATCGAGTACGAGTGCGGGCTCCTCGAAGAACAGGCTCTGCTTGAAAGCCCCTGCCTTGTAGAACTTGGCGCCGTCGATGCGCATCTCCACGCTTATCGCCGGCTTTAGGGCGAAGGGCTTCTCGCGCTTGTAGGCAATCATCTGGATGGCGATGCGCGATATGCCGTCAATCTGCTCCCGGCTTATTTCCTCGAGAAACTCCTTGGTGTTCGGTTCTACCGTGCCGCCGTAGCGTGCGCGCCAAGCCGTGCCCTGTGCCGAAAGCCACGTGAGGGTTATGAAATAGTTGCTGTCGTTTATTATGTATGCGTCGAAAGTGGTCTCCACCATATTGTCGGGCGTGTTTGGAATGAAAGCCAGATATACGTTCAGCCTCTCGCCGTCGCGGCGTTCAAGCGGGGCGGGGCGGAATTTCGGCTTCCCGTCTGCGGCTTTCCCCAAGGGCGCGGTTTCGGGCTGCGCGGCTTTCGGGGCGTCCTGCGACTTTGCCTTCTGCTCCTCCTTGCGCTTTGCCCAAGTTCCGCCCTCGTAGCTTTCGCCTCCCTCAACAACAACCTCGCTTATGGGCATGGGGATTTCAAAGCCGTCGGCATCCTCAACCAGTACGGTGTATTTGTCCTGGAAGCCGGAAACCCTTCCGCCGCCAACCTCTTTCAAAAATCTTACGGTATCTCCTATTTTCATCGCCTTAAATTCATTTGTTTCGGGCAAAAGTAGTCATTTCCCGCAACAAAAACAACGGAAGTGGGACGTTCTGCATAATAAATTCAGAAAAAGCGCGTTCACATCTTTGGTATATCAGGATAAAATCGTATTTTTGCGCACTTTTGGAATATTATGAGGCAACTAAAAATCAACAAAAGCATCACTAACCGGCAGAACGCCGCGCTTGACAAGTATCTCGTGGAAATAGGCCGTGAGGAACTCATTTCCACCGATGAAGAGGTGGAACTCGCCCAGAAAATCCACAAGGGAGACCGCAGGGCTCTTGACAAGCTCACACGCGCAAACCTGCGGTTTGTAGTGAGTGTTGCAAAGCAGTATCAAAACCAAGGGCTCGCGCTCAACGACCTTATAGACGAGGGAAACCTCGGTCTCATAAAGGCGGCGCAGAAGTTTGACGAAACCAGAGGCTTCAAGTTCATATCCTACGCCGTATGGTGGATTCGCCAGAGCATACTGCAGGCAATCTCGGAGCAAAGCCGCATTGTGCGCATGCCGCTGAACCAGGTGGGCTTCCAAAGCAAACTTGCCAAGGCCGTCGTGAATTTCGAGCAGGCCAACGAACGCCGCCCCTCGGTGCAGGAACTCGCGGAAATTCTCGACACCGACGAAGGCAAGGTGAGGGAGGCTCTCGGCACAAACGGCAAGAAAGTTTCGGTTGACGCACCGTTTCAGGACGATGACTCGAACTCCCTTATCGACATCATGACCGACGAGGACGCACCTGCGACTGACAACAACATGGAGCGGGAGTCTTTGTCAAAAGATCTTGATGCGGCGTTGAGCACTCTTTCAGGGCGCGAGCAGGAAGTGCTTAAAATGCTGTTCGGAATAGGATGCAACGAAATGACTGCCGAAGAAGTGGCGAACTCGCTGAACTTGACGCGCGAGCGTGTGCGTCAGATTAAGGAACGCGCCTTGAGGCGCTTGCGCGATGACGCGAACATTAACATCCTGACAAAGTATCTGGGATAAGGTCATCGCAATTTTAGGAAGTAAGTCAAAAGACAACACGGCCCTCCGCACAGAAAACTCTGTGCGGAGGGTTTGTTTTTGTGCGTGGTGCAATGTGCGTTATGCGCTAAAATGCTAAATTTGCAGCATATCCCCTCTGCGCCAAACGGTGCGGGGTTGTTTTTACACAAGTTGAGACATGAGACAAATCCGAAATCTTCTTGCGGCGTTCGCTGCGTTTGCGGTGTGTGCGGGCGTTTATGCCGACAGCATCCTGCTTGAGGCTGAGTCGTTCGCAAGCAAGGGCGGTTGGAAAACCGACCAGCAGTTTATGGACATAATGCACTCGCCCTATCTTATTGCCCACGGCATGGGAACGCCTGTGGAGGATGCAAGCACGCAGTTTGAAATCCGCGAGGCGGGAACTTACACCGTGTATGTGCGCACCTACAACTGGACCGCGCCGTGGTGTCCCGGCAAAGGGCCGGGGGCTTTCGCCGTGGCGGTGAACGGGAAAAGCGTCGGCGTAACAGGCAACACCGGCACGGCATGGGCGTGGCAGCCTGTGGGCAAGGTGAAGCTGAAAAGCGGCGTGCAGAATGTCGTGCTGCGGGATCTGACCGGGTTTGACGGACGCTGCGACGCCGTTTACATTACAAACGCCAAGGGAGACGTGCCGCCAAACGGTGCAGCCCAAGAGTGGCGCGAAAAATTGAATCCCCGCAGCACGTCTTACCGCAAGTTTGATTTTGTGGTTGTGGGCGGGGGAATTGCGGGAATGTGCGCCGCAGCCACCGCCGCGAGGCTGGGGATGAAAGTCGCCCTTGTCAACGACCGCCCCGTTTGGGGCGGGAACAACAGCTCGGAGGTGCGCGTGCATTTGGGCGGAAACATAGAAATGGGGGCTTACAAGGGGCTTGGCAGGATTATCCGCGAGTTTGGGCCGGAAAAGGGCGGCAACGCACAACCGGCGGCCGTTTACGAGGATTCCAAAAAAGAGGACTTCCTGAAAGCGGAGAAGAACATCACGCTTTTCCCGGGCTATCACGCTTTCGCCGTGTCAAAGGGCGGAGAAAACATATCGTCGGTGTCGGCGCGGAATATTGAGAGCGGGGACAAGGTGGTGCTTTCCGCCCCGCTTTTCGCCGACTGCACGGGCGACGGCACTGTGGGAGTTCTTGCCGGGGCTGACTGGCGAATGGGGCGCGAGGGAAAGGGTGAGTTCCACGAGCGTTACGCCCCGGACGTTCCCGACACAACCACGATGGGGGCTTCGGTGCAATGGTATTCCGTTGAGGGAAAGGAGAAGTTTCCCGAGTTCAATTACGGCATGAACTTCAACGATTCCAACTGCGAGCAGGTTATGATGGGCGAATGGACGTGGGAAACCGGCATGAACCGCAACCAAATAACCCAAGCCGAGCTGATACGCGATTACGGTATGCTCACGGTTTACGCAAACTGGAGCTGGCTCAAAAACCATTCGGCGCAAAAGGCGAGGTATGCCGACAGAAAGTTGGGCTGGGTGGCATACGTTGCCGGCAAGCGGGAGTCGCGCCGCCTTATGGGGGACTATATTCTTAAGGAGGACGACATACTGAAGAACGTGTACCACGAAGACGCCTCGTTTGCGACCACATGGAGCATAGACCTGCATTTCCCCGATTCGCTGAACCATGCAAACTTTCCCGGGCGCGAGTTCAAGGCGGCTACAAACCACCGTTTGCTGAAGAAGCCCTACGATGTGCCATACCGATGCCTTTATTCGCGCAATGTAAACAACCTTTTCATGGCAGGGCGCAACATCAGCGTTACCCACGTGGCTTTGGGTACGACCCGCGTGATGCGCACCACGGGAATGCAGGGCGAAGTTGTGGGCATGGCAGCCAGTCTGTGCAAAAAGTACGGCACACTTCCGCGTGGAGTTTACCGCAGCCACCTCGCCGAACTGAAAGCGATGATGCAAAAGGGAATCGGGAAGAAGGATGTGCCGGACAACCAGAACTACAACTACACCATCGACCCGAAAACCAAATAGGTCGCGGTAAAGGCTGGGCGGACTATCCCTGATTGGAGTAATAAATTGGAAAGCAAAGGCTTGCGGCGTTTGTCTGCGGCATATATCCTGCCGGCCAGGCGGCAAAATGCGGCAAGCCCCCGATGCCGTGCATACTGTTTCCGAATAAGGGCGCAGGCATATTCTATGCGAAGCTGCGAATGCTGCAAAAATTGCATAACACATTGAGCTTCAATAAAATGAACCTGAAAGCAAAGTTAAAGATAACGGTTTGGTTTTCTGTGTGTTGCAGGTGGCAGAAATTAGGTCTGATATAATTTTTTCTATGTCCTATGTAGTTTTTTCTACATAGGACATAGTTTTTTTTATTTCAGATATAATTTTTGGGGGTCTCAATATTCAATATCCTCCCACGACGGCGGCTGCACGCCCATGAGGTGCTTCACGAAAAAGTCGTAACGCTTGTGGTCGCCATAGCGTTCGCCCATTGTGTGGTGCGCCCCCGGCAGAACCACCAGCTCAAACGGCTTGTTCGCCTTGATGAGCGCGTTGGCGAACTGCATGGTTGATGCCGGGTCAACGTTGTCATCGAGTTCCCCCACTACAAGCATTAGCGGGCGTTTCAGGAGGTGCGCGTTTGCCACGTTTGAGCATTCCTCGTAGCTTTTGTCAACAGGATAGCCCATCCACAGCTCGTTCCACCATATCTTGTCCATGCGGTTGTCGTGGCAGCCGCACGCGGAATAGGCGGCCTTGTAGAAATCCGGGTAATGCAGCAGTGCGTTTGCCGACTCCTGCCCTCCTGCGGAGCATCCGTAAATGCCGAGGCGCTCCAAGTCCATTTCGGGATATTTTGCCGCAGCGCATTTGAGCCATGCAATGTGGTCGGGCAGCCCGGCGTCTTTCAGGTTTTTGTAGCAAACGCTCTCAAACTCGCGGCTGCGGAATGAGGTTGACATACCGTCAACCATAACCACGATGAAGCCGAGTTCCGCCATCGGGACAAGCCAATGGTTGTACGCCATGAACGATTTGGGGACGTACTGGTCGCCCGGTCCCTGATAGATGTATTCAATCACCGGGTATTTCTTTGACGGGTCGAAATTTGAAGGACGCTGTATCACGCCCCACATCATTGTTTTTCCGTCGCGCCCGGGGGCAGCGAACACTTCGGGCGCACGCCAGCCGTTCTCTGCCAGTTTGCTGATGTCCGCTTTCTCCAAAGGCATTATCTCCTTTCCGTCCGTGCCGCTTCTGAGTGTGGCCACAGGGGCGTCGGCCGGTGATGACACAACGTCCACAAGGTATTTCATGTCGGGCGAGAATGCGGCTCTGTGATTTCCTTTCGACGGCGTGAGGTCTTTCATGTTGCTTCCGTCAAAGTCAATGCAGTAATAGCGTATGTTGTAAGGGTCCTCGTCCGTGTTTACTCCGTTGGCGGAGAAATATATCCTGCCGTTGTCCTCGTCAACCTTAACAACCTCCCTAACATACCATTCGCCTTTGGTTATCTGGCGTATTGGCTTTCCCTTGGCGCGGTCGTACATATAAAGATGGTTCCAGTTGTCGCGCTCGCTCATCCATATAATGCGCTTGCCGTCGGAGGTGTCGTGCCTGAAGCGGCGCGTGTAGTTTACATACTTGTCGGAAGTCTCCTCTATAAGCGTGCGCACCTTTCCCGTCTTGCACGACAGCTCGAGCACCCGGTACACCTTGTGCCCGCGCTGGTTATATTCGAACGTGATTGCGCTTCCGTCGCCGTTCCATTCGGGGGCGGACAAATCGTACTGCCCGGCGAAAAGTTCGGTTGACGGTATCACGGCCTCTCCTGTCTCGACATTGAACACGCACGGCACTTTGAACCTCAGCTCATCCCCCGGCTTGGCGTATTCCTGTTTGTGCAGCTTCGGCTGAAATTGGTCTGTGGGTGACGACTCCACGTAATGCACATATCTTTTCTGCGCGGGGCGGATTTTGCAAGACACCACTTTCTTGCCGTCGGGACTCCATTTTATCCACGATGAGTAATAGTTTCCGTCAGTGCCGTCAATGCTAAGCTGTTTTTCCTTTTTGCTGCTCACGTCTCTGACACAGACGTTGGAGTTCTTTATATACGCCTCCTTTGTTCCGTCGGGCGAGGGTACAGGCCCGCCGCCTTTTTCTTCGTCCACAACCATCCAGTGCGGCTGTTCGCCGGAATGCCGTCTTCTTACCTCTCCCTTGTCGCTAAGTATGTTCTTTGCGGGCAGATATTCCCAGTTCCTACCTGAGTGTGAGAACCAAATCGTGTCCCCTTTGCTTGTAGTGCGCAATCCGTACAGGTGAATTGCGTCTGGGCTTACGTCTGCGCCGGCGGCATCCTTAAGTTTTCCGGCAAGGTCGGCATGGTCGAAAAGCGGTTGCCGTTTTTTTGCGGCGGCATCCACCAAAACATATCTCGGTCCGTTAGGGGTGTTGCGCACATACCAGAACGCCGGTGCGCCTGCCAGCCACGTGGCGTTTACATTGTCATAAAAAACATTGCTCGCCCCGAACTTCCGTTGCGCCCGGTATGCCCGGTTGTAGTCCTCAAGTGTACCTTGGGCGAAAACAGACAACGCCGGCAGTGCAATGATTACCGGCAAAAACAGTTTGAGTTGCACTTTTCTCTTCATCTTAATACGCTTTAACGCAATCCTGCCTAAACGCGAATGTTTGCCAAATTGCTTGTTGGCAAAGTTATTGAATTTTTCCGTGTTGCCTGCCCTTTCTGCAAAAAGATTAAATCTTCGTATCTTTGCACACGTGATTGAAAACACCGTAAAGCTTGATAACATCGCCACCGCTTACGGACGTAACGCCGGGGCTTGCGTAACAAAGGAGTTTTCCGCTTCTTTGTCTGCCGGGTCTTTCACTTGCGTTTTGGGAATGAACGGCGCGGGAAAGTCAACGCTCCTGCGCACAATCGCGGGGCTTCAGCCGCCGCTTTCGGGGCATATATATATGCTTGGGAGGGACACCGCCCTGTGTTCACGGCGCGAATTGGCGCGAATGGCGGGAATTGTGCTTACGGAACGTCAGGCTTTCAGTGCGCAAATGACTGTGGAGGAGCTTGTATCCCTTGGCAGAATGCCCTATACTGGTTTCATGGGGAAACTTTCAGCCGCCGACCGTGAGATAGTGGGGAACGCGCTCGTGCGGACAGGCATTGAAAATATGCGGACAAGAAGTATTTCCTCGCTAAGCGACGGCGAACGGCAAAAGGCGATGATAGCCAAGACGCTTGCCCAGCAAACGCCGGTGATGCTGCTTGACGAGCCTACGGCGTTCCTCGATTTTGAAAGCAAGCTGGAGACGTTCAGGCTGCTGCGAAGCCTCGCCAAGGAAAACGGCAAGACGGTGGTGGCTGCGACCCACGATTTGGGTACGGCGTTCCATGCCGCCGACATTCTGTGGGTGATGCGCCGTGGCATGAAGCCTGTGTGCGGAAGCCCGAAGGAACTTGCGGCAGCCGGTGCGCTCGATGTTTTTTTCAAGATGCCGGGAGTGGGTTTCAACCGCGAGGAAATGAGTTATTCCATATCTCTTGAAAGTTAGGAAATGATAGTCTGCATAGCTGAAAAGCCGAGTGTGGCACGCGACATAGCACAGGTGCTCGGGGCAACCGAACGCCACGACGGGTATATCGAGGGAAACGGTTACCAGGTAACGTGGACTTTCGGCCATCTTTGCGAATTGAAATACCCCGAGGATTACTATGAGCCGTGGCACAGGTGGAGTCTTGCCGCCCTGCCCATGGTGCCGCCGCGCTTCGGCATACGCCTAAAAAAAGACCGTGGGGTGGCAAAGCAGTTCAAGGTGATAAAGGGGCTTTTCCAAAAGGCTGACAAAATAATAAACTGCGGCGATGCCGGGCAGGAGGGCGAACTTATTCAAAGGTGGGTGCTGCAAATGTCGGGCGCGAAGTGCGGCGTTGAACGCCTGTGGATTTCTTCGCTTACCGAGGAGAGCATCCGCGAAGGCTTCAGTTCGCTAAAAGACTCGGCGGCATACAAAAACCTTTATGAGGCGGGGCTTTGCCGCGCAATAGGCGACTGGCTTCTGGGAATGAACGCCACACGGCTTTACACCTTGAAGTTCGGCTCGCAGGAGCGCGGCGCACAGCCGCTGTCGGTCGGCAGGGTGCAGACTCCCACGCTGGCAATGATAGTGAACCGCCAGAACGAGATAGACAACTTTGTGCCGCAGCCCTATTGGGTTCTCACCACCAACTATCGCGGGGCGGTTTTCACGGCAACAGGCGGCAATTACAGCGATGAGGACAAAGCCCGCGAGGCTCTTGGCAAAATCACTGGCAGGGACTTCACCGTTGACGGCATAACGCGCAAGGAGGGCAAGGAAGCCCCGCCGCGCCTTTTCGACCTCACCTCGCTGCAAGTGGAATGCAACAGGAAATTCTCCTTTTCCGCCGAAAAAACTTTGCAGATTGCGCAAAGCCTTTACGAGAAACACGTTACCACCTATCCGCGTGTTGACACCACATATCTTTCCGACGACATCTTTCCCAAATGCAAGGCAATCCTCAATTCGCTCAAGCAGTATGCCGACATATTGCAGCCCTTGCGCGGAAAGGCGTTGAAGAAAAGCAAGAAGTTTTTCGACACCTCCAAGGTTACAGACCACCACGCCATAATCCCAACAGGTGTGGCGGCAAATTCGCTCCTCCCCGATGAGGCCAAGGTTTACGATCTCGTGGCGCGGCACTTTATCGCGGCGTTTTATCCCGACTGCATATTTGCCACAACAACAGTACTCGGGCATTGCGAGGATGTGAAGTTCAAGGCAACAGGGAAGCAAATTCTCGACCCCGGATGGCGCAACGTGTTCCCTGTGCAAAAGCGCGAAGACGAAGACGAGGAAGAAAGCAGGAAAGACGTTCCCGAGGCGGTGCTGCCCGATTTCGTGAAAGGCGAGAGCGGCGCGCACAAACCCTCTGTTGCCAAAAAGACCACCCAGCCGCCAAAGCCGTTTACCGAGGCAACCTTGCTGCGGGCAATGGAGACTGCGGGAAAGAGCGTTGAGGACGACTCCCTGCGCGATGCCTTGAAGGAGAATGGGATAGGGCGGCCTTCCACACGCGCCGCCATAATAGAGACGCTTTTCCGCCGCAGGTACATCGCCAAGCAGCGCAAGTCGATTTTCCCCACAGCCACAGGGCGCGAGCTTATAGCCACAATTCACGAGAACCTGTTGAAAAGTGCCGAGCTAACAGGACAGTGGGAGAAGAAGCTGCGCGAGATAGAGCGCGGCGAATATTCCGCAACGCAGTTCATTGACGAACTGAAGAAGATGGTGAGCCAAATTGTGGCTTCGGTGATTGCCGAACAGAATGTGAGGCGCGTAACGTGGACAGCCGCGCCCCAGAAGTCCAAAACCGCAAAAACTCCAGCGCAGCGCAAGCCAAAAGGGAAAAGTTCCGCAGGGTCTGCACCCCCAAAAAGCGCGGTGAAGGAGGGCGACGCTTGTCCGTTGTGCGGAAAAGGCACGGTGATACGCGGCAAAACCGCCTTGGGCTGCTCGCGTTGGAAGGAAGGCTGCAATTTCCGCGCCCCGTTGGAATGATAACTCCGAACCGGCATACCAATCTTTGGATCAAAATCATAGCAAAAGTTATGAATTTGCAAGTGGCAATAAATTAATGAATTGCGCCTCCGTGGGGCGTATGCAATACGCCCCTGCAATTATCGCAAAACCATAATCGCTCGTCCTTTCCCCCAAAAACCGAAAACTATATAGGACACAGAAAAAACTATGTCAGACGTAGGAAAAATTAAGTCTGATATAATCCAAACTACATCAGACCTTTTTTTGCCCACTTGCAACCTGTTGGAAAACAAATACTTGTGAATTTTTTGGAATACACGTAAATTATTACAGATCAAATTGTTACCAAAAACAGGCTTCCTCTTTACATTTCCCCTACGGCTTCTGCTGTATGATATACGCCGACATATACAGCAAATGGCGCAAAACTTTAGCGCCATTTGTCATATACATTTGTTTTGCTTTTGAAAAATGCGGCGGCGTTACACAGTCTCGCCCTTTACGAGCTTTTCGGTGTCGTCGGCGATGAGCAGCTCCTCGTCTGTGCCTATCACAGCCACCGTAACCTTGCTGTCGGCTGCGGATATAACCTCGTCTTCGCCAAAGTTTACGTCGTTCTTCTCCTTGTCGAGCTTTATGCCGAGGTTTTCAAGCCCTTTGAGCGTGTCGCGGCGCACCGAATGCTGGTGTTCGCCCACTCCGGCGGTGAACACAATGGCATCGAGACCGCCCATTGCAAAGGCGTATGCCCCGATGTACTTGCGTATGCTGTAGCAATACGTGTTGCGTGCGAGCAGGGCGCGGCTGTTGCCGGAATGTATGGCATCGTCAAGCTCGCGCATATCACTCGAAACGCCCGAAAGCCCGAGCACGCCCGATTGCTTGTTTATGAGTGCGGAAACCTGCTTGATGTCAAGGTTTTCGTGCTCCATGAGGAAAAGCACTGCCATGGGGTCAACATCGCCCGAGCGCGTGCCCATCACAAGTCCTGCGAGAGGGGTGAGCCCCATTGAGGTGTCAACCACCTTGCCGCAGTCAACCGCCGTAACCGAAGCACCGTTGCCGATGTGGCAGATGACGAGCTTCTTTGTGCTCATGTCCCAGTTGAGGAACTCGCAAGCCTTGCGCGAAACGTATCTCACGGAAGTTCCGTGGAAGCCGTAGCGGCGTATCTTGTGTTTCTGGCACAGGTCGTACGGAAGCGCGTAGGTGTAGGCGTAATCGGGCATTGTCTGGTGGAAAGCCGTGTCGAACACAAACACCTGCTTCACATTGGGAAGCTCGTGCTTTATTGCCTCGTAGCCTTTGAGGTGGGCGGGGTTGTGGAGCGGCGCAAGCTCGCTGTACTGCTTCCACTCCTCGAGGATTTCGGGCGTTACAACCACGCTGTGGGTGAACTTTCCGCCGTGCACAATGCGGTGGCCCACTGCGTCGATTTCGTCAAGCGACTTGATAGCCCCGTGTTCGGCGTCGGTGAGCTGGGCGAGGATGAAGTTTATTCCCTGCTCGTGGTTTGTTATTTTCACCTTTATCTGCTTGCTGTACCCGTCGGCAGCCTTGAGCTTGAGGAAAGAAGTTTCGAGACCTATCTTCTCCATTCCGCCGGCGGCGAGAACGGTGCGGCTGTCCATGTCGTAGAGCTTGTATTTGATTGAGGAGCTTCCGCAGTTGATTACGAGAATTTTCATTTATTGTTTCTATAAAGTTTTTTAGCTGTTATGTAACGCGGGCGTCCGCCCTGGATTAGTCCTTTTTGTTTGCGGCGATTGCCTGGTTTGCCGTTACGGCTATCATTTTGTAAACGTCGTCAACCGAACACCCGCGGCTGAGGTCGTTCACAGGGCGGGCAATGCCCTGTAGTATCGGGCCGATTGCCTCGGCGTTGCCCAGACGCTGCACGAGCTTGTAGGAAATGTTGCCCACCTCGAGGCTCGGAACAACGAGCACGTCGGCGTGTCCCGCCACCTTGGAGTTGGGGGCTTTCTGTGCGCCCACCGACGGCACGAGGGCGGCGTCGGCCTGAAGTTCGCCGTCGATTTCGATATGCGGGTCGAGCTTGCGGGCGAGCTTGGTGGCCTCCACAACCTTGTCAACAACTTCATGCTGTGCCGAACCCTTGGTTGAGAAGCTCAGCATGGCGACCTTGGGGTGGGGTATGCCCGCAACGTGCTGCGCGGTGTGGGCCGTGCATACGGCTATCTGTGCGAGCTGTGAGGCATCGGGCACTGGGAGTACCGCAACGTCGCCCATGACGAGCAGCCCGTTGTCGCCGTATTGCTCGGCTTTGGTAACAAGGAGCATGGCGCCTGATACGCAGGTTATGCCGGGGGCGGTCTTTATGATTTGCAGAGCGGGGCGCAGTACGTTGCCCGTGGTGTTTCGTGCGCCGGCAAGCTGGCCGTCGGCGCCGCCGGTCTTGATTATCATGCAGCCGAGGTAGAGCGGGTCTTTAACAAGCTCGCGTGCGCGCTCTATGGTAAGTCCCTTCTTCTTGCGTATTTCGGCAAGCTGTTCGGCGTATTCCTCGGCTCTCGGATTGTTGAGCGGGTCAACGATCTTTGCCTTCGATATGTTGCCGAGACCGTATTTTTCGGCAAGCTCAAGAATTTCGGTGGGGTTGCCTATGAGGATTATGTGTGCCAGCCCGTCGGCAATGGCGCGGTCGGCGGCACGCATCGTTCTTTCTTCCGTGCCTTCGGGCAACACTATGCGTTGGGGATTTTCTTTAGCGCATTTTACGAGTTTGCTAATTATATCCATAAGTTCCTGTCAGATTTATATGTTATTCTGCTTGCAAAGTTAGCGATTTTTAATCACAGACATGGGGTTTGTGCATGGCATTATCCATGCGAATTTGGGGTAATGGGCTTCTCAAATCAGAGCAGGATTGTACTGCTTGTGAATATAATCCGTTGTTGTTTTGTAATTTGCATGATTATTGCGTGTTGAATACGCTCTGGATGCACGGCATCCAATTAGCCGGTAAATTGTAACGCCGCATGGGCGTGTGCAATACGCCCATACAAATGGCGCAAAGCCAAAGTCGGAAAAACCACTTCAGATGTAGGAAATACTACATAGGACGCAGGAAAAATTATATCAGACATAATCCGAACTACATCAGACCTTTTTCTTGCAGTTGCAAACGTCTGAAAAACAAATTGTTATACAGGATGGCGGATATGCGGTTATCGCTCTGGAAATCAGAGCCTTGCGTAAACTTGGGGCGGTGTTGCAGTTTTATCTGCACATTCCGCCATACTCCGCATACCATTCGGCAAAGCGGTGCGTGCCTTCGGCGATGTTGACAGTCGGGGCGTAGCCCAGTTCGCGTGAAATCTTGGAAGTGTCGGCCGAAGTCATGTAAACATCGCCGGGCTGCATGGGAAGCGTCTCGAACTCCGCCTTTTTGCCCAGTGCGCTTTCGAGTGCGCGGACAAACTCCATGAGCCTCACGGGGTGGGAGCAGCCTATGTTGTAAACCGTGGAGGGAATGTTGCCCTGCGGGGCGTTGTCGATGGCGAGAAGCGTGCCGCGAACAATGTCGTCGATATATGTGAAGTCGCGAACCATGTCGCCGCCGTTGAAAAGGCGTATTGGTTTGCCCTCGGTTATGGCGTTGGCAAAAAGCACCGGCGACATATCAGGCCTTCCCCAAGGACCGTAAACGGTGAAATATCTCAAACCTGTTGCTCTTATGCCGTAAAGGGATGAGTAAACGTGGGCCATAAGCTCGTCGCTCTTTTTTGTGGCGGCATACAGGCTCTTGGGATTGTCAACCTTGTCGTCCTCGGAGAAGGGGGCTTTTGTGTTTCCGCCGTAAACGCTGCTCGAACTGGCATACACGAGTGTTTCGCAATGATTGCGGCAACATTCCAAGATGTTAAAAAAACCTACAATGTTGCTTTCAATATAACTTCGCGGGTGGTCAATCGAATACCTTACGCCGGCTTGGGCGGCAAGGTTGCACGCCACATCAAACCTTTCCTCGCTGAAAAGTTTTTCAAGGCTGCCAAAATCGGAAATGTCGAGTTTCCTGAACCTCAAATTGCCGTAAACGCCGCTTTCCCCCTTGTCCGCATCGCAAACGCCAAGGGCGCGGAGCCGTGCGAGCTTCAGTTCCGGGTTGTAATAGTTGTTAAGGCTGTCGATGCACACAACATCGTCGCCCCGCCCTGCAAGCGCAAGCGAGAGGTGATAGCCTATGAATCCGGCTCCGCCGGTAACAAGCACTTTCATTTCTCCAAAGTTTCCGGTGTCTTGCTTCTGACACCTATCATTATGTTTCTCGAATATGTTAAAAAGCCCACCGACTGCCCGAGTATCAGCACAGGGTCGTGGCGGAATATGGCATAGCTCACAATCATTCCCGAACCAACGAGGCTGATTATCCAAAAGCCGATTGGCAATATGGAGCGGTGGCGGCGGTAGGAGTAATACCACTGGTATATGAAGCGCAGCGTGAAGATTATCTGCCCCGCCGAACCGTATAGCAAAAGCCAGAAAGGAACTTTCTCGTTATGGAAGAACGACTGCATGAAATGTTCCGCGTCGCCGAGCAGGTAGGTTACAGCCACAAGCGGCAGGGCGAACAGCACAACGCGCACCACGAGCGGTATTTTTGCCCACGCGCCTTTTATGTCGAGATTCCACACATATATGTAATATGAAATGAGCTGCCCGAGAACTATGGCAAAGTCGTTTCGCAGGCATCCGTAAACAAACAGCAGTATGCTGCCAGCAAGGCTGCAAGCCCAATACACCACGGGCGAGACCACGCGCCTCTGCCTCTCGGAAAGAACCCACTGTATGAGCATCCGGGCGGAGAAAAAGCCCTGCGCGATGAAGCCCACCGCAAAAACCAAAGCGTTCACAGTAATCAGCATACAAGCGGCGGGTTACTCAGAAAGGTTGTTCTCGCTGATATTGTAGCGTATGTAGCGGCTTCTCATCCAGCGAAAGGCGAAGCAATCCTCAAACGGCTTCACAAGGCGGTTGCCAAGGTGGTATTTCGACACGCCTTGGGTTCTCGGGTAATGGCGCACAGGCATTTCTTTCATCTTTCCGCCTTCGAGCGCAACGAGGGCGGCGAGAAAGCGGTGCATGCCGTTAAAGAAAGGAATGCGCTTGGCTATGTCGGAATGCAGAACCTTAAGCGGGCACCCCGTGTCGGTTGCGGTGTCGCCGGTCATGCTGCGGCGGAAGCCGTTGGCAATCTTCGACTGCATCCGCTTGCCCCAGGAATCCTTGCGGTTGGCTCGTATTCCCGTTACCATCTCAAAGTCCTTGGCGTAAGGCAGCAGCAAATCAAAATCCTCGGGATTTGTCTGCAAGTCTCCGTCAATATATCCCACGAGCGGGCTTTCCGCGAAATCGAAACCCGCCTTCATCGCGGTGCTGAGCCCATGGTTCTCGCAGGAGGATATATAGTAGAAATCCTGGTTGCGCCCGCAAATTCCGCGTATTTTGTCAAGGCTCGTGTCCCGCGAGCCGTCGTTGACGAAAAGCACGCACGATTTCACCGAAGATTTGCCGAGGTATTCGCCCAAAGCCTTTTCGAGTGCCGGCATATTGTCCTCTTCGTTGTAAATTGGGACTATTATCGTAAATTCGTAGTTACTAGTCTTGTTTGCTTCCATTTGCTTTTGGCTTTAGAAGTGTTACGTTGTATATGAAGTTGTCGTCGCTGCCGTGTTTTGAGAAACGGCTGCGGTTGCTGTTGTTGTATTTTCCGCAGAAAACGGTGTCGATGCCCTGCAATGCGTTTTCTGGCAGTTCTTCCGCGAGGGGTTTGCGGGACAAAAGCACGCAGGGGAGGCGTTTCTTCAGCTCGGCATTGATGGTTGGCGAAGAATATTCCAGCGGCCGTATCACGCGCCCGGCGGCATAGACAATCTCTATGCGCAGTTGCTCGCCGCCGTTGCTGTAGAATGGAACGCCTTTAAGCTCCGCCATATCCTTTGTGGCGGAAATGCTTTTGTATTCGGGATTTGAGAAAACTTTCGCCACAACCGGCATGGCAAACATCTCGGCTGCGGCAAAAAACACGGCAATCCCCACAACAATTTTCCGCGCCGTGTCCCTGCGGCTCTTGTCGCACCAGTATATAACAAGGAATGCCATTGTGTAGCAGCAGGGCATCATCATCGGCAAAAGGTAGCGCATCTTCTTTTCTGGCATAAGCGACAGCAGCACGAGTTGTGCCGTTGTCCATAATAATGCCATTGTATATGGATTGCGCAAAAGCCCGAGTTTCTTGCGCCACACAGGGAACGCGAGGGCGAGAAGCATTAGCGGCGACCAGATGCCTGTCTCCACAAAGAAACGCCAGTAATAATACCACGGTCTTACGTTATGGTTTTTCCACGAGCCGGCTTCCTTGTGGATTACATATTGCGCGGCTTCGGGGTGCGCGGTGAGAATTAGCAGATACCACCACGAGCTTATGGCAGCGGCAAGCACCACCATTACGGCAAGTGGCATCTTCCGTCCTTTCATGCAGGGGCGGCGCGTGGCGAGCGTTGCGATGAGCCACGGGAGAAGCAGCGCATAAAGCGACACAGGCCCTTTGCTCATAAACGAAAGCCCGGTCATAATTCCGGCAAGCGTCATGTTGCGCCAGATGTGTGCATCCTCATAAAGCCCACGCCACAGAAAATATATCCCGCCCATCATGAATGCGTGGCAGTATATGTCCCACGTGGCGGTGCGGGCTTGCAGTATGATTTGGTAGCACGTGATGAGCATCAGCGAGGCGATGAATGCGTAGTCGTCCCTCCTTGTCGTTTTTTTCGCGAGCAAAAAGAAAAACACCACAAGCATACATCCCGCCAGTCCGCTTACGGTTCGCTGCACTCCAAGGTTGTCGGGCGCGGCAAGCTGTGCCGCTGCGGCAAACCATGTGGGAAGCGGCGGTTTTTCCAGACGGTACTCGCCGTTCATGCGGGGTATTATCCAGTTGCCGCCGTCCGCCATTTCGCGGGCGGTTTCAAGGTTGCGCGTCTCCATGATGTCGGGGCGGAGAAGTCCGTTGTTCACGAAAAACGCCACGAAACACAACAAAGCAAGCAACAAAACCGCCTTGCGCGGTTTTGTTGCCTGTAAGCGCAGTCCGTCAATGTTCATAACGGAAAGGGGTTTACTGCTTTATTCCGAGTTTCTTCGCTATGTCCTTTGGGAGGGCGGCCTTGTTGACCACGAAGTTCATGGTTTTGTAGGCCACGTAGGGTTTCGAAGCGTAGAACATTCCCTTGTAAGGCCCGTATTCGCCCCAGGAGTTCTTCACCATGTAGTATTCCGCGCCGGTGCTGTCTTTGGCGATACCGTAGATAACCATTCCGTGGTCATCGGTGGTCTGCCAGTTGTCGTAAGCCTTTTGGCGCATTTCCTGCGTGATGGTCTTTTCGCCGCTTGCGGATACGGCGTTCTTGTCGGCTTTGCCGTCAGTTCCCGTCCAGCGTGCGGCGTCGCTGTGGCTCAAATCCTTTTCCTTGTCGTTCAGAGGCACACGCGTAACCGCGCCAAATCCCTTTTCGCTAACGTCAGCACCCCATGCTATGGTGTAGCCGGTCTTTACGGCGTTGTCGATGACCTCCATCATTTCGTTGAGCGGAAGGTTGTAGCTCTGCGCCCAGCGCCAGTTGTCCTGAACCTCAACCACGAAAGGCTGGTAGAAAGGATGGTGTGTGTAGGACGTTATGGAAACGTAGTCGTCGGCATCCAGCCCGAGATATTCCACAAACGACTTCGGGGTGTAGGTCTTGCCGTTGTACTTGAAACTTTCGGGGAGCTTGCCGAGATAGTTGTCGTATATGGCCTCAACGTTCTTCTTCCATATGGGCGAAAGGGTTATCTGGCGTCTCGAGCCGGCTTCGGGCTTCCATTTTGCCACGGCATTGACCACAGCGCCTGCAACTGTTGAGAGCTCGCTGAAGTTGAAAAGGCTGTCGCCCTGCAACGAGCCGGGTGCGGGCATGGCCTCCTGCGGGACGAGACCGTAGTTCTTCATGCAGTAAAGCACGTCGTAGAAGCTTCCGCCCTCGGCGAACGAAATATCACCGTGCATTCTCACGGCTGCCTCGGCGCGGTCGGTCATGGTGTGGTGTACAACGAATGACTCGCAGAGGTCGAATGTGCCTTTGCCCTTGCGCAGGAGCTCAGCCTCGAGAAAGCTCAGGGTGGAGTAGCACCAGCAGGTTCCCGAGCGGTTCTGGTCCTTTATGGACGTGATGGGGATTTCCTTTACCACGGTGAACTTCACCGTATCCTTTTTTTCTTCGGCATAAGCCGACGATGCAATCAGGGCTGTTGCCATGAATGCAAAAAACAATTTCTTCATTATGGTTTTGTTACTGTTTGTTTTTATCCTGTTTCCGTTCAGTCCTCACGGTTGCGCATGAACTCCTCAACCTCGTCCACGTGGTAGGGTATGCGCTTTTTGCCTATGAAGCGGCAGCCGCTTTCGGTAATCAGCACGTCGTCCTCAATGCGTATTCCCCCGAAGTCGCGGTACTCGTCAATCTTGTCGAAGTTCAGGAACTGCGCGTTTGTGCCGTTCTTGCGCCAGTCGTCAATAAGCGCGGGTATGAAGTATATTCCCGGCTCGTCCGTAACCACAAAGCCCTTCTGCAATCTGCGGCCGAAACGGAGCGCGTTTGTGCCGAACTGCGTGGATGGGCGCACCTCGCCGTCAAATCCCACGTAAACCTGCCCGAGCCCTTCCATGTCGTGAACGTCCATTCCCATGGAATGCCCCAGGCCGTGGGGCAGGAACATGGCGTGCGCTCCCGACTTTAGCGACTCTTCAACATCGCCCTTCATCAGCCCGAGCTGCTGCAGGCGTTCGGTTATTATGCGGCATACGGCAAAATGCACGTCCCACCATTTCACGCCGGGTTTTGCAACCTCAAGCACGTGGTCGTGGCATTCCACAACTATATTGTATATGTCTTTCTGTTTTTGGGTGAACACGCCGCTTACAGGGGTCGTGCGCGTGTTGTCGGAGCAATAGTTCTCGTTTGTCTCCGCCCCCGCATCGACAAGAAACAGCCGCCCCGCCTCCAGTTTTGCCGTTGAGGGGTTCCCGTGCATCACCTCGCCATGCTGGGTGGCTATGGTCTGGAACGACACCATGCAGCCGCGGGCGTTGGCAATGCCGTCAACCGTGCCGCCTATATACTGCTCGGTAACTCCGGGGCGGCAAAGGCGCATCGCCGTGGTGTGCATCTCATACCCTATCTCGGCGGCGCGCTCGAGTTCGGCTATCTCCTCTTCGGTTTTCGAGGTGCGCATTTTCACCACTGCGGCAATCAGCTTCAGCGAAGCCGCGTCCTTTTGCCGCGAGGGGTGGATGCCGAGCAGGTCCATTATCTGTATCTTCGTGTCAAAACGGTAGGGCGGCAGAAAGTGAACCGTCTCGCCCTGCGACTGCGCCGACGCGATTATGCTTGGAAGCTCGCGCATGGCGGCAACATGGGCTACGCCCGTCTGTTCCGCCATTTCGGCAACGCTCGTTACCGAACCGTACCATACAATGTCGTCAATGTCAATCTCGTCGCCCACAAGATATTCGCGGTCGTTGTCAACGTCGATAACCCCCACAAGTCCGTTGCGGTGCAGACCGAAATAGTAGAGAAACGAACTGTCCTGACGGAATTTGTATGTGTTGGATGGATAGTTTGCCGGGCTGTCGTTATTGCCGAACAAAACAATAAGTCCGCCACCCACAAGCTTTTTCAGCTCGTTGCGGCGTTCCGTGTAAGTGCTTTTGCTAAACAACATGATAGATCAGTTTTATGCCTTGCAAAATTACTAATTATTTTGCATTTATGGCAATTGGCTGTCATTTGTTAAGCATACCGCCGGCCCATGCTTGATTAACGGAATGGTAAAATCCGTTTAATATGTGCAAGCTGCAATAAGTCAATGGAATGTATTGTTGTAGGGGCGTATTGCATACGCCCAGATTGTGCCGCTTTGCAATATTGTGGCGGCGGTTTGCGATGTGGTTTATGCGGTGTTGTACAGGGCGTATGCCATACGTCCCTACAAATGGCGCAAAACCCAGGCCGTGAAAACCACATTTGATGTAGGAAAAACT
>DKDC01000016.1:21128-50869 GCA_002451695.1 Prevotellaceae bacterium UBA6858 | reverse complement strand
TCAGACCTTTTTTCGGCACTTGCAAACCTTTGAAAAACAAAAACTTACAAAGTTTGTTTTGTGCGAAGTTAATTCTTTGCAAATCAGCTTCTTGTGAAAAAATCGCCGACTGTGGACTGAGGAAGCACCCATGTAACAAAGATAGTCCGCCCGGCACGGCATGAGAGCTTGGCGCAAAAGTCAGGGAAACAAAGCGTGTCGGGCGGATTCGCGTGTTCACTTTTTGCGTAACTTTGCATGCGGTAAAACAAAGCGTGAAATGAACAGGGCAAAGGTTCTCTTTTTATGCGCCATTGCCGCAAGCGGCGTTTCCGCCCAAACGCTAAAAGACCACTGCGACTCGGCACGGTTTTACATCGCGGCTTGCGACACGGACAAAGCCGCAGCGGCACTGCAAAAGGTTTACTGCAAGTTCATGGACGGCAACGACAAGTTTTTCTCCGTAAGCAAGGAACTCGAAAGCCTGCGTGCAAGCGACCAGGCGGTGAGAATGCTTTTAATGGACACCGAAAAGCGGTTCGGCAAGGAGAGCGCGGAATACGGCAGCGTACACAAATGGATGCTTTCGCTTGACGGGAAAAACACTTTAAGGGCAAAGGAAATCATCGCGGAATACGGTTGGCTTTCAAAGGAAGATGTCGGGGAAGATGCCGAAGAGGGGCTGTTCCTCATAGTGCAGCACAGCAAGGACTCCGCCTTTCAGAAAACCTGTCTCGGAAAATTGGGCGAGGCCGTCAGACATGACAAGTCCATAAAGTGGCAATACGCCTTTCTTGTTGACCGTTTTGCAATGAACAACGGCGGGCGGCAGGTTTACGGCACGCAGAAAATTGTCGTCAAAGGCGTGCCGTATCCCGTGCCTTTGGAAAATCCGCGCCGCGTCAACGCCCTGCGCAGGAAAATGGGGATGCAGTCGGTCTGGAAGGATTTGGAGGAGGACTACGGCGGCAAATGGTCCTTGAAGAGGTATATGCAGACCGAAAACAAGTGCAAGGAGGTTTACGAGGACTGGCTTCGCAAGAACCGTAACCTGCAATAAGCCCTAACCAAGCAATCACGCGGCGGCTTAGGCTAAAACTTCGTTGTCTCGCACTTGGCGTTGAGGTATTTTTTGTAAGCCTCCGCCATAAACTCCAGGCATTCGTCAATTTTCTTCGCGTCCCCGTCGTAGCCGTTCACCACGGCGAGCATCCGCGTGGTGGAAAGCGACATCTTCGTGCGCTCGTTGTCGCTTGTGGGCGTGCCTATTCCGCCGGCGGCATCGCGATAGACGGGCATCCCCTCGATGTTGAGCGTTCCGCGCCCTATGCCCTCGTACGGCTCTCCGGCAAGCCCCACGCCGAGCGTTATGCAGCCGCCATCAATTTTGTCGTAGTCGAAACACCCCACGCTGTAGCCGTAGCCGATGCTCACAAGGTTGCCGATGTCCACCGCTGTGTTCACCGCCCAAAGCTCCTTGCCCTGAAGAATGCGGCGCACGAGCTGCTCGTTTGAGGGGCGGTAGCGCGAAGGGTCCTTGCCGCACGCCTTGTAAACCTTGCGCGTGGCTTCAATGCCGCTTATGTGCTTTATGGTGTCAACGGTATGGCGCGACTTCAAGTCCGCAGCCTTTGCGCGTATCTCATCCCACAAGGCCTCGCAGTATTCCGTGTTCCTGAACTCCGCATACAGCGCGCCGCCCACAAATCCGGGGCACGCGCTGCGTATCTGCTCCGAAACAACAAGTGTCTTCTTTTCCATACACAAAACTTTTAAGTGCAAAATTACATATTTCTGCCTCAGTTTGTGAAAGGAAACCGTAAAAGCAGGGGATGCGCATTGCCCCTCATGAAATGTCCGTGCGGCCGGCTCGCTGCCAAAGAAGCCGCAGAAAGGCTGGAAATTGCGTAAAACGCTCGTTGCCAGAATGATAACCACACAAAAAATGTCCGCTATAACGGTTTGTTTTTCAGATGTTTGCAAGCGGCGAAAAAAGGTCTGATGTAATTTGGATTACATCAGACATAATTTTTCCCATGTCCTATGTAGTTTTTCTTATGTCCGATGTTGTTTTTGGGGCGTCTTGAAAGAAAAAGTGTTTTTTGTTTTGCGGGATTTGCAGGGGCGTATTACATACGCCCTGTGTGCCACCGCATGAACCGCATCGCACATACAAAACAATCCGTTGCGACAATGATGATAAACTGCGCAATCTTCTCCGGAGCTTGCAAGTCTCCGCCCGAACTCCGTGCATACAAGGCGCACCGCATACAGCCTTTTTCTGCATAGTGAGAATGCCAAAAACATAATTTTCAGGCATGAAAGCACGCAAGTGCGCCCTTTTCGCGAAAAAAATGCACTCCGCCCAAAGTTATTTGCCACGTGTCGTTTGCAATATTGTACGGAAATGCGTAAATTTGCACGGAACCAATGCGCGAATTAAATAACTATGCGTGACCTTACTTTTATGGAAAAATTCTTTCAGTCACACGCTTACATGCTAAGCCATCTGAACGCACCCGTTCAGCGTTCGCTAATGGACAGGATTGACTGGAGCCACAGGATGATTGGAATCAGAGGCCCGAGAGGCGTTGGCAAAACCACGTTCCTCCTGCAGTACGCCCGCGATCACTTTGATCCGCAGCTTCAGCAGTGCCTGTACATCAGCATGAACAACTTTTACTTTCAGGGACGCGGAATCGTGGAATTCACGGAAGATTTCGTGCGCTATGGCGGCAGGGTTCTGCTAATCGATCAGGTTTTCAAGCAGCCCAACTACGCTGCCGACCTCATCGAGTGCTACCGCCGCTTCGACAAGCTGCACATCGTGTATGCAACATCCTCTGTGCTTCCTCCCGACAGCGAGGCGCAACGCGAACTGAACCGCATCAGCGACGTTTACGTGCTGCACGGCTTCTCTTTCCGCGAATTTGTTAATTCCCAGACAGGGCTGAACTTCCGCTCGTACAGCCTCAACGAAATCCTTGAGGGGCATGAGCAGATACTCAAGACCATACTGCCCAAAGTGCGTCCGTGGAACTATTTCCAGGACTACCTGCACCACGGCTACTATCCGTTCTTCCTCGAAACCCACAACTTCACGGAGCAGCTTCTCAAGTCGATCAACATGATGATTGAGGTTGACATCCTGTTCATAAAGCAAATCGACCTTAAGTATCTTGCAAGGATAAGGAAACTTCTCTACCTGCTGGGCATGGAGGGCATCACTGTGCCGAACGTAACCAAGCTCGCCGAAGAGATAGGCACTTCACGCGCCACGGTGATGAACTACATAAAGGATCTTGAGGAGGCAAGGCTCATAAACCTTGTTTACCGCGAGGGAGAGGAGTTCCCCAAAAAGCCGGTGCAGATAATGATCCACAACACGAACCTCCTGTACGCAATAAGCTCGCGCAGTGCGGAGGAACAGGAGGTTATGGAGACTTTCTTCGCAAACAGCGTGTGGAGACACCACAGTGTGAGCAAGGGAAAGCGCAACGGCTCGTACATCATAGACGGGCACAACATAGTTGTATGCGACAAGTCGCGCCGCCTCAAGGCGCAGGACGGCGTTTGCTTCGCACGCTACAACGCCGAGGTGGGACACGGCAGCGACATTCCGCTCTGGCTGTTCGGCTTCCTGCACTAACCCTTAAGAGACAAACGAAAATTTACATAACATTTCATTCAATTACAAAATGAGTAAGGAAAAGAAATTCATTACTTGTGATGGCAACCAGGCTGCAGCCCACGTGGCGTATATGTTCTCGGAAGTTGCTGCAATCTACCCCATCACTCCTTCATCTCCAATGGCGGAACACATTGACGAGTGGGCTGCCGACGGAAGAAAGAACCTCTTCGGCGACACGGTTTCCGTACAGGAAATGCAGTCGGAGGGAGGCGCTGCCGGCGCAGTGCACGGTTCGCTCCAGGCAGGTGCTTTGACATCAACATTCACGGCATCGCAGGGCTTGCTCCTCATGATACCGAATATGTACAAGATAGCAGGCGAGCTGCTTCCCTGCGTGTTCCACGTTTCAGCCCGCACACTGGCATCCCACTCCCTCTGCATCTTCGGCGACCACAGCGACGTGATGGCCTGCCGCCAGACAGGCTTCGCCATGCTTTGCGAAGGCAGCGTGCAGGAAGTGATGGATCTTTCGGCTGTGGCTCATCTTGCCACGATAGAAAGCCGTGTGCCGTTCATCAACTTTTTTGACGGTTTCCGCACATCGCACGAATACCAGAAGATAGAGGAGATAAGCGAGGACGAACTGCGTCCGCTGGTTGACCAGAAGGCTCTCGCGGAGTTCCGCTCACGCGCACTCTCGCCCGAACACCCCGTGGCGCGCGGCATGGCGGAGAACCCCGAAACGTTCTTTGCACACCGTGAGATTTGCAACACATATTATGACGCAATCCCCGGAATCGTTGAGAAATACATGGAGGCTGTCTCCAAAATAACGGGCCGCGAATACAAACTCTTCAGCTACTATGGCGCAGAGGACGCAGACCGCGTGATAATCCTCATGGGTTCGGCAACCGAGGCCGCACGCGAGGCTATCGACTACCTCAACGCAAACGGCCAGAAGGTGGGCATGGTGAGCGTTCACCTGTACCGTCCGTTCTCTGTGGAGCACCTCCTCGCCGCAATTCCCGAAACAGTGAAGCGCATCGCCGTTCTCGACAGGACAAAAGAGCCGGGAGCAAAGGGCGAGCCGCTTTACCTTGACGTGCGCGACGCTTTCTACGGAAAGAAGAACCAGCCGCTGATTGTCGGCGGACGCTACGGTCTGGGCAGCTGCGACACCACGCCCACAATGATAATCTCCGTTTACGACAACCTCAACCTGCCCGAACCCAAGAACCACTTCACGCTCGGCATTGTTGACGACGTAACATTCACGTCGCTTCCCCTTGAGGAGGAAAAGGCTCTCGGCGGCGAGGGAATATTCGAGGCAAAATTCTACGGGCTTGGCGCAGACGGCACAGTGGGCGCAAACAAGAACTCAATCAAGATAATCGGCGACAACACGCAGAAGTATTGCCAGGCATACTTCTCGTATGACTCGAAGAAGAGCGGCGGCTTCACCTGCTCGCACCTCCGTTTCGGCGACACCCCGATACGTTCCACCTATCAGATAAAGACGCCGAACTTCGTGGCTTGCCACGTTCAGGCTTACCTGCATATGTACGATGTTATCCGTGGTCTCCGCAAGAACGGCACTTTCCTTCTCAACACCATTTGGGAGGGCGAAGAGCTAGCAAACAACCTGCCCAACCACATCAAGCGTTACTTCGCGAACAACAACATCACAGTTTACTATATCAACGCCACGAAGATTGCTCAGGAAATCGGTCTCGGCAACAGGACGAACACAATTCTCCAGTCGGCATTCTTCCGCATCACCGAGGTAATCCCCGTTGACCTTGCCGTAGAGCAGATGAAGAAGTTCATTGTAAAGAGCTACGGCAAGAAAGGCCAGGACGTTGTTGACAAGAACTTCCAGGCCGTTGAGCGCGGCAGCGAGTACAAGCAGCTTGCCGTTGACCCCGCATGGGCAAATCTTCCCGAGGACGAGGAAATCAAGCGCGACGAGCCGGAATACATTTCAAAGCTCGTGCGCCCCATCAACGCGCAGAACGGCGATCTTCTCCCCGTGTCGGCTTACAAGCCGTCTGTTGACGGAACTTGGGAGCAGGGCACTGCCGCTTACGAAAAGCGCGGTGTGGCTGCCTTTGTCCCGGTGTGGAACGCCGACAACTGCATCCAGTGCAACAAGTGCGCATTCTGCTGCCCCCACGCTGCAATACGCCCGTTCGTAATGACAGACGAAGAAGCCAAGGATTTCAAGGGCAAGACACTCGATATGCTTGCGCCCAAGGCAATGAAGGGTATGCACTACGTTCAGCAGGTTGACGTTCTCGACTGCCTCGGCTGCGGCAACTGCGCCGATGTATGCCCGGGCAAGAAAGGCGAAAAGGCTCTCACAATGGTTCCGCTCGAAGGCCAGCTTGGCGAAGCGGAGAACTGGGAATACTGCGTCAAGAAAGTTACCTCGAAGCAGAACCTCGTTGACATCAAGTCAAACCCCAAGAACTCGCAGTTTGCACAACCCCTGTTCGAGTTCTCCGGTGCTTGCTCGGGATGCGGCGAAACCCCATACGTGAAGCTCATCTCGCAGCTCTTCGGCGACCGCGAAATAGTTGCCAATGCCACAGGCTGCTCCTCCATCTATTCCGGCTCAATCCCCTCCACACCATATTGCAAGAACGCCAAAGGCCAGGGTCCCGCATGGGCTAACTCGCTGTTCGAGGACTTCTGCGAATTTGGCATGGGTATGACCCTTGCAAACAAGAAAATGCGCAACCGCATTCAGTCGATACTCGAAGAGCAGCTTACCTGCGACAAGGCATCCGACGAATACAAGGCTGCGGCAAAGGAATGGATTGAGAACCGCGAGGACGCTGAAGGCTCACGCGCCGCAGGCGAGAAGCTCATTCCTATGATTGAGGCAAAGAAAGGCGACTGCAAGAAGATGGAAGAACTCGCAAGCCTCGAACACTTCCTCACCAAGCGCAGCCAGTGGATTATCGGCGGCGACGGCGCAAGCTACGACATAGGCTACGGCGGTCTCGACCACGTACTCGCTTCGGGTGAGGACGTGAATATTCTCGTGCTCGACACCGAGGTTTACTCCAACACCGGCGGTCAGGCATCCAAGTCCACGCCTATCGGAGCTATCGCACAGTTTGCGGCACAGGGCAAGCGCATCACCAAAAAAGACCTCGGCCTTATGCAGACCACTTACGGATATGTTTACGTGGCACAGGTTGCAATGGGTGCAGACCAGGCGCAGTGCCTCAAGGCATTCCGCGAGGCAGAGGCTTACCACGGCCCTTCACTTGTGATTGCCTACGCTCCGTGTATCAACCACGGCCTGAAGATAAAGGGCGGCATGGGCCGCTCACAGGCAGAGGAGGCTCGCGCTGTGGAATGCGGTTACTGGCATCTGTGGCGTTTCAACCCCGAACTCGAAAAAGAGGGCAAGAATCCGTTCTCGCTCGACAGCAAAGAGCCTGAATGGAGCAAGTTCCAGGACTTCCTCAACGGCGAGGTGCGTTATCTTTCACTGAAGAAGGCACGTCCCGCAGAGGCGCAGGAACTCTTCGATGCCGCAGAGGCAGCAGCAAAACGCCGCTATGCAACATACATCCGCAAAACCAAGGAAGACTGGTCGCTAAGCGAGTAATCCTCCAAAGGCTATAAACAATGACAGCCCGTGCACTGATTGTGTGCGGGCTGTTTTCAGATTACAAGAAAGCCAAATCAGACCTCCCGACTGCGGTTAAGCGTAAAGACGCGAAAAAAAGGGGAAAATCAAATCTGTGTGCAGAAAACCAAAGGCAACCACCATTGCAAATCATAACGCAAAGTATGTTTGACAAGAAAAAATACAAACTCGTAACAAAGAACCCATACAATAAAAAGGAACTAAGCGGACAGGGTTTGGTTATATGCGGCGAATGGAACAGTTCGTATGCCAAAATAATCCGTGACAAGGGCGTGGAGCATTTGTTCTTGAACTACACTTTGGGCTGGAAGTGTTCAGACTATGCCTTTTTGGAACAGATACCTCCAATTAAGACATTGGACATAACAGACGTTCATTCTGTTGGCATAAAAAGCATAGAGCGGCAACACGGTTTGGTTACGCTAAGTCTGAATATGCCAAACGCCAACGGTGTTGACTTTCGGGCATTCCATAATTTGAAAAGCGTTTTTTGCTATGGCGACAAGCGGAACGACACTCTGTTTTCCTGCGGCAGCATTGAAAGATTGTACATTGATGACCTTAAAGTCGGGGACAAACATGGGATAGACCGCTTGAAGAAACTTAAAGATTTGACAATCGCCAATTCAAACATAACGTCTTTGTCGTTTGTGAGAAACCTTGCATTTCTTGAAAGCCTGGCAATAACAAACTGCAAAAAGATACTTTCCTTTGCCGACATCTCGTTCCTCGAAAATCTGAAAAAGGTTGACATAAGAGGAGTTGTGGGGCTTCATGACATAAGTTTTTTGTCAAACCTGGACAACATGGAGGTGGTCATAATCGAAACGGACGCTTTGGAAACAATCAAGCCGTTGGAAAATTTGGAAAAGATAAAAGCCCTTGCCCTGTTTGGCAGAAAGATGACGATTGAGGACAATGACTTGTCGCCTGTTAATAAGTTAAAACAGCTTTCGATGTTGGACATTCCCAACAGGAAATGCTATTCCGTAAAAATTAACAACCATTGGGATTGGAAAGATTTCGGAACCCGCCGTGAGAGTTGGCTTACAGAGAAACAGAAGCACAGTTAACTAAATAATTGCACCTCCGCAGTGGCTATTGCATACGCCCTGAATTGCGCGGATTTGCAATGTTGTTGTGGTGGTTTGCGGTGCGGTTTATGCGGTGGTGTACAGGGCGTATGCAATACGCCCCTACAAATGGCGCAAACCCTCAACCGATTATTTCTCTCGAAACTCCCCAAAAATTACATTTGATGTAGGAAAAACTACATAGGACACAGGAAAAGTTATGTCTGATATAATTTGAATTACATCAGACCTTTTTTCCGTGCTTTGCAATGTGGTGTAAAACAGGCACTTACAAGAAAAATCCAAATAAGGTTAATTCTTTGTAAATCAGTTGTTTGTAAAATCGGCATGGCTTTGCCTCCAAAAGCTGCCAAAGGCGGGTGTTTGGCGGTTATTTCATTTCGTGCCTTTGCAGGGTGAAAAGGAACTGTAGGCCACCGCCCTCGCGGTTGCGGACGGATATGTTTCCGTGGTGGAAGGTTACGGCGTTGCGCACTATTGACAGTCCGAGCCCTGAGCCGCCGAGCTCTCGTGTGCGTCCCTCTTCGGCGCGGTAGAAACGCTCGAAAAGGCGTGGCAGATGCTCTTCGGGGCAGCCTTTACCTGTATCGTAGAAGTTGAAATAGCAGTAGCTTTCATCCTCGTTGTAGCACTCGGCGCATACCTCTGTGCCTTTTCCGGCATAGCGCACGCTGTTCTCTACAAGGTTACGGAAAATGGAATAGACGAGCGAGTAGTTGCCGTAAACTTTGGTTTCCGGGGCTATGCGGTTGGAGACTTTCATTTCCGCCTCGCCAATTTTTGACGACAGCTCCTCAATCACGTCGTTCATTACCTCGCACGGCGAAATCTCCTCCTTTTGCATGGTTTCGGGAGCTTCGTCAACTTTTGTGATTATGGCAACGTCGCGTATTAGTTCGCTGAGCCTCACCACCTGGCTGTGCGCACGCTCGAGGAAATAACGCTTTCTGTCGTCCGAGAGTCCCTTGCATTCCAAAATGGTCTCTATATAGCCGCGAATGCTGCTCACGGGGGTGCGCAGTTCGTGGGTTATGTTGTTGCTCATCTGCTGTTTCAGGATGCGGCTTTTCTCGGCGCGGGTTACGTCATACACTGTCATCTCGAAATCCTCGCCGCTGTAAACCACCACCTGCACGGCATAGTTCGCGCTTCCGGCGGCTATGTTGAAACGCATCACGGGGGCGGTTTCGCCGGGGTTGAGCTCGCGGCTGTTGAGTTCCACGAACTCCTTGGCGGGTCGGAATGCCGCGCTGCCCCAAATGGTGTTGACATCGCCGGTGGGCACGGGGAGGATTGTGTTTACGTATTGCACAAAGCGCGGGTTGGCATACACATTCCCCTTTTCGGTGTTGAAGATTGCAATTCCCCCCTCGAGATACTGGAAGTGCTTCAAAAGCCGCTCGCGTTCGCTCTTAGCCTGTTTTCCCTTTTCGTCGAGCCGGCGGTAGAGGTTTGTTATCTCGCGGCCTATGTCGCCGAGTTCGGAGTGGGGGAAACTTATCGCGTCATAGTTTATGCCGCCTTTTCCGGCCTCGTTTATGAAGCGGCGCAGACGCGAGACGGAACGCCCGAAACTGTCGGAAATGTATATTAGTATGACTATGGCTATGGGAAGCACCAGCAGCACGAAAAGCAGGAACACGTTAGCCGGGCGCAGGATGCTCCTCACGTCCTCGTCGTATGGTCTCGCCACGCGCACCACGTATTTGCCGTAGGCCTTTGCAAAGTAAAAGAAGTCGGTGTTGAATGTCTCGGAATGCCTCACGTCGTAGCTTCCTTCCCGGATGCGCATGGCGTTTTTGACCTCGGGGCGGTCTTGGTGGTTTCCCTCGGCGCGTGCGCCAATGCCGCCTGATTCGTACACCACGTTCCCTTTGCCGTCTATCACGGTGAACCTCACGCCTTCGGGCATGCACTCCAGAAAAGCCTTGAGCCTTGCAGGGTTCACCACATTGCCCTCGCGGCTTATCTCGCGCCCCACCATGTCGGCGTAGTCGCTCATGCGGTTGCGGAAGTCGCTTTCGCGCAAACCGCTCTCGTAGTGCATTTCGAAAAGCACCATGACCACGGCGAACACCGCGAATATTCCGGTGAACGACAAAAGCAATTTGTATCTGTAGTTCAAACGCCTCATTTTTCCGTAAAGCAATAGCCGTAGCCCTGGCGGTTTACAATCTGTGCGCCGGCATCGCCGAGTTTTGCGCGGATGCGGGTGATGTGAACGTCAACGGTGCGTTCGAGCACAAGAGCGTCGTCCTGCCACACGCTGTGCAGTATCTCGTCGCGCGAATATACCCTCCCGGGGTGGGACATCAGCATTTGCAGAATGCCGTACTCCTTTGGGGTGAGCATAACGTCCGCGCCGTTTGAGCGCACCAGCTTGCGCTCGGGGATAATCTCGATGCCGCCGAGGCTGATTATGGCGTCGCTGCCGGCGGGCGGTGTTTTCTGCCTTCTGAGCACAGCCCCCACGCGGGCGATAACCTCGTGGATTGAAAACGGCTTGGAGATGTAGTCGTCCCCTCCTGCGGAAAAACCCGTGAGCAGGTCGTTCTCCGTGTCCTTTGCCGTCAGGAAAATAACGGGTACGGAGTTGTGGAGTTCCTGCCTTAGCTTGCGCACCATGGAATAGCCCGACATCCCGCCGAGCATCACGTCGAGCAGAATGAGCGACACCGTATTGTCAAGGAGTGAGATTGCCTCCTCAGCCGATGGGGCGGTGATTACCTCATATCCCGCAGCTTCGAGGTTTACCTGCAATATTTCGCGAATGTCAGGCTCGTCGTCAACAACGAGCAGCTTGCCTTTTGTGGTCTCTTGGGTATTCATGGTGCAATATTAAGCATTTAATGCCAAACAGGCAGTTAAGAAGCGGTTAAGTTTGGCACAAAAAAAATCCGCAACCCATTGGAGTTGCGGATTTTCGTATTTCAAGCCCTCCATCAGGGGAGGCTTATTTTCGGAGTTGCATCACTTTACAAGCACCTTCTTGCTGCCAACCACGTAAACGCCCTTCTTGAGGCCTGCGGTAGCGTTGGCTTCGTCAACGTGCTTGCGCACGAGAACGCCGTCGGTGGTGTAAACATTGACGAACTTCTTGATTGCGATGATCTCTGCGCCCTTGATGCCGTTGAGCATGCCTGCGCCCTTGACGTAAACAATAGCGTCAACCTCGTCGTCAGAAACAGTGTTCTTCACAAGGCGCGGCAATATTACTGCGCGCTGATAGCCTATTGCTGTACCCTTGGGTTCGTCAACAACGGAGTCTTCAAGGAAGTAGCCGTAGTGGTCAGCAGTGGTGTTCCATGTTGCGGGAACTGAGATGAGACCGTTAACGGTGTCAACCTCTGCCGAAACCGGAGTGTTCATTATGGGGCTGAATGTGATAGTGCTCGTAACGCTTGCATCGTATTTCTCGCCCGGCATGATGTAGATGACGGGAGTTCCGCCCTTCACACTTTCGCCGTCAATCATCTTAAGATTGTAAGCCGTAACGATTGAGTCGCCTTCATCGGTTGTAACCTTGCCCACAATCTCGTAGGGATATATATCCTCCGCGCTTTGGTCGGCGTCGGAAATTGCCTGTGCGGGACTCGTGTACTCATAGGGCATTGTGATTGCAATCACGCGGCCGTTAGCGCATCCACTGTAATATGGCTCGGTTGTAAATTCGCCGTGAACATCCTCGGAAGCGTCTATCGTCCATGCGAACGAGCTGCTCTTGAATGCGGGAGCGGAGTCGTCAGCCTTGGCGTAATCCAGACCGGGGGCGTACCATGAACCGTTGTTCTTCGCATAGTAGCCCTCGGCTGTGAGGAAGCCAATCTGGCCGTCGCCGAACGGAACTATTGTGAACGCCTTTGGCACATACCAGCAGATGGGACGGTAGTTGTAATCATTATTGCCCGAACCGGTGTAGGGACCGAAGAAGCCGCCCTGCCCGACGTTCTGCGGAATGTAGCGTCCGTCCTTGTCCTTGGTCAAAGTCCAGTGGTTGTACGACTCCTTTGAGCCGGAAGGATATGCACCCGTTAGCCAGTAGCTGTAGCTGTTGCCGAATGCATGGGTGTGTGCGCCGCCGGCGTAGAGAACCATTCCGGGACGGGCTGCGTCTGCGGTGGTGATTACATACCATTTGCCCTCGGGCTTGACCATCTTGTCATAGAGAGCCGTGTAAGCGTCCTTAAGACCGCTTACAACTTCCTTGATCTTGTCTGCCGAAAGCTGGCCTTCAGCGTTGTCGTATTCTGTGAGCAGCTGGGCTGCCTTGCTAACGTAAGCATCGAGGTCTGCTTCCGGGAATTCGCCGATACGTTCGCCGGCGGTGAGGTTCTCAACGTTGTAGCGTGCCATTGCTATTGTGGAGTCGTTGCTGCTCATAGCCTTGAATGCCTCGATTGCCTCAACGAGCTTGTCGTATGTGGCCTGTGTTGCATTGCCGCTGTTGTTCTCGGCCTTAGCTGCCTGAATTGCATTGAACAGCTCGAACGCCACGCCCTTGTGGCTGGGCTGGAGAATGTACGAGTTCTCGTTCACGCCGGTAATGGGATAGAGGTTGTACTCTGCATATCCGAACACCGCGTGGTCGTTTGCGAAGTAAACGCCGCCGCCGTTGTTGATGGAAACCATAGTCTCGAAGCGTACATACTTGTAGCCGCCGATGCCGCTCACGATGTAGGTGAGGGAGTCGGAGTGGAGCGAGCTGAGGAACGACTGTCCGCCGAAGTCAGCAAGCGTCATGTCGTTGGGAAGAGTTTCCCAAGTCTCTGCATCGTTGGAAACCTGAATGCGCATTCTCGCCGGCACACGGTGCCAAGAGCCGTTCTGGCGCATTACATACTGCACCTGAACTGTGTCGGGGAATCCTGCTTCGTTGTAGATGCGCAGCGAGTGAGGCTCGCCCGGGGTCTGTTCCTGTCCGGCTTCCCATGTGGAGTTCCAATATGTATCCTTGTTGCCGTCAATCATCCATTCAAGGTGCATACCCTCGTTGGGAGACCAGTTGTTTGCGTAAATCTGGCTCACATCGGTGATAATCGGCTCGCCCACGTTGTAGTTTGTCGAGGCATTGTAAAGGCGGCGCGCCTCTTCGAATTTGTTCTTTAGGTTGATGTTAAGCTCGTTCTGAGCCTCGTTTGCGAGCAGCTTCTCAGCCTCCTCTGCGGAAACGGGTTCGAATGACCAGCTTGTGCCGCCGTTTTCAGTTGCGGGACTCCAGAGTTGAAGTTTTCCCTCATCGAAGAGGCAGCTTCCGTCGCCGTTGGGGTCGTAACTGAAACCTTCGTCAGCCGTGTTGTACACTGCCCACTGGCCATTGGCCTTGATGGGTTTGAACTGCGCGGGGGTAACAAGTTCCTTGGTCATGTCAACAAGGCTTCCGTTTGCGCTCTCAACCGCCTTGTTCATGTACATCTTGTTCTTCAAGTTCTGCAAAGCGTATCCGCCCTCGGCAAGCTTGGTAACTTTCCAAATCTGTGCGGCTGTTGTCTCCTTGTGAGTCCAGCCCGGGGTGGTGTCGTTGTAGAGCGTGAGGTAGATGTCGTTGTTGTTCTTCGCATAGTTGATCATGTTGGAGCGGATTGCATAATATCCGTCGGGAACGATGTTAACCTCGTTGTTGAATTTCTCACTTGCCTCAATGAGAGTATTGCGTGCAGCCACGAGTTCCTCTGTTGCGGGAGCTTCGGCGGCGAGAAGCCTGTTTGCCTTTGCGAGCGCGGAGTCAACGTTGTCGATGAGTTCCTGGCTGTGTGCGAAGCCGATGCCTTCGCCCACCTGTGCGCCGGTGGTTATGCCTGTGTATTTCAGCACGGCCATGCGCAGGCTGTCAGCCGCAACGCGGTCGGGGTCTCCCATATGGTCGATTACATCCTGCGGCACTTTGCGTATGTACCATGCCGATGCGCTGTTCAGGCCGCCGTCCCAAAGCACGAGCTTGCCGGCTGTGCCTGCGCCGCTCCCATGGCCTTCCATGTGGTAGGGACGTGGGGGATATACGTCGAAGTAGTCGTACTTGCTGCCGATGTTGAACTGTCCGCCGCCAAGGTCGCCCACGTAGATGCGCTCCTCCTTTTCGGTGGTGTAGCCCGCAGGCTGGCTGTCGGAGTGGCTCGCGGCCTTGCCGAGATATACGCCCGAACCCATGTTGCGGAATGCGTAGTACATTCTCTCCGCGTTCTCAGCGGGGAACTGGGTGATTTGCCAGATGAACTGGTTGTCCTTGGTGTTCAATGCCCTCCAGCCGGCAGTGCTGCCCTCGTAGGGCGCAACCCATGCAAATTCGCCGTTGTCAACGCTGGTGAACGCGTCGTAGGCGGTCTTGATGTAGTAGTAGCCGCCGTCCTCAATCTGAACCTTTGCTTCGGGAGCGTCTGCCTTCACCTTTGCCGCATACAGGGCGTCGAAGGCGGTCTTAAGCTCGTCGTCGCTCATGGTTTCGTATTTTGCCAGCACGTCCTGGTAAGTGGTGTAGAAGTTGTTGTATATTTCCTCTTTCACGAAGCCGGGGTCGTCGCCAACCTTATAATCGGTCTCAATCGTCGCGCCGAAGTTGTCAAGCAGGTCTTCCATGGCCTCCTTGGGGTCAGCGCTGCGGTCGCTCACGCGCCGTATGTCCCACACGTTGGTGTCCTGAAACTGCGAGTACCATGTGATGTTGCAGCCGGTGATGGGGAACTCGTTGCAAAGGTACATACGGCCGTAGCCCGCGCCGTCTGACTGATTGTTGGTTTTCCCAGTCGCGTCGAAAATGTACACGATTGTGTAGGTCGTGGGCTCCCAGTCGCTCTGGCTGCTGCCGTAGCTGTTCGAGCCGTATTGTCCCCTCCACTGTTCGTCGCTGTTCGACACGAGGCAGAAAGCCTTTGCCGAAGCCGTGTCGGCAACAAACGGGTCGTCGTTCTTCACCCACTTGTTCACCCACGCGTCGGGGCCGAACTTGTTTTCGTAATCTTCCGGGTTGCTGCAGTTCCACTCAAAGGAGAGGTACTTGCCGGTCTCCTTGTTCTTGATGTAGTACTGCGGAAGTCCGGTTACAACATTGTCCACCTGCGCCCTTTCGAGCACCCATACGATTTTGTCGGGCACCTCGAGAATCGAGGGAATGGTGGTGCAGTTGGGGTTGGTGCCATCCGCATCGCTCAGATAGGTGAACGGCACAAGGTAGTGCCCTTTGGAGGCCGTGCCGGAGCGTGCCTCGAAAACCACTTCCACGCCGTCAACAAGCTCGTCAGAGGCCAACACCCTTCCGACCATGTTCTGCGCAAAAGCGTCCGGCATGGCGAGCAAAACCGCCGCCAATGCCAACAGAAAAGTCTTTAATCTTTTCATACCTTTTGTTTTTAGAGTTAATAAAGTTGTTTTAGACAGAATTACTGTTTTTATATGTCTGTTTTTGGTTTCTTATACCGCACAAGGCGGCAGGTTTTGCCGCACATTCACCGTTTCGTACGGAAAATTTCGCTGTAAAGTTACAAATAAAAACAATACCCGTTTTTTTTTTTTCGAAGTTTTTTCAAGTTTGAAGCGATTTTTTTCAGGCTGGAAGCGAATGTGCAAATGCCAAAAAGTGTGCTTGGAGTGTTAAGAAGTGATATAATGCAGGTTTTTCGCACCGGCAATGCCGCATTCGTGCATATTTTAACGCGCAAACGAATAAAAAGACACATGACGTTTGATGCCGGCAAATTCCCGCCTTTTATTATGCGCCTGCCATGACTTTGCGGTTTGGCGGCGGCGTGCGGGGCGTACGCCATACGCCGCGTGAACGCGCAATATTACGTTGTTCAATAAAAAGCGCCGCCGTAGGGGCGTATGCCATACGCCCCTACATATATGCCGTATGCAACAATGAACAGCATACATTGTTCAAATGATTTCGGCAAAGCCAAAATTGTCTGCTTTTTCCGAATGCCCCGAAAACTACATTTGATGCAGGAAAAACTACATAGGACACAGGAAAAATTATGTCTGACATAATTTAAATTACATCAGACCTTTTTCCGCCGCTTGCTGACACCTTGCATTTCAGGGCGTGTGAAACACTCTCATACGGCGTTCGTTTTGTTTGGTTACAGGAATTCGCCTGAAAAAAACCGGGCGCAATTTGGGTTGCGCCCGGTTTGTGTTTCGCCGTAAGAAGCTGCAAATTATTTTGCCTTCCAGTCGCTGAGATCCTGCGGGTTCTCGATGTACGAGGGTATCTTTTCGAAAATGCTCTTTATGCGCGCCACGTCGAACTTCGGGGTGCGGTCGTAGTAGTATATGCCGTTTTTCTCCTGCTCAACGTCGGTGAGCTGGGTGTAGCATATTCCCACAACGTGCTTGCAGGCCTTGAAGGCGTCGATTTGGGCTTCGAGAATTTTGTAGAAGTCCTCCATCTTGTCGATGTTTGCCCCATAGCCCCATGATGAGGAGCGTTCCGACTCCTTTATCCAGGGCAGTCCGCCCATTTCGTCAACCATGTAGGGCTGTCCGTTGTATTTTGCGAGGAACGGCTTCTTGGGCTCGTTGCGGTAGGGCTCCACTCCCGGCTTGAAGGTGTGGTTCGCCACGAGCCTGTCGTAATCGCGTGTGTAGTCGTGCACTGCCCAGATGTCTGTCTTTATGTGTCCGTCGCCGCTGGCGTCGTTTACGGGGCGTGTGGGGTCGATTGCCTTTGTGAGGTCGTAGATGTCGTTCATGAGGCGCACGTAAACTCCGTCGCGGCTTCCCCATGTTTCGTTGAACGGTGTCCATGTAACTATGGAGGGGTGGTTGAGGTCGCGCTCCACAACCTCGGCCCATTCCGTGAGGCAGTTGCGCACCGCCAGCTCGTCGTTCACGTCCGGCCCCCAGCTCGGGAACTCGCCCCATGTGAGGTAGCCCAGCTTGTCTGCCCAGTAGTGGTAGCGTTCCTCGAAAACTTTCTGGTGCAGGCGCGCTCCGTTGAAGCCCACTGCCTTGCTCATTTCAATGTCGTGCTTCAGGGCCTCGTCGGACGGCGCGGTCCACACTCCGTCGGGGTAGAAGCCTTGGTCGAGCACCAGGCGCTGGAAGTAGGGCTTGTTGTTGAGGTAGAAATATCCGTTTGCGGTGTGAACCTTGCGCATTCCTGCATACGACTTCACCTCGTCAACCACATTGCCCGCCTTGTCCTTCACGGTATATACAAGGTCGTAGAGGAAAGGCGACTCGGGGCTCCAGAGTTTCATGTTCTTCACGGGCAGCACAACTATGCTCTGGTTGCAGGCGTTCACGGTTTTTTGCGCCACAATCTTGTTGCCGTCGAGCATCTTCACGGTGAGGGTGTTGTCGGTTGACTCGTCGTAGAACTGCGGGCGTATTACGAGCTGCTTCTGGTCTATGTCGGGGGTTGCCACTGCCTTTTTCAACGCCCCGGGGGCTACCGGCTCCATCCACACTGTCTGCCAGATGCCGGTGGTGCGGGTGTAGTCGCATCCTCTGGAGTAGAAAGCTTTGCACTGCTTGCCGCCGGGCTGCCTGCCTCCGCGCAGGTCGTCCTTAACCTTGACAACAAGGTTCACGGTCTGCCCCGGTTTTGCGAATTTGGTTATGTCGGCTGCGAACGACGAGCTGCTGCCGTAGTGCCTCATCACGAAGTTTCCGTCGATGTATATGGATGCGTCGTAGTCCACCGCCCCGAAGTGGAGCAGGATGTTCTTGCCCTGCCAGCCGGAGGGGACTGTGATTGTGCGCTGATACCACATACCGTTTATGAAGTCGGTGTGGGCCACGCCGCTCAGTTTGCTTTCGGGGCAGAAAGGCACGGTTATCTTGCCGTCGAAGCCTTTGGATTTCTGGAATCCGCGCTCGCCGCCGGTAAGTCCGAAGTCAAAGGTGTAGGTCCATGTTCCGTTCAGGTTCTGCCAGACGGAACGCTCGAACTGCGGGCGCGGGTATTCCGGGCGCGGGGTCTGCGCTGCGGCGTTGTTGGCGTTGAGGGCGAACAGCGCGCAGGCGGTGGCGATAAGTTTGGTTATCGATGATTTTTTCATTGATTTGTATTTTTAGATTATGGAATGAGTTGGTAAAGATACGATATTTTAATGAAACGGCCCACTTTTTGGGCAAAAACTTTTGCGCATGGTTAAAGTCCCAAGCTGCCCAAAACTGTACCGGATGCGTGAGTCCGGGACAGGAAACTTGTGGAATATAGGCAGGATAACACGGTTTCTGAGCCGTGTCGCACAGGGCGTATGCCGTGCGCCGCGTGAACACACAATATTCGGTTGTTCAATAAAATCGCCGCCGTAGGGGCGTATGGCATACGCCCTGAATTGCGCGGACTTGTGATTTTGCGGGGGGGGTATGCGGCGCGGCTTGGGCGGCGATGTACAGGGCGTATGGCATACGCCCCTACATATATGCCGTATGCAACAATGAACAGCATACACCGTTCAAATGATTTTCGGCAAAACCAAAATTGTCTGCTTTTCCCGAATGCCCCGAAAACTACATAGGATGCAGTGAAAACTACATAGGACACAGGAAAAATTATGTCTGATATAATTTGAATTACATCAGACCTTTTTCCGCCGCTTGCAAACGCTTGAAAAACAACTTCTTACAACGAACGGTATTTGTGCGGTTATTAATTTGGAAACCAATGCTTTACGAAAGTCCGGGTGCTTTTGCGGTTTCTTTGGTGGCGAGTGGTTCGCATGGGTATGCCATGAAGATCATCGAATATCTCTGGCTTTCATTATTTCCTGCCATGAACCGAGGCGTAAAATGTTAAAAGTAAGAGCGGAAAACGAAACATCACCAATTTTTGTTGCGCTTTTAAGAAACAAACGCTTATCTTTGTACGCTTAAACAAGAAGAGGATGGGCGATTACCAAATAAAAGTAGTGATGTTGGATGAAGCCTTGGCTTTTGTCCGTTCCCTGCCGCAAAGAGTGCAGGAGAAGATCACCTACAACTATCTCAAAATAGAGCAGGGGATAATGAGCAAGGAGCTTTTCAAGAAGTTGGGTGGTACTGACATTTGGGAATTCCGCACATTATTCAACGGTAATTGTTACAGGCTGCTCTCGTTTTGGGACACGGAGACGGAGACATTGATTGTAGCCACTCATGGCATAGTAAAAAAGACGCAGAAAACGCCTGCAAGGGAAATTGCAAAGGCAGAAGAAATCAGGAAACAATATTTTGAACAAAAACATAAGTGAGGTATGGCACAGATGAATTTGACACCATTGTCAACGGTGGTTGATGAGGTTTGGGGGAAAAAGGGCACTCCAAAGCGCGATGCAATGGAGAAGCAGTTGAAGGAAGACATGAATTCTTGTTGTCTGGGTGAGGCTATCCGCAAGGTTCGCTTGTCCCAAAACCTTACCCAAGACGAACTTGGCAAACGCGTCGGTGTGCAAAGGTCGCAGATATGCCGTTTGGAAAGCGGGAAAAGTAACATTACCATCCCCGTGATGAGCCGCGTGTTCCAGGCATTGGGCGTCGCCAACGCCACTCTTGACTTGGGCGTGGCGGGCAAGATAGCTTTGTGGTGATTCTGGGCGGAAAGCAAACTTGTTGCTTTTGCCGCAAGGCTAAAAATGGGGTGGGGAACAATAAAACCGCCGCTGTGAAGTTATATAATATAATGTGCGGCAAATTTGCGGCGCGGAAACAGAAATGAGCGGCAAGGCATATAATATATATAAGGCGTATAATATATATATGGCGTTGGTGGCGGTGTTGTGTCTCGCCGCCTCGTGCAGCACGCCCGAAAAGCACCACAGGAAAGGCGACATGTTTTTCTCGCACGGCGAGTATTTCGACGCAGCCTCCGAATACAAGACCGCATATTCCACCACGCCCCGCAGCGACAAGGAGGCGCGCGGCATGAGGGCGTTCCTGATGGGGGAGTGCTACCGCAGGATTAACTCCACGTCGAAGGCAGAGGGCGCGTACAGGAATGCCGTGAGGTATGACTACGTTGACACGACCACCTATTTCTGGCTTGCGGAAATGCAGAGGATGCAGGGCAACTACAAGGCGGCGCAGAAAAACTACGGGCTGTACCTTGAACTGCATCCGGACGACGTGCGCACAAAAAACGGCGTGGAGTCGTGCGCCCTCGGCCCAGAGATGAAGGAGCGCGGCTCGAACTATTCCGTCCACCCCGTGGCATTGTTCGCGTCGCGCAGGGCGGATTACTGCCCGGTGCTGTTTGGCGAAAACCACGACCAGCTAATATTCTCGTCAACCCGCCCGCAGGCCACCGGCGATGACGACAGCGGGATAACGGGAATGAAGAACGGCGACTTTTTCTATACGGCAAAAGACGACAAGGGCAAGTGGAAGCCCGTCGAGCCTTTGCAGGGGAGCGTGAACACCGCCTTTGACGAGGGGGCGGCGGCGATAACCCCGGACGGGCAGACGATGTATTTCACCTATTGCAGCGTTGACCCGGAATATCCGCGCTATGCCGAAATATACTCCTCATCGCGCTCGGACGCCACTTGGAGCAAGCCGCAAAAGGTGGAGATCTCGTCCGACACGCTCTCGTCATACGCCCACCCCGCCGTATCGCCCGACGGCAGGTGGCTTTACTTTGTGTCGGATATGCCGGGCGGCGTGGGCGGTCTCGACATTTGGCGGGCGCAGCTCGATTCCCACGGAATAGGGATGATAGAAAATCTTGGCGAGCCTGTGAACACCCCGGGCGATGAGATGTTCCCCACGTTCCGCTTCAACGGCGATATGTATTTCTCCTCGAACGGACACCCCGGCATGGGAGGTCTCGACATATATTGCGCACATCCCGACACGGTAAACAACACATGGAGCGTTGAGATACTGCCTTCGCCGGTCAACTCTTCGGGCGACGACTTCGGAATGACTTTCGAGGGCGTTCACAACCGTGGCTTTTTCAGCAGCAACCGCAAGAACGGGCGCGGTTGGGATCATATTTACTCTTTCGAGCGTCCCGAAGTGGTGCACACCGTTACCGGCTGGGTTTACGAGCAGGACGGCTACGAACTTCCGCAGTCCACCGTGTATATGATAGGCAACGACGGGACCAACATGAAGTTCGGGCTGAAAGGCGACGGCAGCTTTGAGCAGGTGGTGAAGCCCGGGGTTAAGTATGTGTTCCTTGCCACGTGCGACGGCTTTTTGAACTACAAGCAGGAGCTTACCATAGACTCGGCGGAGGTTTCCACGTGCGACACCGTTTATTTCCCCTTGCCGTCGGTCAATTCCCCGGTGCTCGTAAGGAATGTTTTTTATGAGTTCAACAGTGCGCAGCTTACGGGCGACTCGCGCCAGGCTCTCGACAAGCTCGCGCAATTGCTTAATGACAACGCAAACATTACCATAGAGCTTAGCTCGCATTGCGACTATCGGGGCAATGAACTTTACAACCGCAAACTTTCGCAGCACCGCGCCGAGTCGGTGGTGAACTATCTGACAGAACACGGAATAAACGCCAACAGGCTTACGGCGGTCGGCTATGGAAAGCTGCGCCCCAAGGTTGTTACAAAACGCCTTGCCGCCTCGTACAAATTCCTTCATGAGGGCGACACGCTGACAGAGGGTTACATAAAGAAACTTAAGGAAAGCCAACAGGACACTTGCAACGCCCTTAACCGCAGGACGGAGTTCCGCGTGCTGAAGACCACATACGGTCTGTTTGACGACAGCGGAAAACTCGACACAAAGGCACTGCTCGGCAACGCCGCCCCGAAAAAGGCGGGAAAGACCGAACCTATAGTAAAGGTTTACATTCCCACCCCCGCCGAGGCTGCGGCTGCCGACGGCAAGAAGCTGCCAGAGAAGAAAGATACGGCAAAGGTTGCGGGCAAGGCTGCCGCCGCGCCTAAGAAAAACGCTTCCGCCGCAGAAAAGAAAGCCGAAGCAAAAACCACCAAGGCGGTTGCGGGGGCTAATAGCGACTCCGTAAAAACCGAAAAAGCACCTGCGGCACAAAATACGGGCAAACAGGCAACGGCAAAGAAAGACACGGCAGCGGCAAAGCCGCAGACAAAAACCACAGTGCCAAAAGCTGCGAGCCAAGACTCACTGAAAGCCGCCAAGGCCAAGGATGATTCGCTCAAGGCGCAAAAGGCGAAAGAGGATTCGGCAAAGGCGGCGAAAGCCAAGGCGGATTCTTTGAAGGCAGCAAAGGAAAAAGCGGATTCCGTCAAAGCCGCAAGGGCAAAAGCCGATTCTATAAAGGCTGCCGCCGTAAAGGAATCCGCCGCCAAAGAAGCTCAGCCGAAAACGGAAACCCAAACAGCAAAGGCTGAAGCCGGGAAAACGGCGGAGAAACTTACAAAGGCGCAAAAGGACTCTGCAAAAATGGCGGCAAAAGCGGCAAAGGCAAAACTGAAGGCAGACAGGAAAGCAAAGGCGGACTCACTGAAACTCGCCAAGAGAAAGGCGAAAGAGGCTGCCAAGGCTAAGGCAAAAAACGACAAGGCTAAGGCAAAAGCCGCAAGTGCAAAAGCCAAGGCAGCAGCGGCAAAAGCGAAAAATGCGGGAAAGAAAACAACCGCAGCCAAGGCGGGGAGTGTGAAAGCAACGGTGAGGAAAACCGCCGGCGCGGCGAAAACCACGAACAACAAGTCCGCCACCGCACAAAAGCCTGTTTCGGCGGGCGGCAATGCAAACGCCAAGGCAAAACCCGCAGAGAAGAAAATGACCCTCAAAGAGCGCGAGGCTTTGAAGGACTCCATAATAGCAAAAGCGAAGCGTGATGCCGAAGCCGCCAAAGCCAAGGCAAGGAAATAACATATTGTAGCGGTGGCAATCGCTTGGATTGCGCCGGTTTTGCGATGTTGTATCATACGATGGTGTGTATGGCGTATGCAACAACTTTACAAACGCCCAAAGCACAAATAATTAAAGAATTGCACCGCCGTAGGGGCGTATGGCATACGCCCGGATTGCGCGGATTACGCAGGTTTCGGCGGCGGTTTGTGGTGCGGCTCATGCGGCGGGGCAAAGGGCGTATGCCATACGCCCCTACATATATACCATATGCAATCAAAAAACAACACACATAGTTTATATAATCCCGCAAACCCCCAATGCGGTTGCTTTCCCAAACAATCCGAAAATTACATAGGACGTGGGAAAAACTATGTCCTATGCAGAAAAAATTATGTCTGATATAATTTGAATTACATCAGACCTTTTTTCGCCCGCTTGCAATGCGCTGAAAAACAAATCGTTATTGCGAAAAATCATTGCGCGGTTATTTCTTTGAAATCCAGTGTGTTATATGGTTTTGGCATTGTTTGCCGCTTTGTGAAGTGTTTGGCTGTGACGCTTCCATGATGTTTTATGCCCATTTTTAGGGAATTTGTGCATTTTATACGCTGCGCGTTGCGCCGCACCACGAAAACAATCGCTAATTTTGCAGCCGAAAAGAAAATAAGATGATTGCCCCGCAAAATATAAGGATAGAGGATTACAGTTATGACCTGCCCGAAGAGCGCATAGCCAAATACCCGGTTAAGGAAAGGGACACCTCGAAACTTCTCGTGTATCGTCATGGCGAGATTGCCGATGACAAATTCTACGATTTGCCCAATTACATAGACAAAGGTGAACTGCTCGTGTTCAACAACACCAAGGTAATCCGTGCGCGGCTTCACTTTCACAAGGAGACGGGGGCGTTGATTGAGGTTTTCTGCCTTGAGCCCCATGCGCCGCGTGATTATGAACGGATGTTCCAGACAACGGGCAGGTGCGAATGGGTGTGCCTTGTGGGAAACCGCAAAAAATGGAAGGAAGGCTGTCTTTGCCGCACATTGAGCGTGAAAGGCGGGGATGTGGTGCTGAAAGCCGAAATCAAGGACGCGGAGCATGACATAATTGAGTTTTCGTGGGGCGGGGACGGCATTTCGTTCGCGGAAATACTTGACGCGGCGGGCGAACTGCCCATACCGCCGTACCTTAACAGGAAAACCGAACAGAGCGACTTGCAGACATACCAGACCGTATATTCCAAAATAAAAGGCTCGGTTGCCGCGCCGACTGCCGGACTGCATTTTACGCCCCGCGTGCTTGAAGCCCTTGACGCAAAGGGGGTGGAGCGCAACGAGATTACGCTCCATGTGGGAGCGGGGACTTTCAAGCCGGTGAAAACGGAGACAATGGCGGGTCATGTGATGCACCACGAGTTCATAAGCGTAAGGCGCAGCAGCATAGAGAGGCTGATTGCCCACGGCGGACGGTGCGTGGCGGTGGGCACTACATCGGTGCGCACTCTTGAAAGCCTTTATTATATAGGTGTGCTTATCTCGCGTAATCCCGATGCCGACGAAAGGGATCTCGTGGTGGGGCAGTGGCTTCCCTACGAATATGCGGCAAGCGGGGAGAAGCCGCTGACCACCATGGAGGCTCTTGAAACAATCGTGGCATATCTCGACCGCAACAACCTGCATACGCTCACTGCCAACACGCAGATAATAATTGCGCCGGGATATGAATTTCATGTGGTGAAAGCCATAATAACAAATTTCCACCAGCCCAAAAGCACCCTGCTTCTGCTTGTGTCGGCATTGGTGGGGGAGAACTGGCGCAAGATTTACCGCCATGCACTGGACAACGGTTTCCGCTTCCTGAGTTATGGCGACAGCTCGCTGCTCATTCCGTAATAATAAACATAGTCCCGCTGGCGAATGCCACCAAGCGGGATTTTTTGAAAAGGATAATTAAGACAAAACAGAAATGCGCGACAACCAAAACGAACTGCTGCCCTTGGTAACGCCCGAGGGGGAAGTAATCGGCAGCGCCACACGCGGGGAATGCCACGGCGGGGGCAGGCCGCTGCACCCTGTGGTGCATCTTCACGTGTTTAACAGCAGCGGACAGCTTTATCTCCAGCTCCGCCCCAAATGGAAGGACATCCAGCCGGGCAAGTGGGACACTGCTGTCGGGGGACACGTGGATTATGGCGAGGAAACCGAAGACGCTTTGAGGCGTGAGGTGAGGGAGGAACTCGGTATGGAGGATTTCTCCCCGAACTTCGAGATGCGCTACGTGTTCGAGTGCGAGCGCGAGCGCGAGCTGGTGAATGTGTTCGCAACCGTGTATGACGGCGGAATAACCCCGAGCGGCGAAACCGACGGAGGGCGTTTTTTCGATCAGGAGGAAATTAAGATGCTTTCGGGAAAAGGACTGTTCACGCCCAATTTCGAGAGCGAGTACAAACGCCTGTGTGAAAACGGCGTATTGTCAAAATACTCAACAACCTATTGTCCGTAAAAGGAAAATGAGTAACTTTGCAAATTGTAAGTAAACGAAAATAATAAAATTAGTATTATGAGTTTGAAAATAGTAGTGCTTGCCAAGCAAGTGCCCGACACGCGAAATGTGGGCAAGGACGCCATGACTCCCGAGGGGACTGTCAACCGCGCCGCCCTGCCCGCAATCTTCAATCCCGAAGATCTCAACGCGCTCGAACAAGCCCTGCGCTTGAAAGACAAGAACCCCGGCTCGACGGTTACGGTGGTAACAATGGGGCCTCCGCGTGCCACAGACGTGATTCGCGAAGCCCTCTACCGTGGGGCTGACGACGGAGTGCTTCTCACCGACAGGGCTTTTGCCGGTGCTGACACTCTGGCTACGTCATACGCTCTTTCAATGGCTATACGCAAGATTGGGAACTGCGACCTTATAATCGGCGGTCGCCAGGCTATAGACGGCGACACCGCACAGGTAGGCCCGCAGGTTGCCGAGAAGCTTGGTCTCAACCAGGTTACTTATGTGAACGACATCAACGAATGCGACGGCAAGGAAATCACTATCACGCGCCACATTGACGGCGGCACCGAGGTTGTGAAAGCGCCCCTGCCAATAATGCTTACGGTAAACGGCGACGCAGCCCCCTGCCGCCCGCGCAACGCCAAGAGGGTGATGAAGTACAAACGCGCCATGACCCCCATAGAGCGTCCCGCAAACGGCGGGCTGCCTTATGCGGAGGAATATGAAAAGAAACCCTATCTTAACATCACGCAGTGGACTGTGGCTGATGTGAACGGCGATTTGCAGCAATGCGGTCTTGCCGGCTCGCCAACAAAGGTGAAAGCCGTGCAGAACATCGTGTTCAAAACCAAAGAGAGCCATACTCTCGGCGCAAGCGACGATGAAATCAACGGACTTATTAAGGAATTACTCGCAAACCATACCATAGGATAAAGAAAGACCGATATGAACAACGTATTTGTATATTGCGAAATAGAAAAGACTGCCGTAGAAGAGGTAAGTCTCGAACTTCTCACCAAAGGGCGCAAGCTCGCCAACCGTCTCGGGGTTAAGCTCGAGGCTGTTTGTGCCGGCACGGGCATCAAGGGTCATGTTGAAAAGCAGGTGCTGCCTTACGGAGTGGATGTTCTTCATGTTTTCGACCACGAGGGACTTTATCCTTACACTTCAAAGCCCCACACTTCGGTGCTTGTGAACCTTTTCAAGCGTGAGCAGCCGCAGATTTGCCTCATGGGGGCGACGGTGATCGGCCGCGACCTTGGACCGAGGGTTTCCTCAAGCCTTCACAGCGGTCTCACAGCCGACTGCACCGCTCTTGAAATCGGCGATTTCGATGACAAGAAAACCGGCAAATCATACAAGGATCTTCTTTTCCAAATCCGTCCCGCGTTCGGCGGCAACATAGTTGCCACGATTGTAAATCCCGAAAACCGTCCCCAGATGGCTACGGTGCGCAGCGGTGTAATGAAGGCCGAGGTGCTTGACGAGAACTACAAGGGCGAGGTGGTTTACGAAAACACCGATGACTTTGTTCCCGCGTCCGACTACGTGGTAAAGGTTATCGAGCGTCATGTTGAGAAAGCCAAGAACAATCTCAAGGGGGCTTCCATCATAGTAGCCGGCGGCTACGGCGTGGGAAGTGCCGACGGCTTCAAGCTTCTGTACGAGTTTGCAAACGAAATCCACGCGGAGGTGGGCGCAAGCCGCGCCGCTGTTGACGCCGGTTTCTGCGCTTCCGACCTCCAGATAGGCCAGACTGGCGTTACGGTGCGTCCGAAGGTTTACATTGCCTGCGGCATTTCGGGCGCTATCCAGCACGTGGCGGGCATGAAGGAGAGCGGCATAGTTATTTCAATCAACACCGACCCCGACGCGCCCATCAACAAGATAGCCGACTATGTTATTCTGGGTTCAGTAGAGGAAGTGCTGCCCAAGATGATCAAGTATTACAAAGAAAACAGCAAGTAAAAGGAACTTGACAAAATAATAAAAAGCAATGGCAAATTTCTATTCAGATAAGCCGGAACTGAAGTTCCATTTGAATAACGCCCTTATGAAAAAGATTGTCGCTCTCCGCGAAGGCGACTATTCTGATGCGGCAAAATACGATTATGCGCCCGTTGACTTCGACGACGCAATGGACAGCTACGACCGTGTGCTCGAAATCGTGGGCGATGTAACGGCAAATGTCGTGGCCCCCAATGCCGAGAGCGTTGATGCCGAAGGCCCGCACCTCAAGGACGGACGTGTGAGCTACGCCGAGGGCACAAAGCAGAACCTCGCCAACACTATAGCTGCGGGGATGAACGGAATGACCATGCCGCGCAGGTATGGCGGTCTTAATTTCCCCATTACGGCATACACTCTTGCAAACGAAATAGTTTCTGCGGGCGACGCAGGGTTTGAAAACATATGGAGTCTTCAGGACTGCATCGAGACCCTTTACGAGTTCGGCAACGAGGAGCAGAGGGAGAAGTACATTCCGCGTGTCTGCGCCGGCGAAACCATGTCCATGGATCTCACCGAGCCTGATGCCGGAAGCGACTTGCAGAGCGTGATGCTCCGTGCGACATATTCCGAAAAGGACGGCTGCTGGCTGCTCAACGGCGTGAAGCGTTTCATAACCAACGGCGACTCGGACATACACCTTGTGCTTGCGCGTTCCGAGGAAGGCACACGCGACGGTCGCGGCCTTTCGATGTTCATCTACGACAAGCGTCAGGGCGGCGTTGATGTGCGCCGCATTGAGAACAAGCTCGGCATCCACGGTTCGCCAACCTGCGAACTCGTTTACAAGAACGCCCATGCGGAGCTTTGCGGCGAACGCCGTCTCGGCCTCATAAAATATGTGATGGCACTCATGAACGGTGCGCGTCTTGGCATTGCCGCACAGAGCGTGGGCATCAGCCAGGCTGCATACGACGAGGCTCTTGCATACGCAAAAGACCGCTGCCAGTTCGGCAAGGCAATCGTTGATATGCCCCCTGTGTATAATATGCTTGCAACAATCAAGGCGAAGCTTGATGCTGGCCGTGCGCTTCTTTACGAAACTTCGCGCTACGTTGACATATACAAGTCATACGATGACATTGCGCGCAGCCGCAAGCTCACTCCCGAGGAGCGCAAGGAGCAGAAGAAGTACACCCGTCTCGCGGACTGCTTCACGCCGCTTGCAAAGGGCATGAACTCGGAGTACGCAAACCAGAACTCCTACGACTGCATCCAGGTTCACGGCGGCTCGGGCTTCATGCTCGAATATGCTTGCCAGCGTCTCTACCGCGATGCACGCATCACGAGCATCTACGAGGGCACAACGCAGTTGCAGACAGTGGCTGCGATACGCTATGTAACCAACGGCACATACATGAACGTCATCCGCGAGTTCGAGGAAATCGAAGTCCCCGAGGCTTACGCCGGCATCAAGAACCGCATACACGCCATGGCTGACGCTTGCGAGGCTGCAGTGAACAAGGTTAAGGAAGCCGGCAGCCAAGACTACCACGACCTCGTGGCACGCAATCTTTACGAGATGACTGCCGATGTTATCATGTCCCAGCTCCTGCTGCGCGACACGGTTGAAGCTCCCGGACTCTTTGAAAAGAGCCTCCGTGTTTACGTAAACCTTGCTGAGGCTGAAATTGCAAGGCACGCTGCGATTGTAAACAACACCAACGTTGAGGACATAGCAAACTACGTCCAGGTTTCCGCAAAGGCTGAAGAGGAATAATCCAAGTTTCCGGCTGTGCCGGACAACACGACACCGTATATGGGGTGCGCCAAAAGCCGAAAGGCAAAGGCGCACCCCTGTTTTTTCGCCATGTTGCCGCGAAGGTTTGCATTGTTTATGCGGCGTGGTTCATGCGGCGGCGTTCAGGGCGTATGCAACACACTTCACAAACATTCAAAGCGCAAGTAATCAAAGAATTGTGCCGCCGTAAGGGCATATTGCATAAGCCCTGAATCGCGCGGTTTTGCGATGTTGCGTCGGCGGTTTGCGGCGCGTTTCACGCTGTGGCATACAGGGCGTATGCCATACGCCACTACAATTCGCGCAAAACCTAAAAAACGGTTGCTTTCCCAAACAATCCGAAAACTACATTTGATATGGGAAAAATTGTGTCCTATGTAGGAGAAATTATGTCTGATATAATTCAAA
>DKDC01000016.1:15365-21085 GCA_002451695.1 Prevotellaceae bacterium UBA6858 | reverse complement strand
CATCAGACCTTTTTTCGCCCGGTTTCAATGCGCTGAAAAACAAATCATTATGGCAAATGTGGTTTTTGATGACATTTCTCTGTAAACCAAATTGTTATGCGAATTAGGAAAATGCGGCGGCTTTTGGTGTGTGCGGTCTTTTTTGTAACTTTACACCGCGTTGGAAAATAAAATGCGCCGGGTGTGCGTTATGGAATAAAAACGCGGCGCGTTTGAGTGTGCAAACCATTATAAATAACTAAAATAAAAAGGTAATGAAGAATTTAAAGACTATCGTGGGCGCGGCCATGATGACAACGGCTCTTGTTTTTGCCGGCTGCACATCCGCCCCCACAGCAAAGACCACCCTTTCGGGCCTTGACCCGGTGAAGTTCGACTCAACCATTGACGGACAGAAAACCGCCCTCTACACGTTGAAGAATGCCAACGGCATGGAAGTTTGCATCACCAACTTCGGCGGGCGCATCGTTTCCGTTATGGTTCCCGACAAGAACGGCGACATGAAGGACGTGGTTCTCGGTTTCGACAATGTTTACAACTATGCCGACGCCGAGCATACCCCCAGCGACTTCGGAGCTGCAATCGGCCGTTACGCCAACCGCATAGACCAGGGCAAGTTCACGCTCGAGGGCAAGGAGATCCAGCTTCCGCAAAACGACGGAAAGAACTGTCTGCACGGCGGCCCGAAAGGCTGGCAGTATGCTGTATATTCGGCAAAGCAGGTTGACGACAAGACTCTTGAACTTACGCTCAACTCTCCCGACGGCGACATGAACTTCCCCGGAAACGTAACTGCCAAGGTTACTTACAAGCTCACCGACGACAACGCCATCGACATCAACTATGAGGCGACGAGCGACGCTCCCACGGTGATAAACATGACAAACCATGCTTACTTCAACCTCAACGGCGACCCCGCAAAGCCCATCACCAACTGCAGGCTTTATGTGAACGCCGACAACTTCACCCCTATCAACGACACGTTCATCCCGCTCGGAACTATCGTTCCCGTTAAGGACAATCCCGAAGTTGATTTCACAACTCCCACGGAGGTTGGCAAGAATGTTGAGAATTTCGACAACGAGCAGATAAAGTTCGCCAACGGCTTCGACTTCAACTGGGTGCTCAACACCTATAAGGACGGCAAGGGCGATGACACACAGGTGGCTGCGAGCGTTGTAAGCCCCGAAACAGGCATCAAGCTCGAAGTGTTCACGAACGAGCCGGGCATCCAGGTTTACAGCGGCAACTTCCTCAACGGCAAGATTACCGGCAAGAACGGCAAGGTTTACGAGAAGCACGCCGCAATCTGCCTCGAGTCGCAGCACTTCCCCAACACCCCCAACCAGCCCGAATGGCCGTCGGCAGAGCTCAAGCCCGGCGATACCTACAAGAGCCACTGCGTGTTCAAGTTCTCAGTTGAGAAATAATCATTACAGGAAAAACAAAAATCCCCGCAATCGCGGGGATTTTTGTTTCATTGGTTTTCCTTTTTCAGCTTTTCCACAAAGTCCTGTATCTTCTCCAAAATCTGCCGGTATTGCGGCGCGTTGTAAAAACCCGTCTGTTTCCGCAGCGTGAAGTCGCTTGGCGCGGTGCTGTGGCGGTAGCCCGACAGTTCGTTTTGCAGTTGGCGGCTGTTCATGGCGAGCCTGTGTATCTCGCGCTCCCTTTCGCGGCGCAGCATTTCGCATACGCTCGAAACCAGCGGCGACACCACGGAATCGAAAACGTCGTGTCCGCGAATGTACATATATACATTTTCGGGAACAACGCCCAGTTCCTTAAGCTGCTCTTTCAGTTTCGGATAATCCGCCTTTGCCTGCGGGAAAGTGTGCTGCAGCGACGATACCGTGCGGTTCACCTTGCGGCGCAGGATGTCTATGGCGCGGTCGGGGTGCAGCAGGTTAACGTCCCCCATTGCAAACACGGCGCACAGGTTTGCCATGGAAAAATTCTTGTGGTATCCTTTGCGGTAACACCATATATTCCAAACGAAAAGAGGGTAAACCGTCTGCGAGAAGTCCTTCATGAACTTTTCAAAATCAAACGCCTTACGGTCGTTGAGCGTTGACATTACGCACACATTGTGCAGCGACGGTGCGTAACACTGGAAGTTCTCTATTGCGTAGGCGTAGGTGTGGAACACATACGGATTGCCGCAGACTATCCGCGAGCCTTCCGTCGCCCCTTGCATAAGGTAGTCGTAATCCGCGTCAACGCAGGCAATCATGTTCTGTCCGAGTTTTCCCGACAATATGTTTGTAATCGCCACCTTCTTTCCTTTTGCGAGCGAGGTGCGAGAGGGCAGCATCACTTCGAAGTAAATTTTGTCGTCCTCGAAGCGTCCCAGCACGTTGCGCCAGAAAAAAATGTCGTCAAAGCTTTCCACGTAAGCCACGACGCGCTTCCTCGCCCCTTGGGCGCGGAGCCGTGTCGCCGCGCCTATGTATTTGGAGTTAAGGTTGTCGGAGAGCCGTGTGCCCATAACGGTTTATTCTTCGGTTATGTCGCTCACTTCGGTAACGCTGTCCATCCAGCCCTCCATGATAACGGCTGGCGAGTGGGTGGTGAGTATTATCTGTGCGTTGGGGTTCATTTCGCGGATAAGCCCGATTAGTTTCTGCTGCCATTCAAAGTGAAGGCTCGCCTCTGGCTCGTCAAGGAAAAGCACGTAGTGGCGGTTGTCCTCCACGAGGGCCGTGAGCAGGATTATCAGCATTTGCTTCTCGCCCGACGACAGCTTGTATAGCGGCAGCTCCTCGTCAAACTGGATTATCTTCACCTCGTTGCTGTTGCGCTCTATGCGCTTGCCGGTTTCGCCGAACAGGCTGTCAACCGCGTCCTGGAACTTCTTTTTTGCCAGCATTGCCTCCTGCGCCTTTTGGCTTGCCTCCGGGTCGCCCGAAGTCAGCAGTTCGATCATGCGGTTTCCTATGTTCACCTGATAGTCGAGGTATCTGCGTTGCAGGGTGTAGAGCTGAAAGTCGGTTTCGGTCTTCACCGTGCCGTCCGAAAGCTGGTTGAGCGCATCGCCGTGTACAAGCGGGCGGTCGAATGTCCTTACCATGTCATAGTGTATATAGGTGGCGTCCGAAGGGTGAAAGTCTATTTTCACCCCGAATACGGGCGAACTTCCCACGCTTCCCTCGTGCGCGGAGAGCCGTTGGGCAAGGCGGTTGAGGATGGTGCTTTTTCCTGCGCCGTTAATGCCGCTGAGTATGTTCACATCGGGTTTAAGGTTCCACACAATATGTTTCTGTCCGTTCCAGAGACTGGTAATCTCAAAACGCCTTATGTATTCTGCCGCTTTTTCCATGTGGTGATTGTTTGCTTCAAAATTACGAATAATCCGTGAACTTGCAAACTAATCGCTAATTTTGCAGCATGAAGAAGAAAGCTTGTGCCTTTGTTTTGGCTTTGCCGCTGCTTTTTGCAGCGGTGGCGTGCGTGTCGTGCGGCGGGCGTTCCGCGTCTGCCGGGGTGCGGGGAGATTCCGTTGTGTTCCGCCATTCGCGGCTCATCCACGTTTACCGCCACGACGGCTGGCTTTTGGCGAAGGTTGACAACCCGTGGAAAAGCGGCGGGACGCTGCATACATATATAATAGTGCCGAAGGGGAAGGATGTTCCCGAAAACATTCCCGAAGGCACGCTGGTGCGCACGCCCTTGGAGCGTTCCGTGGTGTTCACTTCGGTGCATTGCGGCTTGCTCGGCGCACTCGGGAAGCTCGGCGCGGTAAAGGGCGTTTGCGATGTCCGTTATGTGGTGTCTCCCACGGTGAGGCGGTATGTTGAAAACGGCGGCGCGGGCGACATGGGCTCTTCCATGCAGCCCAATGTTGAGAAAATAATGTCTCTTAATCCCGATGGGCTGCTCGTCTCGCCTTTTGCGGGCGGCGGATACGGCAAACTCGCCACCGCCGGGCTTCCTCTCATAGAGTGTGCCGACTACATGGAGAAGTCGCCACTTGCGCGGGCGGAGTGGATGCGCTTCTTCGGGCTGCTGTATGGCTGCGAAGCGGAGGCGGACTCCCTGTTTGCGCAGGTGGAGCGCAATTACACCGATTTGTGCGGGCGAGTGGCTGTAACGTCATCGCGTCCATCGCTTATGTGCGACATGATGCAGGGCGGCGCATGGTATGTGCCGGGTGGGGAAAGCACTATAGGTCGCCTGTTCCGCGATGCCGGCGCACATTATATATTCGGCGGAAATGCCGAAAGCGGCAGCGTGAGGCTTTCGCCCGAGCAAATTCTGGCAAAAGCCCGCGATGCCGATGTCTGGATTATACGCTACGGCTCTGACGCCGATTTGACTTATGACGGTTTGCGCCGTGAAAACGCCGTGTATGCCGCCTTCAAGCCGTGGAAAGAGAAAAGGATTTTCGTGTGCAACACGTTCAAAGTGCCGTTTTATGACGAAGAGCCTTTCCGCCCCGACTATATGTTGCGCGACCTTGTTGCGATTCTCCATCCCGAGCTTGGCGTTCAGGGCGGTTTGCGCTATTTTTCTCCGATGAAGTAAATTGCCGTGCCGATGCAAAACCGCCGCGTTGCCGTTTCCCTTGCCGTGTCAGCCGTTTTGGCTGTGGCTTTTATGGTGCTGAACGTTTTTTACGGTTCGGTTCACATTCCTGCGTCTGATGTGGTGAATGCGCTTTCGGGCGGCGATGTTTCGGGGGCGGTGCGCTTTATCGTTGTGGAGTCGCGCCTTCCCCAGGCGGTAACGGCCGTTTTGTGCGGTGCGGGGCTTGCCGCCGCCGGACTTATGATGCAGACGGTTTTCGCCAACCCCCTTGCCGACCCCTCCATTCTCGGCGTTAATGCCGGGGCGAGCCTTGGCGTGGCGGCGGTGATGCTTTTGATGGGCGGTTCCGCCGTTGCCTGCGGGGTGAGCCTGTCGGGATTTGCGCTCACGGTGGCTGCCGCCTTTGCCGGGTCGCTTCTCGTGCTGGCGTTGCTCACGCTGCTTGCCGCCGTTGTGCGCAGCGGTTTTGTGCTGCTCATTGCCGGAATAATGGTGGGCTATGTGGTGTCGGCGGTCATTGAGCTTTTCGGCACGCTGTCCTCAGCCGAGGGGCTTAGGGCGTATGTGTTTTGGGGAATGGGCGGCTTTGGCGGAGTTTCAACGCAGGTGCTGCCGCTGTTTGCTGCGGTTATGGCTGTTGCGCTCGTCATGGCTTTGGCTGTGTCGAAGCCATTGAACGCCATGCTGCTTGGCGAGAACTATGCCGCAAACCTCGGCGTGTCGGTAAGGCGCACGCGCCTTGTGATATTCATCATTACGGGCGTGCTTTCGGCTGTGCCTACGTCGCTGTGCGGGCCGGTTGCCTTTGTAGGACTTGCCGTGCCGCACATGGCGCGGTTCGCCTCGCGCACATCCAACCATCTTGCGCTTCTCCCCCTCACCATGCTCATGGGGGCTGCCGTGGCGGGGGCTTGCAACCTTATGTGCAGTCTGCCGTCCGACGGGACATTAATCCCGCTCAACGTGGTAACCTCGCTGTGGGGAGTGCCGGTGATACTCTATGTGCTGTTTTCGTCATCGCGCCGCAGGGCGTTGTACTGACGTTGCCGAAATTTTCGGGTGTCTGTCCAAAAACACATAAAACCTTGATTTTCAGAAAAATGTAATAAGATTACAGTGGTGTTGTAACTTGTTGTTTTTCTGATGCTTGCAAGCGGCGAAAAAAGATCTGATGTAGTTTGAATTATATCAGA
>DKDC01000016.1:0-15325 GCA_002451695.1 Prevotellaceae bacterium UBA6858 | reverse complement strand
GTCCTATGTAGTTTTTCCTATGTCCTATGTAGTTTAGGCAGTATTGTTTTTGCGCCAAATGTAGGGGCGTATGGCATACGCCCTTCACGCCGCCGCACGAACCGCACCGCAACCCTCCGCCGCAACTTTGCAAACCCGCGCAATCCAGGGCGTATGCCATACGCCCCTACATATATGCAAAATACGACTAATCAATAAATTGAACCGCCACATAGCGTATGACATACGCCATGTGCGCCACCGCGCAAACCATCGCCGATACATTGTGAAAAACGCGCCGTTTTTCCGCATTTTGCTGAAAATGAGAAAATAATTCATATCTTTGCAGATGAAGGCTATGGAAAGCCGTAAAAGCGTAAACAGGAGCATAACAATCAAATAATAAAACAATGAAACATTTTACCCTTGGAAACATTAAGGTTAGGCGCGTGCTGCTGACGGTGGCGGTTGCAATGGCGGCTGTGTTTGTGCCGCAAAACGTGCAGGCTGACGAGTACTACGGTTTGGAGGTTGCCGGCGTGAAAGTAACCGACCAAAACTGTTATGACCTTTCGGTGATAGACGGCGTGAGCGGCACTGTATGGTACGATGAGCATTCAAACGCGCTGTATATGAAAGATGCAAAAATTGAGGCCAAAGACGGCAAACCCGGGATATTGGCGGAAAAGCCCCTGGAAGTGGCTTACGGTTTCGAGGATACCGTTTTCACGGCCGGCGCTCCGTGCATTGTGTTTGAAAAAGGCGGCAAGCTGAGTTCCCCTGACGTAGAGGGATCACTGCTGTGCATGGCTTCCGGCGGTTATGCCGCAATAGTGGTGGGAGACACGCTGGAGATTAACGAAACCAACGTATGGGCGTTCGGGAAATACGGCATAGCCGGCAAGGGAAGCGATGCCGGACTTTATGTTGTGCGCAGCGGGCTTGAGCTGTTCGGGACGGAATGCGCCATGAGCAACGTGGCGGGGTATAAAAGCGAGGCTGTAAGGATGGTGTCGCCCGAAGGGGCGGCTTTCGACGCAGGGCTGCGCGGCATGGCAAAGGACGGCAAACTTGTTTCTGACACGCTTTTCATAGCCCCTGTGCAATCCTTCACGATATTCATAGTGAACAATGACAGCACGTATTACGTGAATGAGGAAAACTGCGGGGATTTGTCAGTGTTCGACTGCGTGGAGGGAAAGGCCGACTATGACTGGGAAACGAGAACCCTCACGCTCGACAACGCGAAGATTGACGGAACGCTTGTTATAGCGGAAAACGGCGTGAACATTGTGGTGAAAGGCAGGAATGAGATAAGAAACACATCCTCGTCAGGCGCATCCATCAAAGGCTGTTGCCTTTTTGTCGGGCTTGCTGACACGGTGAGCATTTGCGGCGTGAAAGGCGGCGAACTCAAACTGACCGGAGACTATGAGCAAAAGAGGTCTTGCGTTTTCATGGTGCTTCTTGGCGGAGGCTATGATGATTGCAACGTTTCCATAAAAGACTGCAATTTGGAGATAAACGGTTTTATCCCGATAGGATTGGGCGCGGCAGGTTCGAGCAGGCCTTTGGATCGGAACGCCGCGCCGCTGTTTGCCGCGCCGTTTGCGGCGGAGGGCAAGGCTTTGCGCAGCACCGGGGACAATTACCGCACGCTGTGGATAGACAACTCGAACGTTAAACTGAACTGCGGGCCCGACGGAACGCCCATTGCGCTTGCGTGGGGCGACGTGAAACTTGCAAGATGTCGGATTGTGTCTCCCGAGAATGCAACGTTCAAAGCTCCGTATTTCTATCTTGGAGACGGCAACATATTGCAGGCCCCGCTGGTGATAGAGAGCGAAAGCACACCTGTTGGAGTGGGGAGCGTGAAGACGGATGCCGGGACAGCCGGGAGCGGAATATACACCATTGAGGGCGTCAGGCTGAACACTACGGCTGAGAACCTTCCCGCCGGGCTTTACATAATAGGCGGAAAGAAGATTATGAAGAAATGACATACAGACAAAATCCCCTCCGCATAAGGCAGAGGGGATTTTTGTTTTGCGGCGCGGCGGTTGCCGTGGGAAAAAATTCCGCGCAGTCCTCATCGGGCTGCGCGGAATATCTGTATAGTCTTTTATGGTTGCGGTGTTTTCGCGCCTTGTTCAGATTACAACGTGGTTGGGCAGCTCGTTGCGTATCACGCGCCCCATTGCAATCACGCATTTCAGGTTGAGTTCCGGGTCAAACATCATTATGTCGGCGTCCTTTCCCTTTTCGAGCGTGCCTTTGCGCTTGTCAACGCCGATAATCCTCGCCGGCGTTTCCGAAGCCATGCGGCACGCTTCGCCGAGCGGTATCTCCACTTTCTGCACCATGGTGCGTATCAGCCTGTCCATGGTTGCGATGCTTCCTGCAAGGGCTGAGTGGTCGGCGAGCTTGCACACGCCGTCCTCTATGATTACACGCGGGTCGAAGGCTGTCTGCGAATCGCTTGCCGCGCAAGCCAGCGCGTCGGTTATGAGCGCCGTGCGGTCGGGCCCCTTTATCTTGTAAACAAGGTTGAGTATCGTTGTGGGCACGTGCTTTCCGTCGGCAATCACCTCAACCGTCATGTCGTCGATCAGGTAAACGCTCTCCACCGTCCCCTCATATTTGTATTCGTGGTTTTTGTGGAAGCCCGGCATGGCGTTGTAGAAGTGCGTGGCGTGGGTGAAGCCCACTTCGTATGCCGTGCGCACATCGTGGTAGTTTGCCTGGGTGTGTGCCACGCACGGCAGCACTCCGTGCTCAACGCATGTGCGTCCGAATTCCACCGTGCCGGGAAGTTCCGGGGCTTCGTCCCAACGCTTTATGCAGTTTGTCGAGTCGAGAAGCGGACGGTAGTCCATTGGCGTGGGGTCCTTTATGTTTTCGGGAAGCTGTCCTCCCGCCATCTGCTTGTTGAAATAAGGGCCTTCGAGGTGGAGGCCGAGTACCGGGCTGTCGGGTTGCGCCATGAGTTTCTCCGTGGTCTTCACCGCAGCCTTTATCATGGGTATGGTGGATGACGACAGCGTGGGGAGGATTGAGGTTGTGCCGTAGAACATATGGGCGTTTATGGCTTTGCGGAAAGCCTCCTCGCTGCCTTCCATGAAGTCCCTGCCGCCGCCGCCGTGCACGTGGATGTCAATTCCGCCGGGAACGATGTAGCAGCCGTTGGCGTCGAAAAAGCGTGCGCTTTCTATGTGCAGCTCGTTGTTCGACACCTCTATAATTCTGTTGCCGTCGATTATCACCGAGCCACCCCTTATCCAGCCTTGGGGGGTGAGTATTCTGCCGTTGAGTATTTGTGTCAGCATGGTTTCTGTAAGTGCTTAAATTCCGTCTGTAATGAGACTGTTTTTATTTTGAAACCCAAAATTACTATTTTATTTCTTACTGTGGCGCAAAAGCCGTGTTTTATGTGTATAAAAAGGAAAAACGCCCCTTTGCCGCCTTTTCGCGGAATGTCTGGCAATGGAACAGGCGGATGGCTTGTTGCCGGGGAAAGCGCAAGAACGCCCCAAATATGCGTAAGGCATTGGTTTGCAGAAAAATGGCTGATTAAAGGGTGCTTGTAGTAACGGTTTGTTTTTCAAGGGTTTGAAAATTGCTGAAAAAGGTCTGATGTAGTTCTAATTATGTCTGATGTAATTTTTCCTACATCGGACATAGTTTTTCCCAAGTCCCATGTAGTTTTCGGGGCGTTTCGGGAAGATCAATAAGTTTGGGTTGGGCAATGATTGTAGGGGCGTATGGCATACGCCCTGTGCGCCACAGCATGAACCGCACCGCAAACCTTCGCGGCAATATGGCAAATGAGGCAGTCATGTCTGAATTTTGCGAGCCTCTTGTCCCGAACTCACGTATATTTTGCAAATTGTGTTTATATTTGCTTGGGTTTCACCGTAAAAATGAAAACAGATGAAAAAAAGGCTTTTTATTGCGGCTTTGCTCGTTGCATCGCTTTGGGGCGCGGGAGCTGCGGCGCAGCATCTTGACGGGTATATGTTTGGCGAAATGGCGGCGCCGGTCGGCGACGAATGGCAGTCGCCCGGAAGATTGTCGCTGAACAAGGAATTGCCTCATGCGTGGTTTTTCTCGTTCCAAGACGTGGACGCCGCCAAGAGGGTGCTGCCCGAAAACAGTGGGTATTTCCTCACGCTTGACGGCGTTTGGAAGTTCCATTGGTCGGCAAACCCTGACGAAAGAATAAAAGGCTTTGAAAAAGACGCTGCGGCAACCGTCGGCTGGGACGGCATTGAAGTGCCTTCGGCGTGGAATGTGGCGGGGATTGGCAGGGACGGCACGCACAAATACGGCATCCCGGTTTACGTGAACCAGGGCGCGGTTTTCTATCACAAGGTGGCGGCAGGCGACTGGCGCGGGGGCGTGATGCGCGAACCGCCCAAAACTTGGACGGCATATAAGTATCGCAACGAGGTGGGGCAGTATGTGCGCACTTTCACCGTTCCGGCAAATTGGAAGAAACGCCGTGTGATGGTGAACTTTGACGGCGTGGATTCGTTCTTCTATCTGTGGGTGAACGGAAAGTATGTGGGCTTCTCGAAAAACTCGCGCTGCCTTGCGCAGTTCGACATAACGGAATATCTGAAAGGGGGCGAGAACCGCATAGCCGTGGAGGTTTACCGCAACAGCGACGGCTCGTTTCTCGAAACGCAGGATATGTTCCGCATGGCGGGGATAATACGTTCGGTGTATCTCACCGCCGTGCCGCAAGTCCGCGTGAACGATGTGGTTGCCATTCCCGACTTTGACAGCAACTATATAAACGGTGCGCTCAACGTTAGGCTGTCGTTTGACAACCTTTCGCGCAAGGACGCGAAACATTACAGCGTGCATTGCGCGCTTTATCCGGTGGAGCTTTATGGCGACAGGGCGGCTGGCACGCCGGCCGCACGCGCATCGGCGGCGGTTCACGACATTACACGCGGCGGAAAGGAACAGTGCGAAATGCAGCTCACTGTGCCTAACGCCAAACATTGGTCGGCCGAAGCCCCATGGAGGTATGTGCTTGTGGGCGAGCTGAAGGACGGCAAGGGCAGGACGGTGGAGACATTCTCCACCTACACGGGTTTCCGCAAGGTGGAAATACGCGACACTCCCGCAAGGCATGATGAGTTTGGCAAGGCGGGCAGATATTTCTATGTGAACGGACGCACGGTGAAGCTTAAAGGCGTGAACAGGCACGAGACCAACCCCGAAAGAGGCCATGCCGTTACGCGCAGGCAGATGCTCGAGGAGGTGATGCTCATGAAGCGCGCCAACATAAACCACGTGCGCAACTCGCATTACCCTGACAATCCTTACTGGTATTACCTTTGCGACAAATACGGAATATACCTGGAGGACGAATGTAACTTGGAGTCCCACCTTTATTATTATGGGGAAGCCTCGCTGTCGCACGTGGCGGAGTTCAAGGCGGCACACGTGGCACGCGAAATGGCTATGGTGCGTGCCGGTGTGAACCATCCTTCGATAGTTATATGGTCGCTGGGCAACGAAGCCGGGCCTGGCGAGAATTTCAAGGCTTGCTACAATGAGATAAAGGGTTTTGACACCTCCCGCCCCATTCAATACGAGCGCAATAACGAGATAGTTGACATGGGTTCCAATCAGTATCCGTCCATAGCTTGGGTGAGGGATGCCGTGAAGGGAGAGGCAAAGTTGAAATACCCATTCCACATTTCGGAGTACGGACATTCAATGGGCAACGCCACAGGAAACCTTGTTGATTACTGGAACGCCATAGAATCCACCAATTTCTTTTGCGGCGGGGCTATATGGGAGTGGGTTGACCACGGACTTTACAACTACACTCCGCAGGGAAAACGCTACGTGGCATACGGTGGGGACTTCGGCGACTATCCCAACGACGGCACTTTCTGTCTTGACGGCATAATGTTCGCGGATCTTTCGCCCAAACCGCAATATTTTGAGGTGAAGAAGGTTTACCAGAACATTTCGGTGGCGGTGAACCGCGATTTGAAGTCGGGAAACGGCAGGGTTGTGCTGTTTAACAAAAACTATTTCGAGCCGGCAGTTTACGACATACAGTGGACGCTCGAGGAGGACGGACACACGGTTGCGGAAGGCGCACTCGCAAACATAAAGTCGATACCCCCGCGAACGAAGCTGCTTGTGCCGCTGCGCATTGACAAGTCTTTGCTGAAGGCCGACAAGGAATATTTCGTGCGCATACAGTTCCTGTTGCCCCAGGATATGCCGTGGGCAAGCAAGGGCTATGTGCAGGCCGAGGAACAACTGTTTGTAAAGGCGGCAGAAGGGCGCGAGGGCGTGGGCAAGGCGGCAGCGGGAGAAACGCCTAAGCTCGCGGAGAACGCAAATGGCGTAACGGTGAGCGGAAGTGGCTTCTGCGCGGAATTTGATGACGCAAAAGGCACTCTGCGCTCGCTTGTTTACGGAGGAAAGAACGTTGTAGTTCCTGGCGGAGGCCCATGTGTGGACGCGTTCCGCGCACCTCTCGACAACGACAACTGGGCTTGTAATTCTTGGTATGAAAACGGCTTGAACAACCTCGGGCACCGCGCCTCCCGCCGCAGCGTATATACCCGCAAGGACGGCAGCGTGGTTGTTTCATATACCGTGGAGGCGCAGGCCCCTCACGCTTATAAGCGCACGGGAGGCACTTCGGGCAGGATAAGTGTGGCTGCTGATGGAAAACCGTTTGGCGCGGACGATTTCAAGTTCACCGCAATGCAGGTATGGACGGTATATCCCGACGGCAGCGTGGAGCTTGAAAGTTCCATAAGCTCCAACAAACAGTCGCTTGTGCTTCCTCGCCTCGGCTATATGCTGCGTGTGCCGAAGGATATGCGCAAATACACATACTACGGTCGCGGCCCGGTGAACAATTACAACGACCGCAAGACCGGGCAGTTCGTCGGCAGGTACGAAAGCACGGTTGAGGAGCAGTTTGTGCCGTTCGGAAAGCCGCAGAGCATGAGCAACAACGAGGACGTGCGCTGGTGTGCGCTTACCGACGCTTCGGGCGCGGGGGCTGTGTTTGTCGCCAAAAACAGCATGAGCGTTTCCGCCCTCGCTTACTCGGAACAGGCTCTCGACACTGCGGCTCATCCTTACCAGCTTCCTGCTGCGGGGGACACTTACCTGCATCTTGACTGCGCCGTAACAGGCATCGGGGGAAACAGTTGCGGGCAGGGCGGACCGCTGTCGGAGGATGTGGTGAAAGCCACGCCCCACGCTTTCGGCTTTATTATACGTCCTGTGAACGGAAACATTGACAATAAGGCTGCCGTGAGTGCTTCGGGCGACACTCCGCTTGTTTTGGAGAGGACGAAAAACGGAGAACTTTCAATACTTTCGCAGGACTCTGCGGCAACGGTGTATTTCAGCCTGAACGGCAAACGCGCCCAGAAATACACAGCCCCGATAGCCTTGCGCCAAGGCGGCAAAGTGGAGGCGTGGACTGCGCGGTCGCCACAATTGAAGGCAGTGGAGAGTTTTGCCAAGACAGACCTCGTGCCGACCGAAGTTGTTTTCGCCAGCAGCGTTGAGGCGGGCGAAGGCGACATATCCCACCTTACCGACGGCAACCCCGACACTTTCTGGCATACCATGTACAGCGTTACCGTGGCCAAGCATCCGCATTGGGTGGACTTGGACGCGGGGGGCGTGAAGATGATAAAGGGACTCACGTATCTTCCGCGCCAGAACAACCGCAACGGACGCATCAAAGGCTACAAGGTTCAGGTCAGCACGGACGGCAAATCGTGGGGAGAAGCAGTGGCGCAGGGAGAGTTTGAGGACAACCAAAAGGAAAAGCGTGTTGAGTTTGCCACACCGGTAAAGGCACGCTATGTGCGCTTCACCGCCCTTTCCGCTTGCGATGGTCAGGATTTTGCGACCGCCGCCGAAGTGGGGATTCTCGCGGATTGAACAGCTTTTGTCCGAAACAAGAAAAAAGGTGTAAACCGTTGGGTTTCAGAAGAATTTTCCTGCTTGGAGATTTATTTGCAAACGTTTGCTTTTCAGAGTGTTGTGAGTGGGTGAAAAAAGGTCTGATGTAGTTTGAATTATGTCTGATATAATTTTTTCTACATCGGACATAGTTTTTCCCATGTCCGATGCGGTTATTTGGGTGTATGGGAAAGGACAGGCGATTATGGTTTTGCGACATTTGTGGGGGCGTATGCAATACGCCCCCACGGCGACGGAATTTGCCGAATGATTGTGTGCCGTGTGTTTGGTTGCGAAATCCGAAACGCGCGTACGTTATCCTGCCCAAACATGGGGATGCCGGATTTGCCGTTCTGCCGCGTGAAAAAAACGAAAAAGGCGGGGCGTGCGACGGCGGCATTGCAGGATGTTCGCAAAAAATAACATACACGAAAACAACTTATCGTGTGAAATAGATTAACTTTGTACCCAAGTTCAACCAATTTGCAAATTTTCATCATGAATAAAGGCATCCTGCTTATTTCTTTGCTGGCATTGTGCGGTGTGAACCGCCTGTCAGCCCAAAACTATCCCTCAACAGACGCTGACGGCAACAAGGTGTATTATAAGATTGCCAGCGCGTATCCCGAATACTCGCAAATGTGCATAGAGGACAACTCGCTTAGGGCTTCCACTACGGGCTACAGCTTTTTGGTGAACGAGATGTCCGATAACACAAAACAGGAGTGGGAGCTTGTGGCGGCTGCAAACGATGACAGCGGCACGTATTATTTCCGCAACCGCAGTTCACGCCGCTACATAAGCAGCGCGGGCGCATGGAAAGAGAACTACTACACTCCCAATGCTGCCACAATCCGCACCACAATAAAGCCGTTTACAATCCAGGAACTGAACGACAACCAGATTGCGATAAAATACAGCGACGGCACAGATGACCGCTACCTCTTTGCGGCGGACTCCGCAAGCGTACAGCCGGGTTTCAACGTTTACGGCCTTGAAAATTCCGTGTGGGCGTGGAAAGTGTGCGACGCAAGCGGCGTTCCCGTGTCGGTAGCAAAGATTTTGAATGAAAACAATGTGAAGGTTTCCGTTGTGAACCGCGTAATCAAGGTTGAGGGCGTTGATGTTTACAGCTTGTACAACGACGAGGGCGTGCGACTTAACAATGACAGCGTGCTTGAGCCGGGAATTTATTTCGTGAGCGCAAAGGGCGTGTCGTACAAGGTGCTTGTGAAATAAGCGGCATGGACCAAAAACAACAGTAACATGAAAACACTGTACAGGATAATGGCCGCCGCGCTTGCGGCGGGAATGTTTGCCGGCGCATCTTCCAAGGTGGTGCTGCCTTCGTTTTATGCCGACAATATGGTGCTTCAGCAAAAGGCTCTGATGACGGTCAAGGGCAAGGCATCGCCCAACTCCGTGGTTAAGTTCACGGCTTCGTGGGATAACAAGACCGTGAGCGCAAAGGCTGACGCGCAGGGAAACTTCACGGTAAAGTTCCGCGTGCCCGCCGCGTCGATGAAATCATACAAGCTAAGCTTTAACGACGGCGACGGAGAGAAAGTGCTTTCCGACGTATATGCCGGCGAGGTGTGGCTTTGCTCCGGGCAGTCGAACATGGAAATGCCGGTGCAGGGTTGGGGTATGATAAACGAGAATGCGCGCGAGGTGGCTGATGCGGCGAAATACCCCATGATACGCTTTTTGCAGGTAAGGATGTTCGCAAACAAGAACAAGCCCGCCGATGACACCGAACTTTGGAAAACGTGGGAGGTTTGCTCGCCGAAGAACGTGGAGAAATTCTCGGCGTTGGCATACCTTTTCGGAAAGGAACTCTACGACCGGCTGCGCGTTCCCATCGGTCTTGTGCAGTCTGCTTACGGCGGTGCAAGCGCGGAGGCATGGATGGGGCTTGAAACGTTGCAGACCATGCCCGAGCTGAAAGACGAACTGGCAAAGTACGGAAAATACAACTTCGTGAACGACACAATACAGAAGTACGCAAAGCGTGCCGAGCAGCAGATACCCACTTTGCTGTACAACACTATGCTTCATCCTCTCCATGTGCTTCCCATTAAGGGCGTTATATGGTATCAGGGGTGCAACAATGTGGGCCAGCCTTATTATACAAAGGTAATGAACAACCTTATAGAAAGCTGGAGAAAGCTTTGGGGCTACAATTTCCCGTTTTACTATGTTCAGCTTGCAGGGTTCTTGAAACAGGTAACGGTTCAGCCCGAATCCAATTGGGCGGCTTTGAGGTGGTCTCAGTGGAAAACATTGGTGCTTCCGCGCACTGGCATGGCGACAGCTGTTGATGTGGGAAACGTAAAAGACATCCACCCAAAGAACAAGCAGGAGGTTGCAAGGCGTATGGCACTTCTCGCGCTCAACAGGACATACGGCTTCAAGGATCTCGTGTGCGAGGCCCCCGTTCCTGTGAAGTACAGTTTCTCGGAGGGCAAAGCCACACTCAAATTCAACAACAAAATCCATGTGAGGAACGACTCCGTTGCTTGCGGCTTCATTCTCTGCGATGCAAACAACAAGTTCGTGGAGGGAAAAGCCAAACTCGAAAATCCCACAACAATAAGCATCACCGGCGCAGGGCTTGGGAAGATTACTGCCGTTCGCTACGACTGGGCTGACTACCCGATAGGAAACATCTACGGCGACACCAACCTGCCTGTGCTTCCATTCCGCACCGATGAGATGCAGCTTGTAAATCTTGACAAAAAGAAATAATCCATCAATATATATAGAGATAATCAGAATTTCATGAAAAAGACAATATTTATAACCATATTGGCTGCGCTTTCGGCTGTTGCCGTAAGTGCCAAGATAACCCTGCCTTCATATTATGCAAACGAAATGGTTTTGCAGCAGAAGTCGGTGTTCAATTTCAAGGGAAAGGCTTCCCCAAACGCCTACATGATGTTCAACGCAACCTGGGACGGACAAAGGGTGTACGGATATGCCGACGAGGACGGCAATTTCTCTTTCAAGGTAACTGTGCCGGAGGCTTCCACAAAGTCATACGCCATCCGCGTTTACGAGCTTGAGAAAAAAGGCGGAAGGGACGTGGTTGTTGACTCCCGCGTAATGAACCCTGTTTACGCTGGCGAGGTTTGGTTCTGCTCCGGGCAGTCAAATATGCAGATGCCGGTGCAGGGTTCATGGGGCTTGATGAACAATTATCAGGAGGAGATAAAGAACGCGAACTATCCTATGATAAAGTTGCTGAGCGTTGCCGCTTCGGGCAAAAGCAACCACCCTGCCGATGACACGGATCTTTGGTCGAATTGGGTTTCCTGCTCGCCGTCGAGCATTCCCGATTTCTCGGCTTTGGCTTATTGCTTCGGACGCGAGCTTTACAAGGAACTCAACATCCCGATAGGCTTGATACAGTGTGCTTATGGCGGCTCGAACGCCGAGGCGTGGGTGAGCCTTGAGACGGCACGCACAATTCCCGCCTTGAAGGGGACTCTTGACAATTGCGCAAAGTATGACTTCGACCGCGACTCTGTGAGCAAATATCTTAATATGAAAAACGAGTTCCAAGTTCCCACGCTTCTTTACAACACTATGGTGCACCCGATGATTTCCTATCCCATTCGCGGCGCGATTTGGTATCAGGGAGAGGCTAACGCTTGGGGCAGCAGCTATTACACGGCACTTATGGACAGCCTTATTTCGAGCTGGCGCAAAGACTGGGGCTACAAGTTCCCATTCTACACCGTGCAGCTTGCGGCATATCAGACACCGGCGGTGTTTCAGGAAAATTCCAATTGGGCGAAACTGCGCTGGGACCAGTGGAAGACCTCTCTGCAAATGGACAGCACTGGAATGGCAACCGCAGTGGATGTGGGCAATCCAACTGACATTCACCCCAAGAACAAGCAGGAGGTGGGACGCCGCCTTGCGTTGCTCGCACTTAAAAACACTTATGGATTTGATGTCGTTGCCGATGCGCCCAAACCTGTAAGCTACCGCTTTGAGTACAAGAAGGCTTATATAACATTCGACAAGAAAATCCATGTGCGCAACGACTCCGTGCCTGTGGGCTTCATGTTCCAGGACAAGACATACAGGAAGTTCTACGAAACGACAACAAAGGTTGTTGGCGACAAAACTCTCGAGATTTCCGTTACTCGTCCTTTGCGTCCGTACGCAATATATTACAACTGGGCCGACTATCCTATAGGCAACATCTACGGCGAAAACAATCTGCCGGTACTTCCTTTCCGCACCGACCAGATGGATTTGGTTGACGATTTGGTTGGCATGGACAATGTGCGCACTGATGCGGCGGGCAAAGGAAACAAGGGCATATACACCACAGACGGAACGCTGATAAAGTGTGATGCCGGCGACAAGGACGCGGAAAATCTTCCCAAGGGCGTTTATATTATAGGCAACAAAAAGAAACTTGTGAAATAAGATAACGATGCAGATTAAAATAAGCATAAAGACAATGGCGTGTGCGCTTGCCGCAATGCTCTTCTGCGGAGCGGCGGACGCGCAGAACAAGCGGATTTTTCTTGCCACCTCATCAAAGCAGCATCCTAACGAACGCCCTATATGGAGCGAGCAGCAGGCACAAGAGTGGTTTGACCGCCATAGTCCCATAATAGGCATCAACCATCCCGAACCGCCTTGCGATGCCGTTTCGCAGGATGAGGCGTTGCAGCGTGCCGCGCAGATAGGCTACAATTCGGTGCGCTGGTGGCCGGGAAGCTGGAATTACATACAGAGCGTGGACGACTATGCAAAGATTGCCGACAAGCACGGCATGAACTGCGCCCCTGTGTTCGGCTTCACCCACGTACCTACAAGCGCAACCGATTCTGCCGACATGGAAAAGAAAGTTAGGGAAATCATACGCTATTTCCGTGGCGACGAACGCATCATAATGTGGGATATATGGAACGAGCCGCTAATGTCAGGCGAGAACTGCGCCAAGCAGATGGAGTGGATTCGCAAGATTGCCCAATGGTGCAGGGAAGAAGGTTGCACACAGGCGATAACTTCCTCTATTCTTTGGGACCCGGAGATTTCTGCGGCAGCGGAAAACTCATACACCGCAGTGCGCCGTGCGGCCGAAAAGGAAATGGACCTGCACAATTTCCACGACTACGTGATGCAGGAGGGCCACAGTTCCAACATCAACTACGTAATCAACCGTTTCAAGAAAATCGACAATCGTCCGCTGGTCTGCACCGAATGCCTTACGCACACCAACGGTTCCGGCATGGCTATGAGCCTTTCGGAGTATTCCAAGCACAAAATCGGCTTCTACACATGGGGGCTTTACGCTTGCGACCCCAATTGGGAGGTGCGTTGGGGGCGTTCCGCATACTACGCTTACGAACCCATGTTCCACAACATACTTTATGCGGGCGGCGATCCCATTGACGAGCGCGAGCTTGAATATGTAAAGATGTTCCGTTTCCAAGAAGGCAGCGAGGCAGTATATCCCGGAAAGGAGATAACGGAGCGTTGGACAAAGCGCCGTGCATGGAAGTGGATGAACGACGTACCTGTGAAAGGCATCAAGGGCGGTTCGCTGACAGAGGCTGACACATGGCTCACGCAGCATTCCCCGGACGGTGCTTACAACACCATGACGGTGAACCTTAGCTACAAGGATTATACGGCACAGGGGGCTTCGGCTTACCGCAGCAAGATAAGCGCGTTGGCCGTAAAGGCGAGCAATGCCGGCATAAAGCTCATCCCCATTTTCTTTACGAGCAGCGAGCTTGTGGCGTCAAAGAACGCTATGGCGTTGTACATATCAAATATAATCGAAAGGTTCTATAACGATTCCCGCTTTGCGGGCTGGTGTCTGTTTGAGCAGACAACGGCCAGCGAACCCGCCGATTTCATGTCGGTGTTCTCATACCTGTTCAGCTATGTGCGCTACACGTTCCCCAATCAGCCCATGTTTGCCGCGCCCATGATTGACGGAGCGCAACAGGCCGACTCCACCGCGACCGATTGCGCCAACTATCTGTGGCAGGTCAGCGATGTAACCGCCTTTAATATGGCTGACGGCGTGGAGGTCGGTTCGCCGCAGCTCGAAAACCTTTTCGCGGCATACAACCGCCCGCTGTTTTTCATGAACACCCAAAAGCTGCAAAGCGAGTTCTCGCCCCTGCACGTCAATTGGGTGTCTTCAACGCAGCTTGACGCAACCGAGGTCAGGAATTTCAGCAACACCCCGCTGTATATAGTGAAGGACGGCGACACCAACAAGATGCCTTCGTGGAAGGCTTGGGCAATGGTGAACCATGAGCCGTTGAAAGGCCTTTCCTACTCAACTCCGGCGGCGGCAGTTGCGGGCATAGAGGCCCAAGGTCCGAAAGGCATTTACAACAGTGTGCAGGTGCGCCTCGACTTTAGGACTTACGCCGGCGGAAGGGATGCCTTTATCGAAAGTTTCAACGAGGTTCTCGACGCTGCCGCCAAATATGGCATGACAGTGCTGCCAACCCTTCTTGATGACCGTTATGCCACGCGCAATGCCACGGTTCTCTGCAACTATGTGTCGGATGTGGTAAAGACTTACAACAACGACCCGCGCATAAAGGCGTGGGAGATTTACAACCGTCCCGGCACGGCATCACAGGCTACCAACGCCAAGATGCTCGCCCTTGTCCCAAAATTGTTCGAGGCGGCAAGAAGCGTTTCGCCGCAGCGTCCTGTGTTCATCACCCCCAACGTGCAGACAAGCAAGTTCAGCGCGGATTTCGACTACATTGACGCTTTGGTGCACGGCAAGCGCAACGGCTGGAATATGCTAACCCACGGCTTCGGCAGCGTGAACCTTACGTATCTCTGCTGGAAGCTCAGCGACATCGTGTCGTACAACTCCTCGCAGGACTCCCCGGAACTCGGTTGGCTCAACAGCGTAGCCTACCGTTTCGGCCGCCCCGTGGTATGCTCCAAGTGGGAGACAAAATCCTCCACAACCATTGACGAGACGCTTGCTGTGTTCAACGACTGCCACGTAATGTGGTACGTTGACGGCACTTTGGACGACAGCAAGGTGAAAGACTTCAAATACAAGACGATAATCACCAACCATTAATAAGGCGTAAGCCACAACGGCACTACAAAGCCACGCCCCAAACAGGCGTGGCTTTGATGTATTAGCGAAGGGTGATGTCGGAGGCAGTTCATGTGGATTTTGTATAGTTTGTCCAAACAAATGATGCTTTTAGTCTGTTGTACTGGCGGCTTCCATGTAAAAGTGGCATAAAACAGCTAATTTGAGGGGTCCCTTTTCCAGAACAGAATTTTGATATACCTAAGCCGCGAAAACTGCATCGGACACAGGAAAAACTACGTCCGATGTAGTTTGAATTATGTCTGA